>JBLHKW010000155.1:0-12107 GCA_047618565.1 Planctomycetota bacterium
GTGTCGGCCAATATGGCCGACACCCGTCGGATTTTGCACTGGCTCGGTACGTTCGCCCTAGCGCGGGAACGAGAAGGCTCTGAAGGCGGGTTCGAGTTCGGCGCTCGGGTTATCGATCAGGGCGTGCATGGGGTGGCGCGTGAGGCGCTCGCCGCGCATGGCTTTTTGCAGGTACTCGACGAAGGAGCCCTCGCGCACTTCATCGAGCGGGCTGGTCGAGGGTTCGTAGTGGTGGATCAGGTACGCGAACAGCAGGCCGAGCTGGACGAAGCGCTCGTGTGAATTGGCGGTTGTGTAGCTCTCGAAACGGGCGCCCAGCAACTCGGACAGGCTGGTCAGGTTTCCGTCCGCGGTGAGGCGTGCGAGTTCGTCGATGCCGTAGGAGTAGGCCCAGAAGTAGTAGGCGAAGTAGCTCGCCAGGCCCTCGTCCATCCAGGCCGGCAGCTCGCGCGCAGCCAGGCGCGTCACGTACATGTGACTCGCCGAGTGGGTCAGCCACATTCCGACCTGGGTCGGGTTGTTGTGGTAGTAGGAGACGATCGGGCGCTGCGGGTCCTGGCCGGCGTAGAAGCTTCCGAGGATCGACGAGTGGATTCCGTAGTTGCCGCCGAAGCTGTTGTAGCCGTCGATGTCCGGGAAGACGAAGACGTTGCGGTTCTCGTCGCGTGGAAAGGGCCGGTCCAGGAGGGCTTCGAAGTGCCCCACCATCGTGTCCAGATTGCGCGCCGCCTGGTCCGAGAAGAACCAGCTGGCCGTGCTGCGCACCACGAATGGTCCCTGCTGCACGACCCACGGGTCCGACCAGGACGAATGATCCTGGTGCAGCGTGATGGACTGCTGCAAGTCCGCGCGTGCGCGCTCGAGCGCCTTGTCGACGGAGCTGCGATAGAACGCGTCCACGCCCGAGCGGTTGCCCGCCACGGGGCAGGGGCTCGAGACAGCGAATGGGACGGTCGTTGCGACGACCGCGAGGCGAAGGAGGAACTTCATCTGTGCGAGCAGACTTACGACTGTACGCCCGGGAATGTGCGCTGAAGGGTGTTTTTTTTGCGTCGGGGGTCCTGGGGCGTCCCCTCGGGCCGCCTCAGGGCCCCGACGACGCCACTGCGGCTCCTGGACCGTCGATGCCCCCCCGATCGGCGGTGAGGGGTTATCATATGAGGGCAAGCCGCCCCCCCCCCCTTCACGACCCCCAATGAGAGTTCTCCTCGGACCTATCCTCCTTCTTACGCTGGGCGCCCTCGCTCCCCATGCGAGTTCCCAGCAGGGCGTCAAGATCCTGTCCGGAGACCCCGACGCACGCGACGAGTTTGGAATCTCCGCCTCGGCCCACGGCGCGTACCTGGTCATTGGCGCCTTTGGTGACGACAACCCCGAGAACGAAGCCGGTGCGGCCTACGTCTTCCACGAGGAGAACGGTGTCTGGTCCCCGCAGCTGAAGCTGATGGCCACGGACGCGGACTTCGGAGACCGCTTCGGGGCGGCCGTCTGCATGCAGGGCGACCGTATCGTGATCGGCGCGGCCGAGGATAGCGAGGGCACCTCGCGCGCAGGGGCTGCCTACATCTTCGAGCGCGACGGCGTGGACTGGGTCCAGGTTGCGAAGCTCATCGCCAGCGATCCGAACGTGGGCGCCGAATTTGGACTCAGCGTCTCGCTTTCGGGCGATCGCGCCATCGTCGGCGCTCCGCGCAGTGACGTGAACGGCATTGGACAGGATGTGGGCGCGGCCTACATCTTCGAGCGCAACGGCGGAGCCTGGACCGAAACGAAACGCCTGGCCTGCGCCGTCCCCGCGGCCTACGACCGCTTCGGGCGCTCGGTGGCGATCGACGGCGACACGGTCGTCGTGGGTGCCTTCGGCGACGACGACAACGGTAGCAGTGCCGGCACGGGCTACCCGTACCGTTACGACGGCATGGACTGGGTCTCCGAGGGACAGCTGTTGGCCAGCGACCCGGGCACCAGCGACCAGCTCGGCATCGCGTGCGCGCTGAGTGGCGACGTGATCGTCATGGGCGCCTGGGCGGACGACGACGACGGAGACAACTCGGGATCGGCATACGTGTTCACCCGGGACGGGTCGACGTGGACGGAGAGCGACAAGCTGATCGCATCCGACGCCAGCACCGGAGACCTGTTCGGCATCTCGGTGGCCATCGACGGCGACACGATCGTCGTCGGCGCAGTCGGAAACGCGGGCGCGGCGAGCGCGACGGGCGCCGCCTACAGGTTCATCAGCAGCGACATGATCGATTGGGTCGAACAGGAACGCCTGGTCCCCTTCGACGGCACGGACGGAGACGCGTTCGGAGTCGTTGCCATACGCGGACACACGATCGTGGTCGGATCCCATAGCGACAGCGACGCGGATGCCGAGGCGGGCTCGGCCTACATCTTCGAGCGCCCGCGCAACGTGGGCCAGGTCTATTGCATGTCCAATCCGAACTCGACCGGCAATGTGGCCATGCTCAGCCTTGAAGGCAGCGGCATCGTCGGGGACGCCGACCTGCTGCTACGCACCGTCAACATGCCGGGCGGCGCGTCCGGTCTCTACTTCTTCGGCCCCAACCAGATTCAGCTGCCGTTCGGAGAGGGGATTCGCTGCGTGGGCGGCATCTTCCGACGCATGAACCCGCCGGTGCACGCCAACGGCTCGGGTGTGGCCACGCGCAACTTCAACTGGACGGCGCCCTACGCAACGTCCATCACGGTGGGCGCGACTCAGAACTTCCAGCTGTGGTATCGAAATGCCGCGGGTGGCCCCAATGGCTTCAACATGTCGACCGCCGTCGAGGTCATCTGGCGTTGACGTCGACGGACTTCAGTCTGCAAGCCCTGGCGCGCGTTCGCGGCGTCCTGTTCGACCTCGACGGAACCCTGTACCACCAGGACCCCGTGCGCAGGCGCATGGCGCTCGAGCTGATCCTGCTGCCGATTCGGTCGCTCTCGCCGAGCAAGACGCGGCGCGTGTGGAGCCACATCAAGGGTTACCGCCGGCTCCATGAGCGCATGCGCGACATGGGTCATGCCGAGGTGAGCCTGCGTGAGTTGCAAGTCTCCGAGACGGCACGACAACTGGGCGTGGACGTGGCCGAGGTCGACGCCACCGTCTCGGAGTGGATGATCCAGCGCCCGCTGCCCTTCATCGCGAGAGCCGTGCGCGCCGACCTGGGCGCCCTGCTCGACTACCTCACCGGTGGCGACCTGGCGCTTGGAGTCCTGTCCGATTACCCCGTCGAGGAGAAGCTGCGAGCCATGGGGATTCGCGAGCGCTTCTCGCTCGCGCTTTGCTCCAGCGACACGCAGATCAATGCGCTCAAGCCCAACCCGCGCGGACTGCACCACGCCCGTGCACAGTGGGGGCTCGAGCCCGAAGAAGTGCTCTACGTCGGCGATCGGGCGGACGTGGACGCGGGCGCGGCTCGCGCGGCGGGCATGCCCTGCGCCATCATCTCATCGAGCGCGGGCGACGAGTGGACGTTCCCATCCATGAACGCGCTACAACGAGCCTTCGAAGCGCAGCGCTGACATGGACGAGTATCGCACCCTCGCCCGGGAGTTCCGCGCGGAGATGGACGTGGTCAAGGGTTCGCGTTTCCTGGCGCTGCTGGCGCCCGCGAGCTCAATGGACGAAGCCGCCGCATGCCTGCAACGCGCGCGCGCCGAGTTCCCCGACGCTTCCCACCATTGCTGGGCCTGGCGCCTGCGCGGGCCCGGCGACCACTTCCGCTCCAACGACGACGGTGAACCCGGTGGTTCCGCGGGCCGCCCGATCCTGCAGCAGATCGACGGTCACGACGTGGTGGACCTCTCGGTCATCGTCGTGCGCTGGTTCGGCGGGACGAAACTCGGCGTGGGCGGACTCATGCGCGCCTACGGCGGCGCTGCGGGCCGCGCGCTCGACCACGCACCAATCCATACGATTCTGGTCACCAGCCGCGTCGACGTGCACCACCCCTACGAGTGCTCGGGTGCGATTCAGGGAATGCTCGCGGCCTGGCAGCTCGAACCGGTCTCGGCCGACTACGGAAGCGACGTACACCTCGTGTTCGACATTCCGGCGCGCGACCTCGAGCGCTTCCAGACGGAGGCCATCGACCGCACCGCTGGGCTTGCTACCGTGTCCGTATCCTGAACTTCCCACGGAACAGCCCATGAACCACCGACCTGCATTCTCCCTGGCAGACAGCAGCAACCTGCTGCGGCGCACACCGGCACTGCTCGACACCTGGCTACGCGACCTGCCCGAAGACTGGCTGCACGCGAATGAAGGACCGGACACGTTCAGCGCTTTCGGTGTGCTGGGGCATCTGGTCTACGGGGAGCGTTCGGACTGGATCGGCCGCGCGCGTCACATCCTCGAGCAGCGCGCGGGCGCCTTCGAGCGCTTCGATCGCTTCGGACACCAGGCCGAGTTCAAGGATGTCCCGTTGGCGGGCTTGCTTGACACCTTCGCCAACCTGCGCGCGGACAACCTCGACCGGCTGCGCGCCTTGGCTATCACGAACGCGCAGCTGGAGAGCCAGGGCACCCACCCGACCTTCGGCTCGGTCACCCTGGGCGAATTGCTGTCCACCTGGGTTGTGCACGACCAGAGCCACATCGCGCAGATCGCGCGCGTGCTCGCCAAGTGCTACTCGGCCAATGTCGGACCGTGGCGCGAGTTCCTTCCGATCCTCACCGATCGCGCCTGACCTCGGCAGCTCACAGCCACCTGCGACGCCACAGTACGCAGACCTCGAGCGCGCCGAGCAGCAAGACCACCCCGCACACGAGCATGAACCCGCGCGTATCATCGGCCAGCGGAATACCGCCCACGTTGATCCCGAGCATCCCCGTCACGAAGGTCAGGGGCAGGAAGAGCGCAGCCGCGATGGCAGATACGTACATGCGCCGGTTCAGCTGGTCGCTCACGCGGATCTGCCATTCCTCGTACACGAGCTCCGCCCGTTCGCGCAGGGTCTCCAGATCCTCGGTCATGCGCGCCGTACGCTCGGACGCCTCATGCAGCTGCGCGACAGCCGGCGGCTCGAACCAGTCCAGGTAGTCGATCGACCCCAGGTGCACGAGCGCGCTTTGCTGTGGTTTCAGGTGCCTATAGTAGATCGCCAGCTCACGGCGCAGCCTGGCGAGGGAATCGTCCGGCCGTGCGGCGCCGCGCTGCTGCAGGGCTTCTTCGGCACGATCCACCCGTTCTTCGAGGTCGTCCAGGACGGGCTCGAGGCGATCCAGAATGCCGTGAACAAGTTCCGACAGGAGTGCGCGGGTATCCGCAGGCCCTTGCCCTCGATCCAGTTGCCGTCCGACGCTCGCTGCGGTGTCGACCCGGCGCAGGCGCACGCTGATCATGCGGCGCGCCTCGACCCACAGGCGCAGCGCGACCATATCCTCCTGGGAGTCGCCCTCATTACGGTTCGGCACGCGCAGGATGAGCATGATCCCGCGCCCGTACACGCGCGCGCGCGGACGGGTATCCGGGTAGAGCAGGGCGTCACACGTGACCGCGTCCAGTCCCGACCGCTCGCGCAGCCACTCTTCGGTCCCCTCCACCCCGCGATCCAGATGGGCCCAGACCACGTCACCGGCATCCATGTGCTGCTCGAAGGCCTCGAGGTCCGGGCGCTGCGCCCCGCCCTCACCATCGAGGACGTAGCTGGCGATCGGAGCGAAGCTTGGTGTGGGGTCGGGGGCCATGGATCTGCTCGGAATATAGCGAGCGCCCCCCCTCCAGGCAGCACCAGAGGCCACTCCCAGTCAGCCTATATAGAATATGGGTAACGGGTTTGGGCCGACGGGCTCCAGTGGACGATACAAAAGGGTCGCCCCCTACCATCTATCGGGGTATCTTGATACGACGATGCTAGAACTCGGCACTACCACCAAGCTTCTGAAGATCCTGGGCGACACCACCCGGCTTCGGATCCTGAACCTGCTCGCCGAGGAGGAACTCAGCGGGACGGACCTGGTCGAGATCCTGAACATGGCCCAGAGCCGGATCGCGACCCACCTCTCGGTCCTGCGCCGCGAGTCGCTCGTATCCCAGCGCCGCGTCGGACGGCGAGCCCTGTACACCCTGGCGGATGGCGGCCACTCGGATTTCCTGACGCGCGTCCTGGGCGAAGCCAGAAGCGCGGCCGAGTTCGAGATCGACACGCGCGCCCTGAGCGCCCTGCGCCTGCGCCGGATCGAGAACACGCGCTCGTACTTCGACCGCGTGGCGGCCACCTTCGCGGAGCAAATTCTCCCGGGTCGCACCTGGGAGGGCCTGGCGCGCGCGCTGCTCATGCTTGCGCCGCGCGGGCGCTACATCGACCTGGGAGTCGGCGACGGTCTGTTGACCATGATGCTCACCCAGGTGGCCGAATCCGTCACCGCCGTCGACCTCTCCGAGGAAATGCTCAAGAATCTCGAAGCGCGCGCGCGCGCGCAGGGTGTCGAGAACATCGAGTACGTGATCGGCGAGATCGAACAGGTGCCCCTGCCCGACGCACAGGCCGACGTGGTCGTCATGAGCCAGGCCTTGCACCACGCTGAAGTGCCCGAAAAGTCCATCGCCGAGGCCATGCGCTTGCTGCGCCCCGGCGGCCGCTTGCTGGTCATCGACCTGCTGCAACACACCGAGGCCTGGGTGCGCGAAAAGCTCCAGCACCAACACCTCGGCTTTTCACAATCCGATCTCGAAGACCTGCTGAGCGGAAGTGGTTTCGAGTATGTCAGCGTTCACAACGCTGCTCGTGATCCACATCCGCCCCATTTCGTGACCCTGGTCGCGACCGGCTCGAAGCCCTCCTGACATGCATAGTTCTGACCCCGCCTCCGCGAGCATCGGTCCCGCTACCGCCGCGTCTTCCAGCGCACTCCAGCAGATGCTCGTCGACTCGAACGGGCGTACGTTTCAGCTGACCAGCGCCCAGGCCCAGGAGACGCGCTCCGAGATCGAACGCCACCTCGCTACACGCGTGCTGGTGCTCGACGGCGCGATGGGCACGATGATCCAGGGCTATGGGCTGCAGGAAGCGGATTTCCGTGGCGAGCGCTTCAAGGACCATGAACTCCCCCTGCAGGGCGACAACGAGGTGCTCTGCCTGACGCGCCCGGACATCATCGAAGCCATCCACGGCCAGTTCTTCGACGCAGGCTGCGACATCGTCGAGACGAATACGTTTGGTGCGACGTCCATCGCCCAGGGCGACTACGGCCTGGAGCACCTGGCGCGCGAGCTCAACTTTGCAGCCGCTCGCATCGCCTGCGAGATCGCGCGGCGGTACACCGAGATGACCCCGGACAAGCCGCGCTTCGTCGCCGGAGCGGTCGGCCCGACGAACAAGACGCTCTCGCTGTCACCCAAGGTTGACGAGCCCGCATTCCGCAGCATGTACTTCGACGAGCTGAAGGAGAGCTACGCGGAACAGGTACGCGGCCTGGTCGAGGGCGGCGTGCACGTGATCCTGGTCGAGACCATCTTCGACACGTTGAATTCCAAGGCCGCCCTGGTCGCCATCGACGAAGTATTCGAGGAACTGGGTGTGCGTCTGCCGATCATGATCTCGGTCGCGATAACCGACGCCAGCGGACGAACGCTGTCGGGCCAGACGGTCGACGCCTTCTGGACGTCCATCGAGCATGCCGCGCCGCTGTCCGTGGGCGTGAACTGTTCCCTGGGCGCGACCGACATGCGGCCCTACGTGGCCGAACTGGCGAAGATCGCGTCGACCTACGTGTCCTGCTACCCGAACGCGGGCCTGCCGAACGCCTTCGGGGAGTACGACGAGGAGCCGGCCACCACGGGTGGACTGCTCAAGGAGTTCGCCGACAGCGGGCTGGTCAACTTCCTGGGCGGCTGCTGCGGAACCACTCCGGACCACATCCGTGCGATCCACAGCGCCTCGTTGAATATCGCGCCGCGCCGCTTGCCGGAAGCGAAGCCCGAGCGCGTGTCGCGCTTCAGCGGGCTCGAGACCCTGACCATGCTCCCGGACTCCAACTTCATGATGATCGGTGAGCGCACCAACGTCACGGGGTCCGCGCGCTTCCGCAAGCTGATCAAGAACGACGACTTCGAGACGGCTCTCGAGGTTGCCCTGGATCAGGTCCGCGGCGGCGCTAACATCCTCGACGTCAACATGGACGAGGGACTGCTGGATTCGGAAGCGTGCATGACGACGTTCCTGAACCTGATCGCGACCGAGCCCGAGATCGCTCGCATCCCGATCATGATCGACAGCTCGAAGTGGTCCGTCATCGTGGCCGGACTCAAGTGCGTGCAGGGCAAGGGCATCGTCAACTCCATTTCCATGAAGGAAGGCGAGCAGGAGTTCCTCGAGAAGGCGCGCACGATCAAGAGCTACGGCGCCGCGGCCGTGGTCATGGCCTTCGATGAGGAGGGCCAGGCCGACACGATCGAGCGCAAGATCGACATCTGCGAGCGCGCCTACAAGCTGTTGACGCAATCCGCCCAGTTCCCGGCCGAGGACATCATCTTCGATCCGAACATCCTCGCCATCGCAACCGGCATCGAGGAGCACGCGGCCTACGGCATCAATTTCATCGAGGCCACGCGTTTGATCAAGGAGCGCTGCCCGGGAGCCAGGGTCAGCGGCGGGGTGTCGAACCTGTCCTTCTCCTTCCGCGGCAACAACGCGGTGCGCGAGGCGATCCACTCGGCCTTCCTGTACCACGCGATCCGCGCCGGCATGGACATGGGCATCGTCAACGCCGGCCAGCTCGAGGTCTACGAGGACATCCCGCGCGACCTGCTCGAGCACGTCGAGGACATCATCTTCAACCGCCGCACGGACGCCACTGAGCGCATGGTCGACTTCGCCGAGGCCTACAAGTCCGGTGGTAAGAAGCGCGAGATCGACCTGTCGTGGCGAGAGGCGTCGGTCCAGGAGCGATTGTCCTATGCCCTGGTGCACGGCAACGTCGACTTCATCGTCGCCGACACCGAGGAAGCGCGCCAGCTGTATCCGCGCGCGCTCGAGGTGATCGAGGGACCGCTGATGGACGGCATGAAGATCGTCGGCGACCTGTTCGGCGACGGCAAGATGTTCCTGCCGCAGGTCGTCAAGAGCGCGCGTGCCATGAAGAAGGCGGTCGCACACCTCGAACCGTTCATGGAGGCCGAGAAGCGCGAGCACATTGCCCAGGGCGGCGAAGCGCGCTCCCAGGGCCGGATCGTCATGGCCACCGTGAAGGGCGACGTGCACGACATCGGCAAGAACATCGTCGCGGTGGTTCTGGGCTGCAACAACTACGAGATCATCGACCTGGGCGTGATGGTGCCCATGAAGAAGATTCTCGAGACGGCGATCGAGATGAAGGCCGACATCATCGGCCTCTCGGGACTGATCACACCCTCCCTCGACGAGATGGTGTCGGTCGCCAAGGAGATGCAACGCCAGGGCTTCGAGCTCCCGCTGATGGTCGGCGGCGCGACGACCAGCAAGCAACACACTGCGGTCAAGATTTCGCCCGACTACTCCGCCAGCACGGTCCACGTACACGACGCATCGCGCGCCGTGGGTGTGGTCTCGAGCCTGCTGGATCCGGAGAAGAAGAAGGTCCTCGACGCGGAGAATATGGCCGAGCAAGAGCGCCTGCGTGGCATCTACCGCGACAAGCGCGAGCGGCCGCTGATGACTATCGAGGACGCTCGCGCCAACCGTACACCGATCGAATGGAAGGCCGAGGACATCGCCCAGCCGGAGTTCTGCGGACGCCGGGTGATCGACGACATCCCCCTCAGCAAGATCGCCCGCTACATCGACTGGACGTTCTTCTTCTCGACATGGGAGCTCAAGGGCAAGTTCCCGCAGATCCTCGAGAGCAAGAAGTACGGCGAGGCCGCACGCGAGCTCTACGCCAACGGCAAGGAGCTGCTCGACCGCATCATCAAGGAGAAGCTGCTCACGCCCAAGGGCGTCTACGGCTTCTGGCCCGCCGCGAGCGACGGCGATGACATCATCGTCTACGCGGACGACACGCGCACGACCGAGTTCACGCGCTTCCAGACCCTGCGCCAGCAGACGACGCTCACCGACGGACGCCCGAACCGCGCCCTTTCGGACTTCATCGCGCCCAAAGGCTCCGGCATGCAGGACTGGATCGGGGCCTTCGCGGTCACGACCGGCATCGGATCGATCGAGCTGTCCGCAGCCTTCGAGGCCGAGCTGGACGACTACCAGTCGATCATGGTCAAGGCCCTGGCGGACCGGCTGGCCGAGGCCTTCGCGGAGTGCCTGCACGAACGCGTGCGACACGAGTGGGGCTTTGAGGCCAAGGACATGCGCAAGGGCGACCTGATGAAGGAGAAGTTCCGCGGCATCCGGCCCGCCTTCGGCTACCCCGCCTGCCCCGACCACACCACCAAGCGCGAGCTGTTCGAGCTCCTGGAAGGCCAGGAGCAGGGCATCACCCTGACCGAGAGTTTCGCCATGCAGCCGGCCTCCAGCGTGAGCGGAATCTACTTCGCGCACCCGGAGTCGCGCTACTTCACCATCAGCCGCGTAGGTCGTGACCAGGTCGCGGATTACGCGGCGCGCAAGGGCATGGAGATCGGTGAGATGGAACGCTGGCTCTCGCCGGTGCTCGGCTACGACCCCGACGACGCCTGAGCGCAGGTCCGGGACCTACAAGCAGTAGCGTCGCACCAGGAGTTCGATCATCTCGGCTCCACGCACCAGGTCCGCGCGCGGAACGAACTCGTTCGGGCGGTGGGCAACCTCGATCGATCCAGGCCCGAGCAACACGCACTCGTGCCCGCGGGTCTGGAACCAGCCCGCGTCGGTCGCGAAGGATGCGCCCTCGCCTTCCTGGCACCCGGTGACCTCCGTGAGCGTGCGGTGAAACTCACAACCCACCGGCGCCATCATGGGCGGACTCTCGCGTTCCAGTCCGAGGTCGTACTCGGCGCCCGCAAGTGAGCCGTCCAGCGCGCCGCGGATGCGTTGCTCGATCTCTTCGGTCTGCATTCCTGGCAGATGGCGCACCCCGAACTCCACATCGCCCGAGTCCGGTATCACGTTGACCGCCACCCCACCGCGAACGACGCCCACGTTGAGCGGCACGAAGGGCACGCTCGGGAAGAAGTCGCTGTACTCGGGGCGCTCGGACCGCATCTGGCGATCGAGTTCGGTCAGCGCCAGGATGGCGCGCGCCATCGGCTCCAGTGCGTTCACGCCCAGCATGGGGAAGCCCGAGTGGGCCGCCTTGCCCCTGAAGCGCAACCGATACGTCAGGTGTCCCTTATGACTTCGCAACAACGTGAGCGACGTCGGCTCACCGACGATGGTACGGCGCGGCAGGAGATCGGCGGCGGGCCACGTATCGACGAAATGCCTGGACCCGAGCGTTCCGACCTCCTCGTCGTAGGTGAACAGTAGCGCCAGCGGATTGCGCAGATCCTCGACCTTCAAACGCGCAAGGGCATTGATCGATATCGCCAGAAAACCCTTCATGTCACTCGAACCGCGCGCAACGAGGTTGTCCTCGCGCTCCGTCAAGCGAAACGGGTCACTGTCCCAACCCCGCTCCAGGGCCGGAACGACATCCATGTGCCCGCTGAGCACCAACCCATCCCGCTCGCCGCCAGGATCCGGCCCGACGCGCACGACGAGATTGGTCTTGCTCCCATCGGGCGACGGATTGCGTTCGATGCACACCCCCGGGCGATCCAGGTAGTCCGCGACGAACTGCGCGAGTTCGAGGTTGCTCTTGCAGCTGGTCGTATCAAACGCCACCAGACGTTCGAGCAAGTTCAGGTCAGTGAGCAGTGTCATCAAGCGACAGGATACGGAGCCCGGGCAATCTCCACCACATTCGTGCCGGGGGCTGGAGCACACCGGGGGTTCGGCGAATGTGGTGGAGATTGCCCGGGCTCCGTATCACCGCAGCAGCCGATAGCACACGCCCCGATCCCCGCCACCGCGCTTGGCCGCACGCAGGGCCAGTTCAGCGTGACCACGAAGACCCTCGACCGAGCTCAGTTGCGGGCCGGGAAAGACCTCGAAGCCAAGGCTCCCGGCCACCGCCACGGACCTGTCGTCCCCGGCGGCGGGTACCGATGCCGACCGGATGCTGTGCCGCAGGCGCTCGACCACCCG
>JBLHKW010000156.1:0-12105 GCA_047618565.1 Planctomycetota bacterium
GTCGCCCCGCTGCAAGTCGCCCCGCTGCAAGTCGCCCCGCTGCAAGTCGCCCCATTAAATTGAGGGGGCCGCCTGCACCGAAGTACAGGCGGCCCGAGGGAGAGAGGAGTTACACCAAGCTTCCCGGGTATGCACCGCTCGCAAAGTGCGATACCTCTTGGTGGAACTCACATGCGTAAACGACCCCGAAGGGCTGCTTACGAGTCCAATCATAGACCAGCATTCCGAGCACAGACAAGGTTTCGCTGGAATTTCCGTCCGCTCACGACACGGGTGGGTCTCCTACGCAATCGACCGTAGACCCACTCTCACGGGGTCGTGAGCGGACATTCAAGGGCCATCCCTTACCTGGATGGTGAAGAGGAAGGGGGCGCCTCCGAATCGCGGAGTATGGAAGGGGCCACAATCAACCGACCGGCTCCCTGGAGGCCCAGCCCGCCCCGATGCAATGGCGTCGAGTTCCACGTCGACCGGCGGGGCCAGGTTCAGGGGTCGGTCTGAACGACCCTCGCAGACGCGACCTGCCAGCCCGGCGACGGTCTCGGGTCATCTGGGTGCGGCGTATTGCGCACATGACCGTGGTGCGGGCGGTGTTCGGGCCGGGGTCGAGGAGAATGCGGGCCAGGTGCCAGCACCGGGACCAGGCTCATGCTCCCTCGAGATTCGGTCGACACACCGGGACGCCCCTGGCCCGCAAAGCGCGGGGCGGACCACTCAGCTCCGCCCCCACAGGGACCGAAAAATGCTCTCGAAACCTGCCCCACCTTCCGACCAGCGCCCCCCCGGGCTCCGGTGGTACCACCTCTACTACTTGCTCGTCATCGTCGATGTCGTGACGATCGTCGGAACGCTCACGCTCTCGCACGTGATCTCTGGTCTCTACCAGGACAGCATCGTGGTGAATCGTCAATCGGCCGCGCGGCTGGGAGACCTGGCTTCCCTCCGAGACCTGGCCATGGGGGCGAACGCGCCCGGAAACTCGGTCTTCGATAGCCATGACGTCGAGCTGGAGCAGTCCAGGCTGGAGCAGGCCGACGCGGCGTTCGAGGCGAAGTTCACCTCGATGGCCGACAGCATAGCTGGTCTCCCGAACGCTTCCCCGGAGCGCAGCGAATCGCTGCAGCATATCCGCGACCCCTACCTGTCGATGCTGGCGGAGAGCCGTGAGCTGCTGCGCAACATGGGCGATGGCCGCGAAGACCTCGCCGGCCAGCACATGAACGCCATGGACGAGTACTTCTATGGGATCCTGGGAGCGATATCGAACTCGGAGCTCAGGATCCGCGTTGCGCAGAGCGAGCGCTTCGCCGCCCAGGCTGGACGCGCGGAAGAGCTCACGGCGACGGAGAGAAAGATCGCCGCGTTTGTGGTCCTCATCGTGCTGGCCGCAACCTATTACGGCCATCGGGTCTCGCGCGCCATGGTCAAGGCCGATCGCCAGCTACGCGACTCCACCAGTGCCACCGAGCGTCGCAATCGGGAGATCAGCGCCATCCTCGAGGCCACCGTGGACATAATCGTGGTTACGGACGACGCCGGTAATATCCAGGTCGCAAGCGATTCCGTCAGCGAGATCATCGGCGAACCGCCCGCTCAGCTGATCGGGCGCAGGTTTGAGTCGTTGGTTTCTTCGGAGCTGGAGTCGGCTGCGTTCCTTCGGCAGTCGGGTAGCTGCATCGGTACGACCATGCTCACGCGCAGCGACGGTGGGCAAGTGCCGGTCGAGATCTCCAGGGCATGCGTTGAGGGCGACGACGGACGCAGTCTGTGCATTTCGGTCATTCGCGACGTCAGCGAACGCACCCGCATGGAGGGTGAGCTACATCATGCTCAGAAGCTCGAGGCCGTCGGTCGCCTGGCCGCCGGCATTGCGCACGAGATCAACACGCCGATCCAGTACGTTTGTGACAACGTGCGTTTCCTGCAGGAGACGTTCGCGGAGGTCGCTCCGCTGATTGAGATCGTCAGGGATCTGCCGGACTCGGGACAGCTGGACGGGAATCAAGCGAGCGATCTGAAGCGCCTCTTCGCTGAGGCTGACATCCAGTTCCTGAGCGCGGAAGTCCCGCGCGCCCTCGCAGAGTCCCTGGAGGGCGGATCGCGGGTGCGCGAGATCGTTCGGGCAATGAAGGAGTTCTCACACCCGGGTGGAATGGAGATGGCTGACGTCGACCTCAATCACGCCATCGAGAACACCATCGCCGTTGCACGCAATGAGTGGAAGTACGTCGCGAATCTGACCACGGACCTGGATCCCACCTTGCCCCACGTGCCCTGCTTCCTGGGCGAGTTCAATCAGGTGGTCCTCAACCTCATTGTCAACGCAGCAGACGCGATCCGAGACGTGGTCGGCGAGGCCCCGGAACACCGGGGCGACCTCTCGATCCGCACCCGGCGTGAAGGCGCCAATGTGGAGGTGAGGATTACGGACACGGGAGGCGGGATCCCGGCACACGTCCGGGACAGGGTCTTCGACCCCTTCTTCACGACCAAGGATGTCGGCAAGGGCACCGGTCAGGGCCTATCGATCGCACATACCGTGATCGTGAACAGACACGGCGGCACCATCGTGTTCGAGACGGAAGACGGCAAGGGCACGTCCTTCGTCATCCGGCTACCCCTCGTTCAACAAACCCAGGCCGACGTGGTTGCGGCCTGAGCACGGGCCTGTGCCCCGATCCGGAACCACGCGTCCTCGGGCTCGTGCCGTTCCGCCAGTGGCTGCGTTGCAGCTCTCGTGATGAGCCATGCCGCTTGAGCCCGACAAGGCCAAACCTGTCGTGCGCGACGGACCGCCGTGCTGTCAACGGCGACATTCGGAACTCTGACGAACGATTTCTCTGCAGCTGTGGATGGCGCTGATGGGGCATTGGAGGCCGTAGAGCGGCAGGGCAGGCCGGACTGATGGATCACGGTGGGAACGGCCCGCCATCAGCAGACGTACGACTGCCGAGTCCGAGACCTCGTCCGCCAGACCGGTGACGTGAGCATTGCACCGGGCGCGGGCGTGCCTCGAGCTACCGCTTCCGGGTGGTCGCGCGCTCCCGGGGCGCACGACGGTCAGCTCCCCTATGAGATGGAGCGTCTCCTCGGTGACTCCTTGCCCCCCTTGGCAGTGAGACATCGGCCGCGAGGTCACGCAGGATCTGAGCCTGCCCGGGGTCCGGACCGCTCGCGCAACAGGTGCTCCCCGCGCCACCTTGGACGAACAGTACGAGCGTCCGCAATACGGCCACCAGCACGAGCACCATCGCAGTGGCGCGCGTCCCGAGTACGCCAGGAGCCGCGCCCGCGACCTGCGAACAGGTAGCTGAACGAAATGCGACCCCTTGGACTATCGGGGCGCCTCGGCGACGCGCTGATCACAAACCCGGTAGGCATCGATCACTGCGCGCTCGCCTTCCTTGCCTGGTAGTGAGTTCCCGTGCTCCATGCCGATGATGCCGGTGAAACCCTTGGATTCGATGTGTCGGAAGACGTTGCCGTAGTGGATCTCGCCCGTGCCCGGCTCGTTGCGGCCCGGATTGTCACCGACCTGGAAGTAGCCGATCTCGTCCCAGGCACGATCCATGTTCGGGATCAGGTTGCCTTCCGTGATCTGCTGGTGGTACAGGTCGTCGAGGATCTTGCACGAGGGGCTCCCGACTGCCCGGCATAGCAGGTACGCCTGGGGGATCTTGGTCAAGAAAAGTCCCGCGTGATCGCGCCAGGGATTCAGTGACTCGAGCACCATGACCAGCCCCGACGGCTCGCAGATCTCGGCCGCAAATTTCAGGTTGTCGATCACATTCGAGGTCTGGTAGTCCCACTCCACGCCCTTGGAGTAGTTGCCCGGAACCACGGTGCACCAGCGCGCGCCAACCCGCTTGGCGACCTCGACTGCCAGCGTCATCTCCTTCTTGATGCGCTCGCGCACCTCCTTGCGGTCCGAGGCAAAGGTCACCTCCCCGAACTCCGCGTGCGCCACGAACACACCCATCTCCATCTTCAGGCGCTTCATCTCGGCCGCGATCTTCTCCTGCTCATCGACCGGGCGGCGCGTCATCCAGTTGTCCTCAAGCGCGCGGAACCCCTCGTCCGCCATGAAGCGCAGCTGGTCGAGCACATCGTCGCCCGCGTGGTTGCGGAACATGCCGAAGTGCGGCGCGTACTTGAGCCGAAAGGGCTCGCCCGCCTTCGCACCCGGCGCGGCTGCCGACACGAGGGGAGCCCGCAGGGATCCAGTGAGCGGAACACCCGCCAGGGCGGAGACTTGCAGAAACGATCGACGTTGCATGGCGGCCTCGTGCAGGGGACTCGGAGACTCAGATCAGAGCTGGATCATACGGCCCCGCGTGGCTCTGGGGTGCGCCGGGGTGGAACGTAGTGCTAGCCTGTCGGCATGCACCTGCCCAAACCTACACTCACCTGGATCCTCGCGGGCGCGCTTGGCACCGCCCTGGCCATGAGCGCATGCAGCTCGACCCACGAGCCCCATGCAACCGGCACCGAGCCCCTCGAACAGGTAGAGCCCGCGCACGCCCTGGCAGCCAGTGAGCTGGTCGTGGCGGAGGGATTCACCGCCGAATTGATCTACAGTGTCCCCTCGGCGACGCACGGTTCGTGGGTGAGCCTGTGCGCGGATGATCGGGGCAGACTCTACACCTCGGACCAGTACGGCCGGCTGTGGCGCGTGACCCCGCCGCCGCCCGGCAAGCGCACTGAACCGCGAGTAGAGCAGGTCAACGTGGAGCTCGGAGAAGCCCAGGGACTCTTGTGGGCCTTCGACTCCCTGTACGTGGTCGTCAATGCGGGAGGGCAGTACGAGAGTGGCCTCTACCGGGTGCGCGACACCGATGGCGATGACGCACTCGACTCGGTCGAGCTGCTGCGCCCCTTCGAGGGCAACGGAGAGCATGGCCCGCACGCCGTCATGCTCACGCCCGCAGGCGACGGCCTGGTGGTCATTGCGGGCAACCACACGGACCTTCCGGACTACGTCGAACGCTCGCGCGTGCCGCGCGTGTGGGGCGAGGACGTGCTCCTGCCACGCATGGACGATCCGGTAGGACACGCGGTCGGGATCACCGAACCCGGAGGCTGGGTCTGCCGAACCGACCCCGACGGCAAGGACTGGGAGCTGATCGCGTGCGGTTTCCGCAACCCTTACGACGGGGCCTTCGATCCGTCCGGCGAGCTGTTCACCTTCGATGCGGACATGGAGTACGACACGGGCCTGCCCTGGTATCGCCCGACGCGCATCCTGCACGTGGTCAGCGGCGCGGAGTTCGGCTGGCGCGCGGGGTCGGGCAAGTGGCCGGACTGGACGCCCGACAGTCTGGGTAGTGTCGTGGACATCGGGCTCACTTCCCCCACCGGCGTGGCCTTCGGAACGGGCGCGCACTTCCCGGGGCACTGGCGCCGGGCCTTGTTTGCGGCCGATTGGGCCTGGGGGAAGATCTACGCCGTCCACATGGAACCGAGCGGCGCGACCTACACTGGCCGCTTCGAGCTCTTCGTCACGGGTGAACCGCTGCCCGTGACCGACCTCACTGTTTCGACAGACGGAGCGCTCTACTTCACGACCGGAGGCCGGCGCACGCAGTCCGGGTTGTACCGCATCACATGGGACGGAGCCTACGGCGCCCCCCTGGGTGAACCCGAAAGCGCAGCGGCCGTTGACGACCTGACGCTGCGTAGACGCGCACTGGAAGCGCAGCATCTCGAACCGAATGCGCGCTCACTCGACGCGGCCTGGGCCGAACTCGACGACCCGGATCGCAATCTGCGCTTCGCGGCACGCACGCTGATCGAGCTACACGATTCCGAACTCTGGCAGCAGCGCGCCCTTGCCGAGGGACGTGAGCGCGCGTCGATCGAGGCCCTGCTCGCGCTCGTCCGTTGCCATGATGCGCTCGAGCCCGACGCCTGGCTCAGCGCCGCGATGCGCTGGCCCTGGGAATCGCTCGGGCGCGCGCGCCTGCTTGCCGCATTGCGCGTCGTCGGGCTCGGCCTCGTGCGCATTCCGGGCGCCGATCGGGTGTCGAGTCCGCTCGATAAGCGGCTGCTGGCGTTGCTTCCAAGCGGCGACGACACCCTGGACCGGGAATTGTGCCGGGTGCTGGCGCGCATGCAGAGCGCGGGCCTCGTGCAACCGGGCCTGGAGCTACTCGAGTCCGCGCCCACGCAGGAGTCGGCCATCGACCTGGCCTACTCGCTTTCGACTCTTCAGGTCGGTTGGAGCGACCCCCAGCGCGCGCGGATGTTGCGCTGGTTCCACGATGGGACCCGCGAGTTCGCCGGTGGAAGGAGCTTCGAGGAATACCTGGACGAGATCCGGACCATGGCGATGGCGTCTCTCGGCACTTCGATCGGTAAGCCCAACCCTGCCGTGGCTGAATCAAACGCTGAGGCCCAGGCTATCGTCCCCGCAGCCGCCTTCGTCCGCAACTGGACCGCGCAGGAGCTGGCCCCGCACCTGGCGCGCGTAGCGAGCGACCGCTCCTTCGAACGCGGGCGCGAGGTCTACTTGCGCACCCGCTGTTTCGAGTGCCATCGCATCGCGGGCGACGGTGGCAGCACCGGGCCCGATCTATCGGGCACCGCTGGGCGCTTCAACGCGACCGACCTGCTCGATTCCCTGCTGTCCCCCTCCGCCGTCATCTCGGATCAGTACCAGGACACGGAGGTCTGGACCAGCGATGGGGGCGTCATTGTCGGGCGCCTCGTCGAGATCGATCAGGGCTTGCTCACCCTGCGCAACGCTCAGGACGAACACCTGCAGGTGCACGAGAGCGACATCGAGACCCAACGCCCCCATCCCCTGTCGCGCATGCCCGAAGGTCTGCTGGACACGTGCAGCGTGGAAGAGATCCTCGACGTGCTCGCCTACGTACTCGCGGGCGGCGACGCGCAACACGACACGTACGATTGACGCATCACCGAACCACGTCCAAACGAGTGCGGTTCCGGTTGGACTTCCTATCCGGCGCTTCATGCAACAACGTCAAAAGTCGTCCTGACTCCGTATCTGCTACTGAGCCTGGTAAGCCTGACGGTTGGGCCGATCAGCGGCGCCGCGAAGCAGCGTCCGACGCGTCCGATCACCCAGTAGGGTGCGCAAGCTCGGCCGAACGCAAGCGCTTGTCAATCCGAGGCGCTCGAGAACCTGATCGTGCGGTGCGGCCTTGTCGATAAACTGCGGCAAGGTGTGTGATGCGGTCTCGTATTGCGTCAGCGGCGTTCGATCATCGGCTCGAACTGGTCGAAGACCATCTGCAGCCAGGATCCGGACCACTGCTCTTCGCGACCGCCGAAGAGCGTCGCTCGAGCCGTCTTCGCCACGCGCAGGTGGTAGGCGGCCTGCTCCGCTTCGCCGATCAGGCTGTGCCCGAGCGCCATCATGAATTCCTGGAGCGTCTGTTCGTACCAATTGATCCCCCCCCTCGCCGTGGAGGCCTCAGCACGGCGCATCATACGCAGGACGTCCTGGCCCCGGCCGAGACGCGCGAACGTGGCCGCCTGAATCAGCCAGAAGTCGAAGTCGCCGCGATCCACATCGCTCGTGAAGGCGAGAGCTCGTTCCGGATCCGGCGCGTTCCCCTCCGGAACGAGCACGAGCAGGCTGGCGTAGGCTGTCGCAACCTGACCGGGGTAGGTACGGCCTGAATGTTCCATGAACTCCGCGATCTCGGCGAGGACTTCCTCGCGCGGGCGGACTCCGGCGTAGCCCTCGGCGTTCAGCATCCAGAGCAGAAGTTCTTTTCGTTGCGGTTGATCCTCGATGGCCTGTTGGTAGAACCCGGCCGCCTGCTGCCAGCGGCCCAGCCACCACCCATCGTCCGCGACGAACCTTATCGTCAAGTCCCCGTCGGGCGCAAGTCGGAGCAGGGCCATGTCCTGCTCCCAGGCTCCGAGGTAGTCGCCGAGTTGACGGTAGACGGCGCTCAGCTTGGCGTGGAGATCGGCGTTGTCGGGCCTCATCGAGATCGCCACGCGCAGGAACCCGAGCGCACGGACGCCATTGCCCTCGTCGTGGTTCGCGATACCCGCGCCATAATTCAACAGGAAGTCGCTCGGGTGGAGCTCCGCCCCGCGCGAAAGAACGTGGCACGACTCCTTGGACCGCCCGAGTTCGCCCAGCGCACGGCCGATGGCGTGCACCGTCTCCGAAGGGAGCGTATTGACGTCGGCCGACGCGTACAGGTCGAGCAACATCGCGACGTCACGCGCGACGAGGCACTGGCGCACGTCCGCGCGCACCGGGTCGGGATCGAGATCCAGCCCGAGGCCGGCCAGGAGGTTCACGCGAAACGGGTCGGCATCCGGCTGCCTGCGCAGCACACGGGCCCATTCGTCGAGCCCCCGTGCGATGCGCGTCCCCAGCTCGGTGTAGCGGTGCAGCTCGAGGACCTTCGAGAGCTCCGAGCCGTCGAGCATGATGCCGAACTCCGCAAAGCCGGCTTCGTACGCTGCCAGTGTCTCCGCATCGTCGTTGTCGGCCAGGCCGCCGGTGTCACTCGCCTCCAGAAAAGCCTCGAACTCCGCGACGCGCAGCTGCTCGGCCTCTCTCGCGCGTTCCGCACCCAGGCGTTCCTCCGCATGCAAGACGGCTTCGCTCGCGCGCTGCCGGAGCTCTTCGTTCGGCTCGCCCGCTTCGACGAGTCGTTTCGCGTCCGTGGCGAGTTCGAGGGCGCGCTCGTGGTGTCCGTTGCGATAGGCCTGGAGGATATCAGGCTGGATGGCACCGAAGGCGCGCGACAACTCCGCGGCCCTGACGGCTCGCTGTTCGTTCATCCACCACGCACCACCGCCTCCTCCGGCCACGGCGAGCAGCACCAGGCCGGCGAGCAGCAGAGTCACCTGTACCCGTCGCGTCGCGCGCTCCGCGTTCAGCTTCTGCTCGGCCGCGGCGAGTTCGGCGCGGTGTGCGCGTTCTTCGGTATGGGCGATGTAATCGTGTATTGCCTCGGCGACGACGGCGGCGTCCTTCGGCCGCGAGCCGCGCGCGGGGGCGAGACAGCGCCGGCAGATCTGCTTCAGCTCGTCGTCCGCCGGGGCACGTTCCAGTCGATCCATCGCCGGCTCGAGCGTGGCGTCTGCCGCGAGCTCCAGTACGGCGGGGCCGCCTTCCTCCGCGACGTAGATCGGCGCGCCGGTGAGGATCTCGCACAGGATCGCGCCGAGGGAGAAGACGTCCGCGCGCGCGTCGAGACGCTCGATGTTTCCTTGCGCCTGCTCGGGCGGCATGTACGCCGGCGTCCCGAGCACCGAACCGACGATCGATGCGGAGGAGTTGGAGGACCCTTCCTTCGAGCGCACGGTCTCGATCACCGTCATCAGCGACTCGCGCGAGAGCGTGCTATGCTTCCCCGGCGTCTCGCCGCTCAGCACCTTGGCGAGTCCCCAGTCGACGACCTGAACTTCACCGAAAGCCCCGACCATCACGTTCGCGGGTTTCAGGTCGCGGTGGATGACGTCCTTCGAGTGCGCGTAGGCGACCGTCTGGCAGATCGCCTCGAAGACCCCGAGCAGCTTCCCGGGGCCCTCCCCGGCCGCCTTGCGCTCGGCAAGCAGCTCCGCCAACGTGCGTCCCTTCACGAGTTTCATCGCGAACCACGGCCGATCGTCGGCCATCAGCCCGAGCTCGTAGACCGGGACGATTCCGGGATGCTGGAGCTGCCCTCCGATCTGCGCCTCCTCGACGAAGCGCTGCTTCACCTCCTCGCGGTCCGCCAGCGCAGGATCGAGCACCTTGATCGCAACGTCGCGGCCAAGCTCCTTGTCGTGGGCGCGCAGAACGACGCCCATTCCGCCGCGGGCGATCTCGGAGAGTACGCGGTACTTGCCCCGATCGCGGTCGGACAGCTCGGCCTCGCACGCACGCGCGCTCTCATCGGGTTCGGTGATGTCGCTCATCTTGATCTCTGCGAATGCCGCTCCCCGGCTCCCGTAATCCACTCGTCCAGCATCGAGTCTAGCCCGCCCCGGAGCGGCGACTCGACGGAAAGTCCATTTCGTTGGACATGGAGCGCCGCACACTCATCCCCCGATCCCGCGCCCAGGCAGGCGCCAGCTCACCGACCACGGCGTGCTCGCGTCAGCATCACCCCGGCTACCCACGCAGCCCCCTTGCAATGCCTGTCCGTCCAGCGCCTACCTGCCTACACTCTGCGCCTCATGAAGAATCTCTCCTGCCTGCTTCTCGCGCTGCTCGCCCTGCCTCTGGCCTGCAAAACGGCCACCGTCAAGATCGATTCCGAGCTCGAGTTTGCCATCTCGTTTCCGACGGACGTGCACGCGGCGCCGTTGACGGGGCGCGTGCTGTTGATGGTCTCCAAGCGCGGTGGTAAGGAGCCACGATTTCAGATCAGCGACGGCGCGCAGACGCAGCAGATCTTCGGGATCGACGTGCACGGCCTCGCGCCTGGCGAGGAGGCGATCATCGACGGGTCCGTGTTTGGCTACCCGCTGGAGAGCCTGGGCGAGATCGCGTCGGGCGAGTACACGGTGCAGGCACTGCTCCACCGCTACGAGACCTTCCATCGCTCCGACGGTCACACGGTGGACTTGCCGATGGACCGCGGCGAGGGGCAGCACTGGAACCGAGCGCCAGGCAACCTGTACAGCACACCGCTCAGCGTTCAACTGCAGGGAGGCCGGGTGCGCATTTCCCTTGCGAACGTGATCCCTCCGATCGAGAAGCCCGAGGACACGAAGTACATCAAGTACGTCGAGCTCGAGAGCGAGCTCCTGACTGAATTCTGGGGCCGGCCCATGAAGCTGGGCGCCTGCGTGCTCCTGCCCGAGGGCTTCGACGCGCACCCGCACGCGCGCTATCCGCTGGTCATCAACCACGGTCACTTCCCCTCGAGCTTCGGCGGGTTCCGCGAGGAGCCGCCGGACGCAGACCTCGAACCGGAGTACAGCGAACGCTTCCAGCTCGAGGGCTACAACATCATCCAGCAGCAGGCGGCGCACGATCTCTACAAGCGGTGGACCGGCCCGGATCACCCACGCATGATCATCATCGAGGTGCAGCACGCGAATCCGTACTACGACGACTCGTACGCCGTGAACTCGGAGAACCTGGGTCCCTACGGGGACGCGATCATGCACGAGCTGGTGCCCTTCATCGAAGAGCGCTTCCACGGCATCGGCGAGGGCTGGGCGCGCTTCACCTACGGCGGATCGACCGGCGGCTGGGAAGCGCTGGCCGTGCAGATCCTCTATCCGGATGAATTCAACGGCTGCTTCGCCGCCTGCCCCGACCCGGTCGACTTCCGTGCGTACACGGTGGTCGACATCTACAACGACGAGAACGCGTACCACCAGACCGAGGACTGGAAACGCACTCCACGCCCGGGCCACCGCGACACCCTGGGCCACGTGAGCTCCACCCTCGAGCAGATGAACCGTCGCGAGCTGGTGCTGGGCACCCATTCGCGCTCCGGCGACCAGTGGGACATCTGGGAGGCCGTCTACAGCCCGGTCGGCGCAGACGGTTACCCCCAGCGTATCTGGGACAAGCGCACGGGCGTGATCGACAAGGCCGTCGCCGCGCACTGGCGTGAGAACTACGACCTACGCCATATCCTCGAGCGCGACTGGGCCACCCTCGGCCCCAAGCTGCAGGGCAAGTTGAACATCTACTGCGGAACGATGGACAACTACTACCTGAACAACGCGGTCTACCTGATGCAGGACTTCCTCGAGCGCACCGAGGACCCGCCCTACGGCGGGCTCGTCGATTACGGCGACCGCGCCGAGCACTGCTGGAACGGAGACCACACCCGCTCCAACGCGCTCTCGCGCCTGCGCTACCACGTGATGTACGTGGATCAGATGATGGATCGCATCTCCAAGACTGCCCCGCAGGGGGCCGACCTGACCAGCTGGCGCTACTGATCCAGGCCGCCTCCGTGGCGCAACATCGGCAAGGCCCCCTACCAGCTGCGTCATTCCTGACCAGACGACACGACCCACTTGGCCTTCGACCCCGGTAGGGTCGAGGACTGGCGCGGTGGCCCGTCAGGATCATCCTTGTCTGTATCCGGGGTTTCCCCCTTCGTGCCCGCATAGGACGATCCGTAGCTCCGTTTCCAGTCCCCGCCGCCTCAAACGCAG
>JBLHKW010000157.1:0-11774 GCA_047618565.1 Planctomycetota bacterium
CACGCCGCCAACGACGGCCCCCAGCAACTGGCACTCTTCGCCCCGCCGCCCAGTACGCTGGAGCAAACCCTGGGCAACGTCGACATCGACACGCTCACGCCCCTGGAAGCCTTGACGAAGCTCAAGGAACTGCAGGACCTGATCTAGGCCGATTGACCCATGACCACGCGGACCGCACCTCCGCACGCGCCCTTGCGGCCGACGCGCTCTCCGCCATTTGCGCGACGAGTCTGCGTTACGGAGCCATCCGCGAAAAGGCGCAGATGGCTCCATGAATTGTCCGGGCTATGCGGTGGAGCGACCTCCTTCACTGGAACGTGATCTCAATACCGTCTGAGGTGTTCGTTGTTACGTTGGGGTTCTGGTCGCGGAACCAGAACTGGAAGCTCCACGTGCTTCCGGGTGAGACCATTGTCCCTTGCGGCAGGCTCGGCAACTGCGGGGAGAATTGCACGGCCCCGCTTGCGCAGGTGCGGACCAGGGGCAGTCGCAGTTGCGGTGATCCGATGCACAGGAAGCCCTGACCAAGCGGCGCCATGATCTGGTTCTGTCCGAAGAAGAAGATCCCGAATTTCGAGGGAGGGGCGTCGTCCACGCGCAGGTTCAAGTAGTTGTCGCCGATGACGGTGCTGCCCGAGGCAGAGATGACGGCCGGGTTGCCCGACGAATTGGGGGTACTGGTGCAGTAGTTGGACCCGAGCGCCATGTCCGTGCGGGGCGGAGCGCAGCCTCCAGAGACACAGGTCAGGATCATCGAGACGGTCCCACCTTCGTTGAGACCTCCGTCGGAGAGGAGCACGTAGTACGTTCCTGTCACGGGCGCGAAGATCGGGGTACTGAGGCTACACCCGTTGCCGCATGACACTGCCGTGACCGTTCCGTCGGGCGCGAAGATCTCCAGAACTGGGTCGAGCCCGTTGGGGGAATTCAAACCGATCTGGATCAGCGAACCGGCCACAGCCTCGAAACTGACCCAATCATGATCGACGTTGTAGTCCACCCCCAGGGTATAGGTGACATCGTAATCGATTGCCGGTACCGGCACACTGGGCAGTAGCCGTTCCAAGGTGATCGAGTAGGGCCCGCCTTCGTTCTGACCGCCATCGCTGACGATGAACGTCACGAGGCCTGTACTCGGAAGCGGGACCATGTCGTACCGGATGGAACAACCATTTCCGCAGGATGTCGCGTCGAATTGCACACCGCCCATCAAGAAGGTCACCACCGGATCAAGCCCGTTCGGTGAGTTGAGAGAGAACCGAACGTTGTCTCCGGCACGGCCGAAGAACTCGAAGATGTCTGTGTCGACGTTCGTATCGATGTTGCAGCTCGTGTATTCGCGGTAGCAGAGGGTGGTCCGCTGGCCCTCCACGCACGGCACAAATGTCTCCTGTTCGGGGGGTGCCATCTGTGCGATCGCCCCGCTACACAGTCTCAGGGCGAAGCCCAGGCCGAGAAGCGTGCGGGCGATGAAGGAAGGCTGAGTGGGGTAGGTCATGATTCTT
The DNA here is from genome assembly GCA_047618565.1 of Planctomycetota bacterium. Lineage (GTDB taxonomy): Bacteria > Planctomycetota > UBA1135 > UBA1135 > JBLHKW01. Next base: position 1,506 of record JBLHKW010000157.1, read on the forward strand.
GTCGTCTCCTTGGTTTGGCCTTCGAACAGGCACCCTCCAGTCGGAAGGTGTCCGTGCCAGGCCTGGCTTTTCTGTGGATCTCTCGTGCAGCGAGGAAACTGGAGGTTCCGCCGGATCGCACACGAGACGCGTAGCACCCGAGATGGCGAGTTCGAAAAGATGCGGGGCCATCTCAGGGCTTCATCCCTTGAGAGCTCCGAGGCCGGGCAGGATTACAGTCATTTCCCGAAACCAGTTACGGAGCCAGGCTCGATCTCGCACCAATCTGATCCTGGCTCACCTGTCTCGGGAAGCCTCCGGGCGTGCCGCCAAGTCCGCAATCCACGGCGTCGTGCCACGCCACGGCGGGGAGTCCCTTGCTTGGTCGTCTCGCCGGAGCGGGAGTGGCGGCGTACGTGCCGGGGCTTGGTGACGGTCGAGACGAACGATCCTGGATCGGATTGGTGTGAGCTTGATCCTGGCTCGGTATCGGTTTGCTCCCCGACTATCCCCTTAGCTCTTCCGCAATCCCTTCCAATCGTGCCTGGCCTTGCTTGTCGACCAGGCTCACCACGATGGCGACCGCAAAGCCCACCACGAACGAGGGCAGCAGTACGTCCAGCGAGGCCAGGTAGCCGGACCAGGTGCTTAGCCCCGCCCGCTCCAATAGCGGAGGCACGGCGAACTTGAAGAGTGGCACGCCCAGGAATCCGGCAAGCATCGCGCACTTGGCACCAAGCGCGGTCAGTTTGGACCAGAAGAGACTGAGGATGACCGTTGGGCAGAAGGTCGCAGCGATGCCCGACCAGCCAAAGATGATGGTCCAGAAGACGCCGTTCTCCTTGTCCACCAGCATGATGCCAATGCCGATGCAGAATGAGATCAGGGACAGGCCAATGGTGACCTTACGCGTGAGGCTCATCAGGCGTTTGTCACTCATGCCGGGATGCTTGACCTTTTGCCAGTAGTCTCGCACCACCGCGCTTGAAGCCACGACGATCAGTGAATCGATCGTCGACATGATGGCGCTCAAGACCATGGCGATGAACAGTCCGGCGAAGAAGGCTGGCAGCAGGCCCTGGGCCATCTCGGGCAGCACATTGTCTGCATTCCCGCCAAGCGCCGCCGACGAGTAAATGACTCGACCGAAGATGCCCACGAGCACGGCGCCGGAGTCCGCAAGGACCGTCCAGATTCCGGCGGTGATCATGCCAGGAAGGATCTGCTTCTCATCCTTCATCGAGATGTAGCGCACGAACACCTGGGGCGAGCCCAGAAAGCCGATGCCGATGGCTGCCATGCCAAGGATGGAGACGACACTCGAGATGTTCCATCCACCGCTTTGTGGGCCATCCGGCCCGGGGCCGTGCCAGGACAAGAGATCAGGGTCGATGGCTTGCAATCCCGTGGTCACTTCAGAGACGCCGCCGATGTGCGCGAACGCGACGATCGGCAACGCGACGAGGCCGACCAGCATCAGGCTGCCTTGAAAAACATCGGACCAGACGACGGCCGTGAAGCCCCCCTGGGTGATGTAGAGCATGACCACCGCAAAGCCCAGCGCGGCGCCCGCGTAGTGATTCCATCCCAGGAAGGCATGGAAGGCGGTGCCTGTGGCAAAGACCTGGGCGCCCGCATAAATCGGAACAAAAACGACCAGGGCAAAGGCAGCGATGAGGCGCAGCGAGTGCCCAGAATCGCGCAACCGACTCTCCAGATAATCGGGAACCGTGATCGAGTCGTAGCGATCCGTCAAACGCTTGAAGCGGCGCGCCATGAACATCCACGCGCCACACACCCCGAGGACCTCGCCAAGAACCACCCAAAAGGCCTGCACGCCGACCGCGTACCCCATGCCTGTCAGGCCAAGCAGCAACCAGGCGCTCTCCCCTGTGGCCCGTGCAGAGAAGGCCACGTTGAGGAAGCCGAGTTTTTTGCCCGAGACGTAATAGTCCTCAATGGACTTCACGCGCTTCGACGCCAGATACCCGATGACAAGCAGGATGGCGACATAGATGCCGACAGCCAGTAATTTCATGGTGAGCTCAATCGTCAAATCCATGCCACGCATCGTAGGGACTCCCTGTACAGGCTCCAGCTATAACGGCAGACACGGCAATAGGTAGCCAGGACCGATCTCGCAAAGCGCTGCCTGCGGCTCATCGTGTGAATCCGAATCGACCGATCGCGCCGGATATGGAGCCGCCAGTGAGACGGCCCTTTCAATCCTCTGACGATAGAAATTCGATCTCGGTGAATCCGGCGTGCCCTCTCAGGCTCGCCCCCTCTTCGCGTGACACAATACGCACCCACAACCTTCGAATCTGGGTGGGTCGATCGAGCTCGAGCATCGTCTTTTGAAGTTCGTCGGGCACGAGTTTGAGGCGCAGCGTGTTCTTGTCGCGGTTGATGCGCACTTCGATCTCAGATATTCGATCGCAAGCCCCGAGCTCATTCTGCGAGCGTGCGGCCTGCGAGAAGGCGATCCGCCCGACGGTCACCGGGCGCTTGAAGTCCACAGTGAGTTCGGGATGGACATCCGTATAGTCGCACATCCAGCGCGTGTCCATGCACGCGTCGAAGGCATGGGCGGCTTCGTCGTACTCGCTCTGATGAGAACTGGCACCGGCCTCCAGCTCTCTGCCTCGAAGTAGGTTCGCGGCGCTATCCTGCACCGCTGGCAACATCCAGGGCCCGAGGACATCGTCCACGTTGACGGTCAATGCCTCCCCCAGGATCACACCCGGATCTTCACCCAGCGGCGGGTAGGTCGTGACGCGCACATTGACCTGATACGCGCCGCAGCGCGGAAAGGAATGACGGATGACGAATCGGTCGGCCTTCCACGACGTGCCGACGTCGTTGCCGAGCGTCTGCACTACGACCCCATCGACCAGCAACTCGACATGCCGGACCTTCAGGCCAGCCTCGCCGTGACCGTGTTCCGTGATCATCTCCTCCGAAAAGCCCGTGACCCACAGCACCATCGGCTTGTGATTCGCCGCGCGAAATGAAACGAAATGGTCAACCGACTCACTGGCGTAGGTGCGCTCGCGTTTGCGTCGCGAGATGCCGCTCGTCGCAGCGGCGGTCGCACGGTCGAGGAACAACAGGCCAAAGCAGGTGTCGAGGTCCTTGGCCTTCTCGGACCAACTACCGTCCTTCGCTTGTTGCTTGATGAGATGCTTCGCACCCTCGTAATACCACGCGTGCTCACCGATCAGCTCCGTCCTGAGTAGTGAACCCGTGCGCTCCAGGCCGTACAGGTAGTAGTAGTGCCAGTCCTCCTTGTTCGGATTCTTGTCGACCCGAAAGTGACGCACGAGCCAGGCGACGCCGAGCTCGATGGCCTCCTGCACCTTGGCGCTCATTTTCCTGGGGAGCCCCCCATCGAGCATCGCGCGGCAGGTGGCGAGGATCGTTATGCCGGCGGTCGTCATCGATCCCGTCACCGGCTCCCAACCCGGACGATAGAGGAAGCCAGCGGACCTCAGCCGCGACTTGCCGGGGCGCCCGATCGCATCCAGCACGGGGTTCTTTCGGGTTCTCTCCTGATACCTGAGGGTGGTCACGATCAGGTCGTGCCAGATGTGTACGGGAACCTCGAGGCCGGCCTCGTGCGCGGCTCGCAACCCGAGCGCGGCGTACTGTGCATTTGAGAGGTCGGGGCTGCCCCACGGGTAGCTCCAGCTGCCATTGGTCTCCCAATCGAGGAGCTGGTCGAGCAACTCCTGCATTCTTGGCCGGTACGCGGGACTACCGATCGCGCCTAACGCCATGAGCTGGCAGGAAGCGGCGTACGTCTCGTGACACGGTGCAAGCTCGAGGTAGCGCAGAGCTCGTAGCACCGCCGGGTGATCTGGCTCGAGGCCCGACTTGATCAGAGCGTATACGGCGAGCGAGGTCTCGCCGGCTGCGTATATCTCGTTCTCGTAGACCCAAGATCCGTCGCGGCGTTGGTTCTCGACGAGGAAGTCGACGCCGCGGTCGATCGCGGCGTCGATCGCGGGTTGCAACGCCTCGAGGCGCTCGTCAAAGGTGTCGAAGGGATCGCACAGGTCGCCGGTGGCTTCCAGCGAGAGAACGCAGATCTTGGCCCCAGCGGGCAGCAGGCCAAACGCCCCCAGACGGACAGCGTCGACATTGACGCGATGCACGACGGCACCATCGACGCAGATCTCGAGCGCGTTGGCCGTCCGCTCAACCTCGAGCTCGAACTCCTTGCCTTCCTCGATGAGCCCCTCCGTTCCCGCAATCGGTGTGCGTTTGCCGCCTGGAATGAGGAGCTCTCCTGCGACCCATAACGGGCCCCCATCGGCGTCCCCGCCGAAGCCAAAGCGCGCGGCATCGATCGCGAGCGCGGCCTCGCTGAGCGCCAGATCGCCGATCCGCAACCGCGCACGTAACGTGAATGGACCGGCTCCCAGGTGCAGGCGGCCGTACAAACCGCCCTCGGCCCCGGTGGATTCGATGAACGAGCGGCCCTGGCGCCAGACGGAGCCCTCCGCGCGCATCTGGTCGGCGCGCTTCCCCTTCACGAAGACGATCGTCTCGCTCGGCTCCTGGCTTGCGGCTTTCGTGGCACCCGAGGATGGCCCAGTGACCATCAACACCAGACATACACGGAGCGCCATTTTGCGACTCATCGAAGACCTCCCTGGGGTCCGGCAGGCTTGCCCGTAGGCAGGACTCGAGGTTTTCGCAGCTTATCGGAGAGTCATCCTGACGTATACGGAGCCGCGCCATTTCGTGAGGTACGGTGCCAGGATCGATCTCGCACTAATTTGATCCTGGTTCACCTGTCTCGGAAGGCCTCCGGGCGCGCCGCTCTGTCGGTGAGCGAACGTACCGAGTGCTCCACCCAGGATGGATGCGCGCGCGCTAGGCTAGCCCGATGCGCACCCTCGAACTGTCGTTCCTGACCATCCTCGCGATGGCCCTGGCCGGCGTGTTGGTGCGCCGCCGATCGCGCACCCTGGCCGGGCTAGGTCTGGCAGCCCTGTTGGTCCAGGTCTCGCTCGACACCTTCCGCTGGCAGATGCTCCCCGCCTACGCGCTCGCGGCCCTGATCCTACCCATGGCCGGTTTATCCAGGGCGTCGAGCGCCAAACCCGGGCTGTCGGCTCTCAATGTCATCGGTAGCCTCGCTCTGCTGGCGACCCTGATCGTGTCCGTCGCGCTACCGTGGCTGTTTCCCGTACACCTGCTGCCCGAACCCACGGGTCCCTACGCCGTGGGCACCACCTACATGCATCTCGTGGACAGTTCCCGCGACGAGCTCTTCACGAGCGAGGTCCGCGATGCGCGCCAGGTCCACGTGCAGGTCTGGTACCCGGCCTTGCCGCGCGCAGGATCGCCGACGGAACACTATACGCGCCACGCGCGAGCCTGGAGCCGCGCATGGGTGGAGGGCAGCCGCCTGGAGTCGGTGCCATTCATCTGGAACCACCTGGGCGCAGTCGAGACCCATGCGCATGCGGATGCGCCGCCCGACCCGAGTGCAGGGTCCTGCCCCGTGCTCGTGTTCTCCCACGGCACCTGGCAGAGCTGGAAGCGCAACACGAGCCTCCTGCAGGAGCTCGCGAGCCACGGCTATGTGGTCGCGGCCCTGGGGCACGCGTACTTGACGCCATTCACCCTGGACGTTCACGGCGAGCTGGTAGCCTTTTCCCGCGACCACCCACGCCTGCGCGCCATGCAGGATGAAGGCGACGACGCGAACTTCGATGCGCTCCGACGGGCGCTCGAACAGGGCGCGGGCATGGAGCGGCTGACGCCCCTCCTGCAGGAATACTACGAGCAGACTCCGATCCGAGCGCAGATCGATCAGACCTGGGCGCTGGACATCTCATTCGTGCTGGACGAGCTGGCGCGATCGATGGACACGCCCTTCTCCGGGCTCATGGACTCGAACCGGATCGGTGTGCTGGGATTCTCGCGCGGGGGCACGGCCGCAGGCCTGGCTGCGCTTCAGGACCCACGTATCGCGGCCGGTGTCAACATCGACGGCTGGCAGACAGGACACCTGCTCGGCGTGGATCTCGACTGCCCCTTCCTGTTCATCACGGGCAATACACTGCGTCTCGCAAACACCTATTTCTTCGAGCGCTCCTTGGCGCCGGTCTATCAGCTCACGGTGCATGGCGCGCGGCATGCCAACTTCCATGACATGGCCTTGAGCGCACCGGTAATCGGCCGGCTCTTCGGCCAGCTCGGACCCGTCGATCCGCACGACATTCAAGAGCTCGCGCGTGAGCACATCCGCGCCTTCTTCGACGAGCACCTGCGGGATCGACCTTCGACCCTGCTGGCGCAGAATGCGACCCCCTACCCGGGGGTGCGGCTCACGATCCGCCGCCCGTGACCCCGACCTGTCACCCCAGGACGATGGAGACTTCGGGAGGCGTGTCGCGGAGATCGTCGTCGATGCGCTCCGCTGCAGTGGCCAGTCCGGCGGGTGAGCAACCGTTGGGGGATTGTCCTGACTCGGTACATGGTGCCCGCTACCATGGCAGGCCCCTTGCAATTCCCACGAGATCCGAGCGACGGCCACGGACGGCCTGGGCCAGGGGCCCAGGATAATGCTGCCCGTTTACACCCAAGCTTGTGGAGCGTCGTGAAAGCATCTGACCTATTCGTTCAGGCACTGGAGTCCGAAGGCGTCGAGTATGTGTTTGGAATACCGGGCGAGGAAAATCTGGACCTGCTGGATTCCCTCTCACGTTCCAAGCAGATCCGGCTCATCCTGACGCGCCATGAACAGGCTGCGGGGTTCATGGCCGCCACCTACGGGCGGCTGACCGGAAAGGCCGGCGTGTGTCTGGCCACACTCGGTCCGGGAGCCACCAACCTCGTCACGGCCGCCGCCTACGCGCAGCTAGGTGGCATGCCGCTGGTGATGATCACGGGCCAGAAACCTGTCAAGGCAAGCAAGCAAGGCCAGTTTCAGGTGATCAACATCGTCGACATGATGCGTCCGTTGACCAAGTACACGAGACAGCTCGTCAGCGGCGCGGGCATACCATCGCGTGTGCGCGAGTGCTTTCGAATTGCCCAGGAGGAGAAGCCGGGCGCCACGCACCTGGAACTCCCGGAGGACATCGCCCGCGAGACCACCGACGAGGCCTTGATACCCGCCAGTCTGGTGCGGCGCCCCATCGCCGAGCACCGCTCCATCACGGCGGCCGTGGACCGCATCCAGAGCGCCAAGCATCCGGTGCTGGTGGTGGCCGCTGCCGCGAACCGCAAGCTGACCTGCAAGATGCTGACCATTCTGGTCGAGCGCTTCGGGATCCCCTTCGTGACCACCCAGATGGGCAAGGGCGTTCTGGACGAGAACCACCCGCACTTCCTCGGCAATACAACCCTCTCCGCGGGCGACTTCGTTCACCGTGCCCTGGAACACGCCGACGTGATCGTCAACGTGGGCCACGACGTGGTGGAAAAGCCGCCCTTCTTCATGCGGCCGGGCGGCGTGGAAGTGATCCATGTCAACTTCTCGAGTGCCGTGGTGGACTCGGTCTACTTCCCCCAGGTCGAGGTGGTCGGCGATATCGCCAACAGCATCTGGCAGATCTCGGAGAAGCTGGAGAAGCAGGAACACTGGGATAACACGCACTTCATGGAAGTGCGCGCCGCGGGCGAGGCTCACAAGGCCGAGGGCGTCGAGGATCCGCGCTACCCGGTCTATCCCCAACGTCTGGTGGCTGAATGTCGCCAGGCCATCGAGGGGCTGGGCATCATTGCCCTGGATAATGGCGTCTACAAGATCTGGTTCGCGCGCAACTACAAGGCCAGCGCTCCCAACACGGTGCTCCTGGACAACGCCCTGGCCACCATGGGGGCCGGACTGCCCTCTGCCATCGCCGCCAAGCTGGTCCATCCGGACCGGCAGGTCATGGCCATTTGCGGCGATGGGGGATTCATGATGAACTCCCAGGAGCTCGAGACCGCGGTGCGCCTCAAGTTGCACATCGTGATCCTTATCCTCAAGGATGACGCCTACGGGATGATCAAGTGGAAGCAAGCCGCCATGGGCCTCAAGGACTTCGGCCTGGATTACGGCAACCCTGACTTCGTCAAGTACGCGGAGAGCTACGGGGCAATGGGCCATCGGGTCGAGCGCACAGAGGACCTGGGCCCTCTGCTACGCGAGACCCTGGCGAAGCCCGCGGTCCATCTGATCGAGGTGCCCGTGGACTACTCCGACAACGACCGCATTCTCAACCAAGAGATCCAGAAGCGCAGCAAGGACCTCTAGCAGCCCGCCCTAAAAACTCCCTACTCGACTTCGCCCTCTCCGCCGCCGCTGCGTCGTGCTCGTCGAGCCGTGCTCAGCGGCCCTACAGGGCCGCCTCCGCCGTCTCGACTTCGCACTCCTTGCTGCGACGAAGATGGCTTCGTCTCGCTACGAGATTTTTTCAACGGGCTGCTAGCAGACCGTCCTGGTGCCGGATGACTTCTTCAATAGCCCCCTAGGGCCGCGCCTCCAGAATTCGCCATGACTACCTATCCCTACTACCTGGCCAATGCTCCCGAGGCGCCCAACGCGGACCTCGAGGTGACCGACAAGTTCAATGGTGGCGTGGCCTACCGCGTGGCCATGGCCGATGTGCAAACGATCGACCGCGCCATCCAGGCCGCGGCGGACGCGGTAGGACCCATGGCTGCCATGGCTCCCTACGAGCGTCAGGCGGTGCTCAATCACTGCGCCACTCGCTTCGAGGAACGGGCGGAGGAGCTGGCACAGTTCCTTTGCGTCGAGGCCGGCAAGCCCATCAAGGATTCGCGCGGGGAAGTCGGTCGCTTGATCGACACGTTCCGCATCGCCGCGGAGGAGTCCGTGCGCATGAACGGGGAAGTGATGAACCTGGAAATTTCGCCTCGAGCGCGGGGCTACCGAGGCATGTTCAAACGCGTCCCGATCGGAGCCTGCTCGTTCATATCTCCCTTTAACTTCCCGCTCAACCTGGCGGCCCACAAGGTGGCGCCAGCCATCGCGGTCGGCTGCCCCTTCGTGCTCAAGCCCGCCAGTCGGACTCCCATCGGGGCGCTTATCATCGGCGAGGTCCTGGCCGAGACGGACCTTCCGAAAGGCGCCTTCTCGATCCTGCCCTGTCGCCGTGACGGGGCCGATCTGTTCACCACGGACGACCGCCTGAAGCTGCTCAGCTTCACGGGGTCGCCGGGCGTGGGTTGGAAGCTCAAGGCCAATTCGGGCAAGAAGAAGGTCGTGCTCGAGCTGGGCGGGAACGCCGCCTGCATCGTGGATTCTGATGCAGACATCGAAGATGCGGTGCAGCGTCTCGTCGTCGGAGCCTTCTACCAATCGGGCCAGAGCTGCATCGGCGTTCAGCGCATCCTCGTTCACAGATCGATCTACGAGGACCTGAAGCAGCGCCTGGTCGCCGCCACCGGCAAACTGATCGCCGGCGATCCCAAGAACGAAGACACTTTCATCGGTCCGATGATCTCCGAGGGCGAGGCCGAGCGCCTTGACGGCTGGATCCAATCCGCGGTCAAGGCCGGCGGCACCCTTCTCTGCGGTGGCCAGCGCGAAGGCGCGATGCTGCAGGCGACCCTGCTGGAGGGCGTCCCCAAGGACCAGTCGCTTTGCACCGAGGAAGCCTTTGGCCCCGTCGCAATCCTGAGCCCCTTCGATTCGTTCGACCAGGCCCTGGCCGAAGTCAACGACAGCGAGTTCGGCCTGCAAGCCGGCATCTTCACCCGCGACCTCTACAAGATGAACCAGGCCTGGGATGAGCTCGAGGTCGGCGGCGTCATCATCGGCGACGTGCCCTCCTGGCGCGGTGACAACATGCCCTACGGCGGCGTCAAGGACAGCGGCCTCGGCCGCGAAGGCATCCGTTTCGCCATGGAGGACATGACCGAGATCCGCAATCTCGTAATTCGTACGCCCCAGAGCTAGCAGCCCGTGGCGAAAGTCACGGTGGGCTGCTAGAAGAGCAGGCGCAGGTAGACCATCACCCCGACGTAGCCGTACTCGATCTGGGCGCGCAGGTTGTTGTCCTTGCCGTCGACCCCCAGGTCGAGGTTGAACGAGTTCAGGCCGATGCCCCAGCCCAGGTGCTTGTACGTGTCGTGATCCAGGGACAACTTCGAGTCGGTGATGAAGCCGTCCAGGTTGTCGTACTCGACGTACAGGGTCTCGAGACCGGCCGTGATGCGCCACTTGCGGTTCAATGCGTACTGTCCGTGCAGTCCGATCAGGGGCAAGGGGGCGAGGGCATCGAAGGTCTCCTCGACCATGACGGTATCCGCCACGAAACC
>JBLHKW010000158.1:0-11763 GCA_047618565.1 Planctomycetota bacterium
TGCCCGAGGTGTCCTCGACGGTGACCTGCAGGCTGAGTGCGCCGTCCGCCAGGCTTGTCAGGTCGAGGTCCGAGAAGGTGAGCCGGTTCTCGCCTCCGACCGGATTCAGGGTCGGCGTGGTGACGTTAGTCACGCCGTCGGATATGCGCACCGTCGCGAGGTCTCGATCGAGGCTGGCCTCCGGGAAGAGCACGCGCACGATGGTAGAGTCGACGTTGGCTCGGTTGACGACGTGATTGGCGTTGCCCAGATTCTCGACGACGTAAGCCATCGTCGGTCCCGCGAGCACGGTGTCCTTGAGGGCTGTGGCCCCGTCGATCGTGACCCGGTTGTTGGCGCGGTCGGTGACCGTGGCCTGGAGGGTCACGCTTCCATCCGCCAGCGCCGACAGGTTGGCCGGGGGGCTCAGCGCGAGGCCCGCGCCGGGGTTTGCGGGAAAGCTGGTGGTGACCGAGGTTGCGCCGTCGGAGAACGTGAGGTCGACCTCGTCCTTCGGGTTGGAGTTCGCCGGGAACTCGAATTCGACCTGGGTCGTGAGGTGATTGCGCAGGTTGATCGTGTCGGCCGGTACAGAGCCGGAACCCGTGCCCGGGTCCACGACGATCGCCGCGCTCAGGGGAATTGCCGGAGCGATCGTGTCCTTCAGAACGGACGGGAACTGGAAGGTCGTGCTACCGGCCGCGTTCGACAGTTCGAGGCTGAGCAGCAGCACTCCATCGTCGAGCGAGGTCACGTCGATCGGGTCGAAGGCCACGACTCCGCCGCCCTGGACTCCACTGCGGCTGCGCGTCACGCGCGAGTTGCCGAGCTCCTCGCGGATGGTGAGCTTCAGCACATCTGTGGCCGTCGAGCTCGAGGACAGGGTCACGTTGACCTGCATGACCGGCGCCGTCTCGATGTTGACCGTGCCTGGGGCCGCGGATCCCGGCAGGACCGTGCCGCTCACCGGGCTTCCGGGGCTATCGATGGGGACGTCCGAGTTTGCGCATCCGGTGGCCAGGGCAAGGGCGGAGATGAGCAGATATGTGCGAGTAGTATTGATGATCATTGGCGCGCTACTGGGCAGGGGCTGTGCCTATTGTCCGCGACTGGGCGACGATGGGGGCAACTTAGTAGGTATACCCGGCTTTCGGATCGCCTGTTGGCCCCTGTGGGCTGTGCCTGTGCCCAGGTGGCCCAGGAACTCAGTCGCCCAGTGCCTCGAGCTCCTGGTTGGCTCGCGTCTGGACCCCAGGAATCCAGCCGTGGTCCCGCTCGAGCTGCTCGAAGGATGCCCGTGCCGCGCGCCGATCGCCGGCGCCTGCGGCCAGCAATCTGATCTGAAGCCGGGCCCTCCAGGCAAACCCGGTGCTGGATCCGTGGGTCTCGATGAACTCGTCGAGAGCCAGGGTGCCCAGGCCGGCGTCCAGCTCGACCAGGGCCCGCGCCCGCAGCCACGCGGCGTTCGGCGCGGCCATGGAGTCCTCGTATCGATCGAGAAACCGCTCGGCACTCTCCAGGGCTGCCTGCCAGGCTTGCGCCTCGCTGTGTGCGACGATCTCCCTGTAGAGCAGTCGTGCCTTGCTCGGGAAGCGTTTCTTCAGGAACGCGGTGAACGCCTTTCGGAACTCCTTGTTCAGCTTAGGGAGCTTCTTCTTGGTCGGCTCCTTCAGCGCCCCCTCGACTGGCTGGCCGCGCTTGATGGCCGTGTACAGCTCGCCCAGCTTCTTGTCCTTGCCCTTGGGGGTCAGGTAATCGGCGAGGATCAGGAAGGTGACATCGTCAACGGGGCGGCCCTCGAATGTCCAGGCCGATCCACCTGTCGCCGTGGACGAATCGATGTCCGCGAAGCACGCCTCCAGCTCCTCATCCGTGTTCAGGTGCCTGGACAGCAGGTATTCGATCTCGGACTGCAGCTCCCCGGCCAAGAAGCTGGCGGTCGCCTGGACCACCGGATTCAGGTTTCCGAGATCGCTCATCCGGGCGAAGCCACCGCCCGACGTCAGGGCCGTCTCCATGCCCACGCAGAACACGATGTCACGTAGCAGCGCACCGCGCCCCCGGACGGGGTCTGCGATCAGGGAATCGATGGGTACCTCGATGGTGTAGGCCTGCTTTTCGCGCGCGATGCTGCCCAATGCGAGGCTTGCCGGCCAACCGTGGACCTCAATTTCCTGTGCCTGATCGACGATCCGGTAGCTGATCGACGGAATCTCCTTTGCGAGCCAGTCTGGGATCACGTCGTGTGCTTCCTCGAGGGTCTCGTCGAGCACCTCGAGGTTCGGATGACTGGCAAAGCGGCCGTCGTAGGACCCCTGAGACCCGCCGGGGAGGAGCGGGGCAAGGGCGAGGATGGTGTTGAACAGCATGGTGCGACCTGAACGGACGCGGGCCGCGTTTGTTCGAGCCGGTCCGGCCTGGGGGGCGGAATTCTGAGCGCGCTCACAATGCGACTTGCTAGTGGACCGATGCTCGCGAGCAGGTTTCTGGGCGACAAAATGCAATTTCCTGGTGGTCCCCGGACCCCGTTTGCGCAGTCCCGGTTGCTGACGGGGCGAAACGCCTCCAGGCATCAAGAAAACCCGTCAGCTGGTCCCCAGAGCCGGATTTCGTACACCCCGAAGGGTGTGGCGTTTCCGGTCAGCTTTGGCTCAGGACCTCTCTGCCCCCGTAGACCCAGAAAGAAACAGGCCATGTTCCGTCCCTCTCTCGCTCGCGGTTCCGCGCGCACGCTGCTCCCGGTCCTCGCGGGTATCGGGCTCGCCATGAGCTCCTCCGCCCAGAGTTCGGTTCGCGATTTTCATCCGGCCGGACCCCGCGCCGATCGCAGTCTGCCGTCGCCGGCGCAGTCGAGCACCGGCGCGTTGTCGCTTCAGGCACCGACGGGAGTGACTCCCCAGGGCGGCACGGTTCAGGCTGCCGTCGGGCCGGTCCTCTGGGATCAGCCTCCGGCCGCCCTCCCGGATACGCCCATCCTGGAGGAGGAAGATCCGGCTGCGCCCGCCGTCGCCCTGTACCAGGTTCACGACGTGCTGTTTGACGATGCCGTCAACCTGACCTCCATCACCACCTGGTACACGAACTTCAACTCAAGCTGGCCGGGTGGCATTACGCAGGCGCGCGTCAACGTCTTCACCAACGATCCGCTGCTCTCCAGCGACGATCCGATCATGGGACTGCTCGTCAGCGCGACCGCCACGTTCGATGGTTCCTACGTCAAGGTCGAAGCGCTGGTTGACCTCGATTTGGCAGCGGGAGCGTACTGGATCGGGCTGACACCGGTCGGTGACATCGAGGGCGGACTCGGCCGTGAGTATCACATCGATTCCGATGTTTTCTACGGACAGGAGACCTACATTCGAAACGAAGGTGGTGGGCTAGCCATCGGCCCCGACTGGGCCCGGCCCTCGGACTTCACGGGCGCGGGCGTCTTCGAGGGCTCCATTCGCATCGGCGGGACGGTCGGAGATTATTGCCCCGACGACTGCGGTCCCCGTTCCAACCAGACGCCGAACCAGGCCAACGCTTTCGCCTCGGACTCGGATTTCCCGAACACGGTAGCAGAGAACTGCATTCTCACGGCGCCCACCGAACTGTGTGAGCTCGTCGTGTGGGGAGCCTACGCTGCCGGACAAACGGCACCGGCCGGGGATCTGTTCACGCTCATCATCCACGAGGATGTTGCTGGCCTACCGGGCGCCGTGGTCTACAGCGAGACGGCGATCGCGACGACGCGGATTGCGACCGGGCTGCTCATCGTGAACCAGTTCGAGGAGTACCGGTACAGCTTGGTGCCCGCGAGTCGTGTGATCCTCTACCCGGGGACCTACTGGTTCGAGGTCACCAACAACACCAGCACGGACGCCGACGACGACTGGTACTGGGAGACGGCGGGCGTCGACGCCACGAATGGCATTACGGGCATCGCCAGCTCCAGCAGCGTGCCCGGGGCAACCTGGTTTTCCGACCCCGATGACCTCGCGATGCAGGTCTGCGGCAAGGCGCCGGCGCTCCAGGTCGATTGCTTGCCTGGATGTGACGCCACAGTGCTCCAGCCCACGAACGGGCTCAATGGTTTCTTCTCCGATGTAAACACTGGCTCCGGTGGTGGTCCGTTCTCGGCCGCGGACGACTTTGCTCTTACCGAGGAGACCGAGGTCTGCGACATCACGATCCGCGGCGGCTATGCGTTCTCGGGCAACCCCGACGTGCCCGACTTCTTCACCGTGACCATCCATTCCGATCAGGCCGGGGCTCCGGGTCCCGTGGTCTATAGCGAGCTGGGCCTGGCTCCATTGCGCGTGCCCACTGGCACGGTCCTGCTCGGCGTTTACGCCGAGTACGAGTACGTCTTCACCCCGTCGATCACCTTGGTGCTTCCCGCCGGACCGTACTGGCTTGAGGTCTTCAACAACACCACGGGTGACCCCAACGATTCGTGGTTCTGGAACTCCGGTACCCCGGATCCCGGTGGCGTCGCCGGACATGCGTCCGCGAATGAGGCCCCGGGGGCGGTTTGGAGCCTGGTTGCCGAGGACCTGGCCTTCCGAATCTGTGGCAAGGTGCCCGAGCCCTGCGTCTCCTACTGCGCGTCCCTTCCGAACGCGAGCGGATCCGCCGCGATCCTCACCTGCAGCGGCGACCCCGGTTCGAGCCTGGTGCTGACCAGCACTCCGGTGCCCAACACAACCGGCCAGTTCTTCTTCGGCCCGATGATGCTGGCGGGTGGCTCGACCCTCGGTGATGGCCTGCGCTGCGTCGGCGGTGCGACGACCCGCATCCTGCCGTTCGTCAGTGCCGGCATGATGATGCAGGCGCCGAACACGGCCAGCGCTTCTCTGAGCTACACGGCACCCTATTCCTCCGGCCTGACCGGCACGAAGCACTTCCAGCACTGGTTCCGCTCGGGTCTCGGAACCGGAACGGGCTCCAACACCTCGAACGCGATCTCGGTCACCTTCTGATCGACGCAACAGTCAGGCCCGCAGGGGCCAGTCATCCGGGCCGGAGTGGGATCCCCACTCCGGCCCGTGCTCGTGCTCGGGGGGAGGTTCACGCGGTGGGCATGGATCTCACCCGCCGGGTCCCGGCTTCGGCAATTTCTGCAGGAGCGCGCGGCGCGCGAAAGGTCCTCAGGCCCTCTCCGAGCGAGCCGACCGCTCGCATACCCCCTCCCCGGTGCCGTTAGCCGTTTGGTTACGCCGTTGCGAGGAGCCCCGGCCGGTTGTCCCGCAGAGAGTGACTTGGTGGGCCCGGCCTGCGACCTCGTCGCCCTCCGGGACGGCCGTCCTTCGAAGAATATCGCAAGTAGACCGTGCCTCCCGGGCCCAGCTAGCGCGTTCATCTATGTAGCCGGGGCGCGTGACCATGCGGCCATGCGTCGGCCGGCAATCTGGCCGGGGCCCTCCTTGGTGAGAGTCCAGTGACGGACCTCACCCTCGGTCAGCATCGCTATCTCCATTCGAACAACAATAAGCCAAGCTAATGAATCGCCCCCTTCTTGCTCCATCGTCTGTGGCCGCCGTGCTCACGGTTGTCGCGTGTGCCGGCCTGACCCCAAGCGCCGCCGCACAGGGATCCCTCCGCGATCTCATCTCGAGCAGGCCACCCGTCGAGCCGACGGCCACCGGCATTCCCCAGGCCGGCAGCCCCGCTCTGACCGCACCATCGCTCCATGGTGTCACCCCCTACGGGGGCACGGTTCAGGCTGCGGTCGGGCCGGTCCTCTGGGATCAGCCTCCGGCCGCTGTTTCGAGTTTGACGGTCCTTGAGGGAGAAGATCTTGCAGCGCCCGCCTTCGCCCTGCACCAGGTTCACGACGTGCTGTTTGACGATGCCGTCAACCTGACCTCCATCACCACCTGGTATACGAACTTAGCTTCAAGCTGGCCGGGTGGCATTACGCAGGCGCGCGTCAACGTCTTCACCAATGATCCGCTGCTCTCCAGCGACGATCCGATCATGGGACTGCTCGTCAGCGCGACCGCCACGTTCGATGGTCCTTACGTCAAGGTCGAAGCGCTGGTTGACCTCGGTCTGGTAGCGGGCGCGTACTGGATCGGGCTGACACCGGTCGGTGACATCGAGGGCGGGCTTGGTCGTGAGTTTCACATCGATTCCGACGTTCTTTACGGGCAGGAGACCAACCTTCGCAACGAGGGCGGTGGGCTTGGCATCGGCCCCGACTGGGCCCGGCCCTCGGACTTCACGGGTACGGGCCTCTTCGAGGGCTCAATCCGCATCGGAGGGACTGTCGGGGATGATTGCGCCGACGACTGCGCACCCCGTTCCAACCAGGTTCCAAATCAGGTCAATGCGTACGCCTCGGATTCGGATTTCCCGGCCGCGGTAGCAGAGAACTGCATTCTCACGGAGGCCACCGAACTGTGTGAGCTCGTCGTGTGGGGACTTTACGCTCAGGGGCAGACGGCTCCGGCCGGGGACCTGTTCACGCTCATCATCCATGAGGATGCAGCTGGCCTACCGGGCGCCGTGCTCTACAGCGAGACGGCGATCGCGACGACGCGGATTGCGACTGGGCTGCTCATCGGGAACCTGTTCGAGGAGTACCGGTACAGCTTGGTGCCCGCGAGTCGTGTGATCCTCTACCCGGGGACCTACTGGTTCGAGGTCACCAACAACACCAGCACGGACGCCGACGACGACTGGTACTGGGAGACGGCGGGCGTCGACGCCGCGCATGGCATTCCGGGCGCCGTCGGCTCCGTCAGCGTGCCTGGGACTGCCTGGGGCTTCGCAGACGTTGACCTCGCGATGCAGGTCTGCGGCAAGGCGCCGGGGCTCCAGGTCGATTGCTTGCCCGGAGCTGACGCCACCGTGCTTCAGCCCATCAGTGGGTTCACCGGCCACTTCTCTGACCTGGACAGTGTCCCCAACGGTCTGTTCTCGGTTGCGGACGACTTCGTTCTTACCGAGGAGATCGAGGTCTGCGACATCACGATCTGGGGCGGCTATGCGAGCGCGAACACTCCCGACGTGCCCGATTCCTTCACCATGATCATCCATTCCGATCAGGCCGGGGCTCCGGGTCCCGTGGTCTATAGCGAGCTGGGCTTCGCTCCATTGCGAGTGCCCACTGGCACGGTCCTCGGTCCGTACGACGAGTACCAGTACGTGTTGACGCCATCGACCACCTTGGTGCTTCCCGCCGGAGCATACTGGCTTGAGGTATTCAACAACACCACGGGTGACCTTGATGATTCGTGGTTCTGGAGGTCCGGTACCATCGATCCCGGTGGCGTCGTCGGACACGTGTACGCGCAACAGGTTCCAGGCATGGTTTGGAACCTGTTTGATGAGGACCTGGCCTTTCGAATCTGTAGCAAGCTGCCCGAGCCCTGCGTCTCCTACTGCGCGTCCCTTCCGAACGCGAGCGGATCCGCCGCGATCCTCACCTGCAGCGGCGACCCTGGTTCGAGCCTGGTCCTGACGAGCACTACGGTGCCCAATACTACGGGTCAGTTCTTCTTCGGACCGATGATGCTGGCGGGCGGCTCGACCCTGGGTGATGGCCTGCGCTGCGTCGACGGTGCGACCACGCGCATCCTGCCGTTCGTCAGTGCGGGCATGATGATGCAGGCGCCGAACACGGCCAGCATATCCCTGAACTACACGGCACCTTACGCATCGGGCCTGACGGGCACGAAGCACTTCCAGTACTGGTTCCGCTCCGGTCTGTCGTCCGGAACGGGCTCCAACACCTCGAACGCGATCTCGGTCACCTTCTGATCGACGCGGTCGCGCGGAGCGCGAATGTCATGGGTCGGGGCGGAGTGGGCAGTCCCATTCCGCCCCGCGATCGTATCGGGAGCGGAACGTCGGGAGTGAGCGGTTCCTACGCCGGTGCTTCGCTGGATGCGGCGCGCACGTGGCCGGTCTTGACGAAGATGACCGTTTCCTCCTCGACGAATGGATGGTGCGCACTCATGTGCGGGCTCAGGAGCCAGGTGCCGGTCGGGTAGCGGCCATGCTCATCCATGAAGGTTCCGGAGAGCACCAGGATTTCCTCGCCGCCCCAGTGCTGGTGCGGGACGAAGCGCTCACCGGCGGGCCAGTGGACGAGGGCGGTGCTCTCGGACTGGAAGGAGTGCAGGGGCTTGACGGTCAGGCCGCCCTGCCCGGGGAGCCAGGGCTCGGCGTCGGTCTGGGAGTGGATCAGCTCGTGGTCGCTGTCGTCGAAGGGGCCGGAGCGGACGAAGAGCGTGCAGCCCGTCGATGTCGAGTTGGTGCTCGGCCGGGTCGCGGGCCGACGGGTGTAGCCGTCCGCCTGTAGCGGCCCTTCCGGGAGGTCCCAGGTGCCGGCGAGCACCATGACTTCGAGGCCCGAGCCCGTGCGCGGCGCGGGAAGCTGGGCATTCGCGGCCAGCCTCACAATCGAGATCTCGTGCGTGCTCCGGGCACCTGCAGCCACGAGTACCTTCCGTTCAACGCCAGGCTCGCCGCCCTGCGCCCAGGGCATCGTCGCTGTTTTCCGTCCAAGGTGCTCTTCAGGCTTCATCGGGGAAGGGTAGTCCGCGGTTCATGGAACTCCACCCCCTTGCTTGCACAGATGACGACGCTGGTGCCCTGCCTCGAGCGGGCGCGCAGGTTACGCTGGTCCCCCATGACCCCGTCGAGCCAACCCGAGCATCGCTCACGCTGCGATCGGTGTCGCAAGCCCGCATCTCTTTGCCTGTGCGCGCGCACCCCACGGATCACCAATTCGACCCACGTTCTCGTGATCCAGCACCGTCGCGAGCGATCGCACCCGGTCGGCACCGCGCGCATCGTGCGGCTGGGCCTGTCGGCGGCGGACATCGTCGAGACCGGCCGCTGCCTGCCGCGACCCGCGCTGCGGCCCGGCGCTGCCCTGCTCTATCCGGGACCTGAGTCACGGGACCTCTCGGGCTTGCGGCCCGACGAGGCTCCGACCCAGCTGGTCGTTCTGGATGGGACGTGGCACCAGGCCCGGCGGCTGTTTCTCGACAACCCGTGGATCCAGGAGCTGCCTCGCGTTCGCCTGACGCCCGCCTCGCCGAGCCGTTACCGCATCCGGCGCCAGCCGGCAGAGCACTGTGTCTCGACCCTGGAGTCGATCGTTGCGGCGCTCGGCATCATCGAGCCGGACACCGCGGGTCTCGACGGGTTGCTCGATGTCTTCGACACGATGGTCGAGGAACAGCGCGCCTTCATGATCAGCAGCGCGACAGCGCCGCGCCCTCGCCCGCGTGTCTTCCGTCCTGCGCGCGCCATCCCGCCAGCGTTACGCGAGGCCCCCGAACGGGTGGTCGCGGTCCACGCAGAGACCGCGCCCTGCGAACCGGGTCCATCCTGCGGTCCGCGCCAGCTGGTGCGCTGGTCTGCACTGCGTCCGTTCGACGGCGCCGTGTTCGATCGGGTTGTCCGCCCCGCTGGAGCGCCGTCGGCGCCGGGCTACCTGGAGCACCTGGGACTGTCCGCCGAGCACATGGTGGCCGCCGTCTCCTTGACCGAGGCCGCCGAGGCCTGGCGCGAGTTTCGACAAGACGACGACATCGTCGTCGCCTGGCACCCCGCGATGCTGCGCATCCTGACCTGGCTCGATACGGGGCGGCAGGAGACCGCAGCCCTGCGCGGGCTGTGGGCCAACATCACCCACAAGCGACCGGGCGGTCTGGCGGCACTCGTCGACGGCCTGGAGCTGGCGGTCGAGGTGCCCCCGATCCCGGGCCGCGCAGCCCGGCGGCTCGGCCAGACGGTCGCGATCCTGCGACACCTTGTGCGCGTTGCACCGTACCAGGTACAGAAGTGATGCTTCCGATCCGCACGCCTTCTCCCGCCAGATGAGCTCTCCAATGACGATCCCCTGCTATCGCATCGATGCCTTCACGGACCGCCTCTTCAGTGGCAACCCGGCCGCGGTCTGTCCCCTGGAGCGCTGGCTCCCGGATGGCTTGATGCAATCGATCGCAGCCGAGAACAACCTCTCGGAGACCGCGTTCTTCGTGCCGGATGAGGGTGCCTACGCACTGCGCTGGTTCACCCCGGTGACCGAGGTCGCGCTCTGCGGGCATGCGACGCTCGCCAGCGCCTGGGTGGTGCTCAACGAACTCGACCCTGACGCGTCGGCGGTGAGCTTCACGACCCAGAGCGGAGAGCTGCGCGTCGCGCGCGAAGGCGACCAGCTGGTGATGGATTTTCCCGCGTGCCCGGGGGAGGCCCGCCCGGATCCCGCGCGCTTGCTGGAGGCCCTGGGTGTCGAGCATGCAGCCTGCTTCAAGGCCATGGACTGGATGGTCGTGCTCGCCAGCGAGAGCGACGTACGTGACCTGCGACCCAACATGCCGGGCCTGCTGGAGATCGACGCTCGCGGCGTGATCGTCACGGCGCCCGGGGACGAGTGCGACTTCGTGTCGCGCTTCTTCGCACCGGGCGTCGGCGTCCCCGAAGATCCTGTGACCGGATCGGCCCACTGCACCTTGTTCCCCTACTGGGCGAAGCAGCTCGGCCGATCCGAGCTCCGCGCGCGGCAGATCTCGGCGCGCGGAGGCGAGATCCTTGGCCGCGTTCGCGGGGAACGCGTGGATCTCGTCGGTGGCGCGCGACTGTTCGCGCGCGGCACGTTATTGATCGATCAGTAACGCCGGCGTGATCGGCCTAGCCCGGATAATTCATGAAGCGCGAGCCGAATCGACGGCGAAGCCGGCCGGTCGTCGCGTTTGGGCCGCGTCTTCATGAATTATTCGGGCTAGCAGCCCATGGTGAAAGTCATGGTGGGCTCGAAGCCGTCAGGATTCGATCTGGCAAGGCGCGCTGACGACGCGTATTCGTGGATACTCGGAGGAAGCGCAACGCCGCCAGGGCGGAGCCTGGCGGATTTGAGCGGGTCGTGAGTTTCACCACGGGCTACTAGCGCACCGACGAACTGACGAGCTCTCCCTCGATGACCGTTCCGATGCAGTGGGTCGTGTACTCGAAGGGGTCTCCGTCAAAGAGCGCGACGTCGCCGTCCTTCCCGACCTCGAGCGATCCCACGCGTTCGTCGATCCCGAGCACTTCAGCAGCCCCGAGGGTGATCGAGTGCAGTGCACGCTCGTAGGGCAGGCCGTTCGCTGCGGCGATTCCGGCCTCGAAGAGCACCACGCGCGTCTTGGGAACGTAGCTCTCGAAGCCGCTCTGTAGCGCGATCGGAATGCCGGCAGCGTCCAGGATGCCGGCGGTCTCCATGCTCAGGTTTTCGGTCTCGCCGGTCGCGCGCTTCATGGTCGCGTGCACGATCACGGGTACACCGGCCGCGCGGATCTCATCGACCAGCAGGTGGGCTTCCGCAGCACCATCCAGGATCAGGCGCAGGTCAAACTCCCGGGCCACGCGCAAGGCGGACATGATGTCTTGATGCCGTTCTGCCGTGACGAGTAGGGGTACCTCACGCTTGAGCAAGCGCGTGACCGCCTCGAGACGCAGGTCGAGATCGACCTTGCCCTCCTCGTCGCGCTCGCGCTTCTCCATGTAGGCACGGCCCTTGACGAGCAGGTCGCGCAGGATGGCGACCGCCTTGCCGCGCGTCCCGGGTGACTTCTTCTTGTCCTTCGCCAGCGCGCCCTCGCCCAGGGTCGCCGCCAGCATGGCGCGCGGGACGAGCATCGCATCCTCGACCGTGTCGCCGCGTGTCTTGACGATCATCGTTTCGCCGCTGATCACGCTCCCGGGGCCATGCCCCGTGTGCAGCGTGGTGACGCCGAAGGAGCGCACCCACTCGATCAGTGGCTCGCGCGCGTTGTAGGCATCCAGCGCCCGAAGTTCCGG
>JBLHKW010000159.1:0-11689 GCA_047618565.1 Planctomycetota bacterium
GACCAGCGCGGCGACGAGTGGCTCGAGTTGCCCATCGTCAGCGGACGGTGACCGTCGCCCCCTGCGCCCACGATCCACAGGTTGCGGACGTTCCTGTCCTTCATCACGTCCTTCGAATTGCGCACGTAGACGACGCGCGACCCATCGGGGGAAATGCGCGGATCGGACGCGTACTCGAGCTCGAACACGTCCAGCAGTTCGAGGGTGTGGACGGCATCGTCGGCGCTGGGGATAATGCCGAACGAGAGCAGTAGCGAGGTAGCAATCGATGAGAGCATGGGCGGTGTCATTGGCCGGTGGGACGGAAATGGGCCCGGATCGTAACGCAAGCGGCCGCAAGCCGCCCGGCTGGGTGACTCAATCGGTACCTACCCCGGGGGCGCCGGGTCGACGTCACCTGTCGCGTGCGGCTTCGAGCGCCTGGCGCGCGCTGTGAAGGGCCGGGTTCTGCTGCAGCGCGCGCTCGAACTCGGCGATGGCCTCGTCCACTGCTCCGACCTGCATCAGGAGCACGCCGGCGTGATGGAACGTGAGTGCGCTCGGCTTCAGACGAGCCAGCTGACTCAGGTGGGCGCGCAGGCGCACGGTTTCACCCAGTGAGGCGCAGGCCTGCGCGGCAGCGTTGTGCAGCTCCGGATTGTCGGGGAAGCATTGCAGTGCGGCGTCGATCACGGTCAGCGCTTGTCGTGGGCGGCCGCGCTGGTTGAGAAGCGATCCGAGGGCATTGGACCCCATGGCATCCGGGCCAGCGTCGAAGGCACTCTGCAGGAAGCCTTCTGCGCGATCGAGGTCGCCCGTGGAGTGGTAGGCCAGTCCGAGATTGCGCAGGACGACGGCGGACTCTGGAGAAAGCTGGTACGCGCGTTCGAGGGACTGGATGCCCTTCCGGGTCTGACCGCGCATGGAGAGTAGCAGTCCGTGGTTCGTGTACGCGGTCGCGCTGGTCGGGTCGAGTTCGATGGCGCGCTCGTACTCGCGGATGGCCTCGCTCGCGCGGCCCGACCGGTTCAGGGTGGTGGCCAGGCCTAGCTGTGCTTCCGTCATGCGCGGCAGGCGCGTGACGGCGGCGCGGTAGTAGGCTTCGGCGGATTCGAATTCCATGGCGGCGTCGCGGATGCCGCCGAGTTTGACGAGTGCGAAGGGGTTGTCGGGCTCGACCTCGAGCGTGCGCAGGAAGAGCGTCTCGGAGTTTCGCCAGACGCCGACGCTGCTGTGGGTCGACCAGGTGCACGCGAGAATGCTCGCCCAGGCCAGGACACGCAGGGCGGCGCGCATCGCGGGCGCACGTGCGGGGAGCGGGCTCGCGAGCTGTGCCAGCAGGATGCACAGCCCGACAAAGCTGAGGTAGGTGTAGCGGTCAGCGATCGCCTGCGAGCCGACCTGCACGAGACCGCAGACCGGTGCCAGCATGACGAGGAACCAGAACCAGCCCAGGATTGGCCAGCCGCGGCGCCAGGTGGCGAGCACCAGGCCGGTCAACGTTGCGACCAGGAGAGCGGACCCGATCACCTGGTACGAGCTGTAGGGCGTGCCGCCGGGCAAGTACGGGTGCAGGTAGAGGACGGCAGAGTCCTGGGGCCAGACCAGCTTGAGGATGTAGCGGCCCACGCCGACGATCGCTGTCTGCATGCGCTCTGCTAGCCCGAGGGAGCTCAGGTCCGAGCGCGCTGTCTCCTGGACCGCAATCGTGATGGCAGCGCTGGCGGCGGCGAGGAAGAACCAGGGCAGCTTCTCGAGCAGCAGTCGGCGGTTGCCGGCCGGCGGCGCGGCCAGGTCCGGCATCGCTCCGCGCGCGCCGGTGAAACGCGCGAGGGGCCAGTGGTCGAGCAACAGGAACAGGACCGGTAACGTCACGAGCATGGGCTTGGCCAGCAGGCCGAGCAGCAATGCGATGGTCACCGTCAGGTAGCGGCGGGCGGACGGCGACCGGGCGTAGCCGAGGTAGGCTCGCAGTGCGATCAGGCCGAAGAAGGTGCTGAGTACGTCCTTGCGCTCGGAAACCCAGGCCACGGATTCCAGGTGCGCCGGGTGCAGGGCGAATGCCGCGGCTATCCAGCTTCCGGCGAGCGCCGATAGGCCCATGGCGCGCAGCAGGCCGAGCAGCAGGAGCGTGTTGGCCAGGTGCAGCACCAGGTTGACCACGTGCGGCGGACCTGGATCGAGACCGAACAGGGTGCAATCGAGCTGGTGCGAGAGCCAGGTCAGCGGGTGCCAGTTGGCGGCGTGGGACTCGGCGAAGGCCCACAGGATGTTCTCTCGTGTCAATCCGCCATACACGTGGGGATTGGCGGTGATGTACTCGGGGTCGTCGTAGTTGAGAAACTCGAAGCCGAACACGGGCCAGTAGACGGCCGCGGTCGTTCCCACGATCAGCAGGGCGAGCCAGGTCCACAGGTGGGTCCGAGGGCGCGCGCCGCCGGCGGTCGGCTGCGATGCGTGCCCTGACTTGTTGGTCGAAGCGTTCACTTCGACCTTCTGTGCATGAGGTAGTGCCCTATCGGAATCTGGGGGTCCTGGATCTTGTCGAACTCCCGCGCGAGGTAGGCGTTGACCTTCGGGTGCGTGCGCGCGAAGGCCGTGTTCGGATCCTCGGCCAGGGCTTCGGCGATGATCAGTGCCCAATCCACGTGCTTCGTTTCGAGGTCACGGATCATCTGGTCCTGGTACTCGTCCGTAGCCGACCAGAGCATGTAGATGTCCCAGAGCGGCGCGACCCGTCGCAGGTGGGGGTAGTAGCTCACTCTAAACGGAGCCATGAAGATCGCCGCATCCGGCGGGACGTGACGCTTCACTGCGCGCTTGATCCCCGTGAGCACCGGCGCCTGGTACGCGGGGACCGCCAGTCGGTCTCCGGCGACGTTCACGTCGGCCAGAGGCACGTTGGAGTGCCGGCCGAAGGCGGATAGCTCCGGGTGCACGCCCCAGGCGACGATGGCTGCGCCCAGGCAGAGGGTGCTCCAGATGAGCCACGTCGCGAGCCGTCTGCGCTGCAGTCCCAGCGCGCACGGTAAGGCAAACAGGCCCAGCAGCAGCGGCTGGATTCCACCGGCCAGGTGCCCCGGAGCGGCGCGCACGCATGCATGGTGCGCGTAGGGGATCCCGAGACACACGCACGCAACCAGCACGGCGCGCCCGCGTGCCGCTATCGAGCGCGTGATGAAGGCCCAGATCAGACCCAGCGGGTAGGCGAGCGCCAGGACCAGGTAGGTGATCGCGACGGTCAGCTCCGCAGCCAGGTGGCTGCCCTGAAGCGACGCGTAGGGGAGCGTCCATGGCCAGGGGATGGGTAGCGGGAGGTTCGTCCCGCGTTCCGTGAGTCGCAGGAGCGACTCCGCGACGTGCGTTGCAAACCCAGGCACGAATGCCAGCATCAAAAACATCGGCGAATAGCCCAGGAGGACTCCGCCGGCCAACATCCGTAGTTTCTCTGTCAGGCGTCCGTCAGGCTGCTTTCGGTGCTGGATCAGGATCGCGAGCAGGAAGCCGGCGCCGCAATAGACGCCGTGGTTGCGGCCGAACACGGCTGCGATGCCGACGAAGGCTCCGGCGACCAGGCAGCGGCGGCGACTGGGCCGCTCGAGCATCCGTGTCGCGAGCAAGATGGCCATCAGGGCCAGGCTCGGCTCGAACAGCTTGTGGCGCGGAAACATCCACGCCCCGAGGACGAGCGCCACGGGCACCAGCAGGTACGGGCGCGTCACGATGCGGCGCGCCGCCAGCAGACCGGCGAACAGCCCGAGGGCCTGGAAGATCGCCGTCGAGAGCCGCAGCGCCAGGATGCCGTCACCGAGCAGGAACGACCACGCTGCGCCCCAGTAGTAGCGCGCCGGATCGTAGGCCTGGAAGTCCAACCCGGGCACCTCGCCGGCCGCGGTCCGGAGGACGCCGTACCAGAGGAATCCCTCGTCGAAGAGGTCCAGGTGCAGGTGCGCCGTCAGCCCGTACAGAGCGCTCACCACCGCGCCCGCCAGCAAACCGATCATGGCGATCGATCGCCATGATCCTTTCACCTCGTCCGGGTCTTGCACCGCTGATTCTGACGGCTCAGTGGGCCTCAAGCGGCTCGATTCCGCGGAGGGCTGTACATCGCCTGCAGGGTCATCGTGTCGTCGCTGCGTCGAGTTTCGGGGTCCGCCAGCGGAAATGGGGCCGCACGAGGAGCACGGACGCGAGCACGAGCACGGCCACGACCAGGTAGGCGATATCCAGCGTCTTCTGCGGGACCTCGACGTAGAGCATGTCACGGAAGACGCGCCCGATGAATGACACATCCTCGGCGTTCACCTGGCCCGCGCTGCGACGCAGGTCGGCCTCCCAGATCGTCAGAAAGCAGAGTTCGCCGCGCAGCGCATTGAAGGCGATGTAGCCCATGATCGCCAGGTGCAGGCAGCGCCACCAGGGATTGCGGATCCAGCGCCAGCCCAGCGGCCAGCCGATGAGCACGCCGAGCACCCCGCCGATCATGAAGATGACGACCACGAGGTGCAGTACGACGAGGGTATCCGCGAGCAATGCGTCCATGATTTCTGTGGGCGGTGCGTCTCGGCTTTCACCCTGGGTGGAGTCTAGCCCGGATTATTCATGACCACGCGGACGAAACCCCACGAACGGCCGGCTTCGCCCGGCCTTTCGAGGCGTCTCGCCTCGCGGCTCATGAATAACCCGGGCCAGCCCGCCAGGTCGGGCTCAGGCCAGGCTGCTATGGAGTGGCTGCACTCGGCTTCAGGATCACGCCGCCGCCGATGCGTCCATCGATCTTGATCACGGCGGCCTCGGGGAGCCGGATGTGGCGCACGAAGCGCGTCTCGTTGACCGCCTCCAGGCCCATCAGCCAGGGCCAGTCGAGGTGGCCCTGGCCCAGTTCCGGGTTGACGGTGAAGTACCCGACGTTGCTCGAGGTCAGGTTCTGGAAGAAGTGCGTGCCCTGGGAGGGCGCGACGGTGATGTCCTCGAATCCCGCCTCGACGATCGCGCGCGCCCCGGCGATGTCGTTCCAGCCCACGGGGATGCCCAGGCTCGGGTCCGAGGAGCCCCAGCGACCCACGCCGATCAGGATGTAGGGGGCGCTCTCGTTGCGTAGCTGGGCGTCGAAGCGTGCGATCTCCAGGGCGATCTCGCGCGTCTTGAGCCGGTCGAAGCGCTTGATGTCGAGCACGACCAGGTCGCGCACATTCTCGACCACGCCATTGCCCAGGACCGTGTCGCTGCGGCAGATCGTCTCGCTGTCCGGCACCTGCCCCAGGTCGATCCTGGCACTCTCCTTCGACATGGCCATCGGCCGCAGCTGCAGGAACCCGAACTGCGGGCGCCTGCCGTGGCCTCCGAAGTTGCCCGCAAACTCGATCTCGACCGGTGCGCCGGTGCCCTCCGCGCAGCGCGTCAGCAGCACTCTCAGGAGCTCGGCCAGGGGAAAGGCACCATGCTTGAGGACCTGCGCAAAGCTCACCAGCCGCACGCCGGGGCGCGATGTCCCGTCGACGATGCGGTTGTCGCTGGCCGTGAAGGTCGAGGCCAGCAAGGCCAGCGTTCCATCGGCCTCGGCCACCTCGAGCGAGTGCTTCTGGAAGCCGAGCAAGCCCTGGCCGCCTTGCTCACGGCCCAGGTCGAGCGCCTGGAACTCGCGCTGCGAGTTGCGCAGTGCGTCGTCGACCGATGAGAAGCCCACTATGTGTCTCGGATAGAGCGGGCAGAAGCGCAGGCAACGGCCGCCGCCGACCACGGTGCGACCCATGCCGAGCGCCACGGCAGCGACGCCGTCCTCGGCGGCGTGACCCGGTTCGGGGTAGAAGTTGTGGGAGCGCGCGACGCCCGCGAAGTCCGGGTAGAAGCGGTCCTGATGGGTACGCCCGACCAGCTCCTGGATCATGACGGCCATCTTCTCCTCCTCGAGCCGGTAGGAGGTCATCGACAGGTAGGCCTTGGCCTTTTCGGTGAACGTCGAAGCGTAGACCGCCCGCACCGCAGACGTGAGCTGGCGCAGGCGCACGTCCAGCTGGGTGTCATTGTTGGGGATCATGTGCGTCTGGTAGACCCCGGCGAACGGTTGCGAGAGCGAGTCCTCCATGAGGCTCGAGGAGCGCACGGCCAGTGGGTGCTTGACGCGCTGGAGGAAGGTGCGCAGGTCTGAACCTGCGCTGCGCGGGAACGGGGCCTGCTGAAAGAGCTGCGCGATCTCGTCGTCGGTGCGCGGCGAGGTGGCGTACTCACGCAGCCATTCGAACTCGAGGAACTCGTCGAACACGTTCGTTGCGACGACCGCGGAGGGCGGGACGTACACGTCCACGCCCGGAAACTGCTCCCGGATACCCGAGTCCTTCAGCACGCGGTTGGCGAAGGCCACCCCGCGCGCCTTGCCACCCAGTGAGCCCGAACCGACGCGCGTGATACTGACGCTGGGTTCGAAGCGGTTGCGGTCAAAGATGGCGATCACGGTGCGCTGCCGGTCGCGCTGGAACTCCTGGATCTGCTCGAGCAGGTGCGTGCGCAGGTCTGCGGGGGACTCGAAGTGATGGTCGGCACCGGGCTGGAGCATCTCGGCCAGGGCGAACTCCGTGCGCGCCTTCAGCCAGTTGGAGAAGTGGTTGCGGTGCGCGTGGTAGGCGATGCTCTCCACCGGCACGCTGGCCAGCTTCTCGCCGAAGGACTTCAGGTCGTGCGCCTGATCGATCTGGGGACCGCCGGGCCGCCGGAAGGTGAAGGCGCCGAACCCGAAGCGCTGGACGAGGATCTCGCGCAGGTCCTGGAGGAGTACCGGAGATCCCTTTACCAGGAACGAGGCACCGATTCTGCCGGCCAGGCCACGGTTCTCCGGGACGCTCGACTGCAGCACGATGCGCATGTCGGGACGCGCCTGCAGGACGCGCTTGCACAGGCGCAATCCGGCGCGCTTGTCGAGCTTGCCGCCACGCGGGTACTCGAAATCGGAGATCACGCCCATGACGTTCTCCCCGTGCCGTTCGAAGGCCTCCCAGGCTTCATCGTACGTATCGCACAACAGCACCTTGGGGCGTGCGCGCATGCGCAACATCTTCTGGGACAGGTTGAGATCCTCGGAGAGCAGACCGTGGGCGTGGCGTAGCAGCTCGGCGTAGATCGTGGGCAGGAACGACGAATAGAAGCGGATGCTGTCCTCGACCAGGATGATGGCCGGGACCCCATGCACGCCCGTGTCGACCGCCACGTTCATGCGGTCCTCGTGGTACATCACCATCGCGAGGAAGATGCGCACGTCGCCCTGCCAGAGAAAAATCCGGTCGAGCGCGCTGGTGTCGTTGTGGGCAACGAACTGGTGCAGGTCCTGGGGCGAGTAGGCCAGGCCGATGACCGCGACCGCATGGCCGGCGGCTCGCACCTGGCGCGCGAACTCCGCGGCGTTCGGTTCCTCGAGGTGAATACTGGATATGACCAGGTCGAAGCTGTCGTCCTCGCCCAGCAGATCGAGCGCGTGCTGCGAGTTGGGGACCTGGATCAGGTCCGGGATGTTGCTGCGGTTGAGGTCGATAAAATGCCCGAGCAAGGTGTCAGCCAGGTGACCTTCCTCGGACATGATGAACGAGTCGTAGAGACTCGACACCAGCAAGATACGCTGCACCCGGTGCCGCATCAGCTCATGGAAGCTGCGCAGCCTTGCGGGTGTGGTGGGGCGCGACACGCGGGTTGGGCTAGCCGGTGATCTTCGGTGCTGGCGAGGGATGCAGGTTCCGGATCACACGATCCCCTGGTCCATCATCGAGTCGGCGACCTTCAGGAAGCCCGCGATGTTGGCGCCGTTGACGTAGTTACCGGGCGTTCCAAAGCGGTTGGCGGCGCTCACACAGGATTCGTGGATGTCGCCCATGATGCGCTGCAGGCGGCTGTCGACCTCTTCGCTCGTCCAGCTGTAACGGATACTGTTCTGCGCCATCTCGAGGCCGGATACCGCAACCCCGCCAGCATTGGCGGCCTTGCCAGGACCGTAAAGGATACCCGCCTTGATCAGGGCCACGACGCCGTCGGCATTGGTCGGCATGTTGGCTCCTTCGCTGAGCAGATTCACGCCGCCCGCGAGCAGGTTGCCCGCGTCCTTGGCGTTGATCTCGTTCTGCGTCGCACAGGGAAAGGCGCAGTCAGCCTTGTGGCTCCACAGTGGGTTGTGGTCCCTGGAGCGGTCGGCGGGGGAGTAGATCGCCGAGCTGAACTTTTCCGCGTACTCGCTGATGCGCCCGCGGCGAGCGTTCTTGAGCTCCATGACGAACTCCAGCTTCTCCGTATCGATGCCGGCGTCGTCGTAGATGTACCCACCCGAGTCGGACATCGTCACGACCTTGGCTCCGAACTCGATCAGTTTCTCGACCGCGTACTGGGCGACGTTGCCACTGCCGGACACGAGGCAGACCTTGCCGTCCAGGGTGTCGGAGCGCGTATTCAGCATCTCGCGTGCGAAGTAGATGGCTCCGTAGCCCGTCGCCTGGGGCCGGATGAGCGATCCACCCCAGTTCAGGCCCTTGCCCGTGAGCACACCCGTGAATTCGTTGGCGATGCGCTTGTACTGCCCGAACATGTACCCGATTTCACGTCCACCGACGCCGATATCGCCGGCCGGTACGTCCGTGTTGGCTCCGATGTGGCGGTAGAGCTCCGTCATGAAGCTCTGGCAGAAGCGCATGACCTCGGTCTCGCTCTTGCCCTTGGGGTCGAAGTCCGAGCCGCCCTTGCCGCCACCCATCGGGAGTGTGGTCAGGGAGTTCTTGAAGGTCTGTTCGAAGGCCAGGAACTTCAGGATGCCCAGGTTCACCGAGGGGTGAAACCTTAGACCGCCCTTGTAGGGTCCGATGGCGCTGTTCATCTCGATACGGAATCCGCGGTTGACCTGCACGTCTCCGTTGTCACTCAGCCACGGCACGCGGAACATGATCACGCGCTCCGCCTCGACCATGCGCTCGAGCACCTTGGCGCTGCGGTACTCGGGGTGCCGCTCGAAGACGAGTGTCAGGGAATCGGCGACCTCGTGAACGGCCTGGTGAAACTCGGGCTCGGCGGGGTTCTTGGCCTTGACGTCCGCCATCAGGCTGGACACGTAGTCGTGCATCGTTGCGATCCTTGGGGGTTGGCGGTCAGTGGCGGGGCGGGGGCGCTCAGAGCTCGAGGCGGCCGTGCATCACGATCGCGAGCGCCCTCGTCGCACCGGCGCTGGCCCGGGCCACCTCCGTCCAGGGCTCGGGCATGCGTGCAGGGTCGCGGAATGGCACGTGGACGCGTTGTCGCGCGCTCGGGCAGTCGTACTCGAAGGCGCGCGGAATGCTATCGGCGCAGATCCTGTGCGTACCGTCGCACGCCTCGCAGGTGATACTTGTTTCCCACATGCTGCGGTCTCCTTCTCGCGTTTGGGGCCGTCGATGGCTGGGGCTCTCTCGGTGGTTCTCATTCTACGAGAACGGGCGGCAGATAGCGAAGGAGCGCCCCGGCAGCTGGCTTCCGGCAGTCCCCGTTGCGGCTTCAGAAGGTGTAGTACAGGCATGTTACCGCGCTATTCAGCCCATACGGTTTCTCCCGGGCGAGACAGGTCGAACTCGCGTGGAAGTTCGTAGGTCTGCCGCGATTCGCGCCTCGTGGCTCGATTCTCGCCTTCTCGGAGGCTCGCCCTGGCGAACGTCTTGATGTGGATCACGGCTGGTCACGGCGAGCACCGCCAGGTGTGTAAGAGTCTCATCTCAACTCGTTCTTTCCCCATGCTCGGGCCGGCAAGGCCCTATCCTTGCCGCGCTCGATGTTTCGCGTCTGGAAGCGCCATGTCTGCACACCAATCACTCAAACTTGCCCCGATGAAACGATCCCTTCTCAGTCTTCTGTTGCTCACTTCTGCCGCTTGTGCGCTGCCCGGTGAGGTGCGCGCACAGGGTTCATCCGAAGCCGGGATGTTGCGCTTCCCTGATGTCAGTGCGACGGACATCGTGTTCGTCTTCGCCAACGACCTTTGGATCGTGCCGCGCTCGGGCGGCGTGGCGACACCGCTCGCGAGCCCGGCCGGTTCCGAGCGCTCACCGAGCTTCAGCGCGGATGGATCGACGATCGCGTTCATCGGCAACTACGAGGGCGACAGCGACCTTTACACGGTGCCCGTCGCGGGCGGCGTGCCCTATCGCGTAACCCACCAGCCGGGCACCGAGGGGCTCAGCGAATGGACCCACGACGGCCGCCTGATCTATTCGAGCTCCGCCACGGCCGGGAACCGGCGCGCGCCGATGATGTTCACGGTCTCCGCTGAAGGCGGAATGCCGGCTCAGCTGCCCATTCCCTATGGCCTGAACGGAACCATCAGTGCCGACGGCCGCATGTTGGCCTACACGCCTAACTCACGGGACAACCGCAACTGGAAGCGTTATCGCGGTGGCATGGCGTCCGACATCTGGATGATCGACCTCGAGGCCCTGACGTCGACGCGCGTTACCGATTGGGAAGGCACGGACAGCATCCCCATGTGGCACGGGGACAAGCTCTACTACATGTCGGACCGCGGCCCCGAGCAGCGGCTCAACATCTGGGTCTTTGATCCGTCCAGCAGCGCGCACAGGCAGGTGACCTCGTTCAGCGACTACGACGTAAAGTGGCCGTCGATCGGTCCGGGCGATGCAGGCCAGGGCGAGATCGTCTTTCAGAACAACCTGGGCCTGATGTTGCTCGATCTCGGGACGGAGAACGCGCGTACCGTTGAAGTACGCGTACCCGGTGCACGCGAGAGCATTCGCGCGCGCTCGGTCGACGTCTCGGGCGCGATCGTGGCCGCCGATGTCTCACGCACTGGCAAGCGCGCGGTGGTCGAGGCACGTGGTGACATCTGGACGCTGCCGGCCAAGAAGGGCACGCCGCGCAACCTGACGCGCACGGCCGGTGTGGCCGAGCGCGACCCGTCGTGGAGTCCGGATGGACGCTGGGTCGCGTACTTCTCGGACGAGACGGGCGAGTACGAGCTGTGCTTGACCCAGTCGGACGGGCGCGGTGAGACGCGTCAGTTGACCGAAGGCTCCGAGGGCTATCGCTACGGGCCGACCTGGGCGCCGACTTCCGACAAGATCGCGTTCAGCGACCGCAGCGGCTCGATCTACGTGCACGATATCGATGCGGGCGAGACCACGTTCGTCGACCGGCACGAGATGGCCGAGTGGGGCGTCGGCGTGAACTGGTCCCATGACGGGCGCTGGCTGACCTATTCGAGCATCGGCCAGGTGTCGAGCTCGGCTGCCATCAAGCTCTACGATACGAGCAACGGTGAACTGCACCAGGTCACCAGCGACATGTTTAACGACGGCAGTCCGACCTTCGATCGCAAGGGTGACTTCCTGTACTTCCAGAGTGGTCGCAACTTCCAGGGGCAGGTCGGATCCGCGATCGACTCGAGCTACGTGCACAGCGACACCGGTGTGCTCCTCGCCGTACCGCTGCGCGCCGATGTCGAGTACCCGTGGGCTCCGGAGAGCGACGAGGAGAGCTGGGACGATGAGGACGAGGAAGATGACGACGACGGGGAGGAAGAGGACGACGACGGGGAGGAAGAGGACGAGGACGAGGAGGAAGAGGAAGAGGAAGAGGACGGGGACGGGGACGGGGACGGGGACGGGGACGGGGACGGGGACGACGTCAACGACGCTGAGGGCGCGGACGACGACGGCGTCTCCGGCCAGTGGAAGGGGACTCTCACGATCCCCGGCGTCGG
>JBLHKW010000160.1:0-11685 GCA_047618565.1 Planctomycetota bacterium
GCCGCCGCCCGCACCTGGCTCCAAAACCTGGGCTGGCGCCGCCACGGCCTGATCTCCGTCACCGCCGCCTGGCCCGCCTGATCCCCGCGCCGCGCCTCACCCGCCTCACCCGCCTCACCCGCCTCACCCGCCTCACCCGCCTCACCCGCCTCACCCGCCTCACCCGCCTCACCCGCCTCACCCGCCTCACCCGCCTCACCCGCCGCCGAAGCGCCGGAGCGCCGGAGCGCCATCGCGCCCCCAAGGCCCAATGATGGCCTCCTCTCACCCCGGGACTCCTCCTAGCCCCGCCTTGCCCCGTCACCGCCAGCGTCGGGATACGCCCGCCAGGGCCCCGTCGCTGGCGGTGACGGGGCAAGGTGGGGCGTCCCCCCGTTTTGCTCCAGAGCCCGAAGCCGAGGGAGCCATACCCCATACCTCAATCCCCATACCTCAATCCCCCCCCGCCCGTCTTCCGGACCCTCGGCAACGGCTGTACAAGTGCGCCCGCACCTCCCGCGCATCGGGAAAGCCCCCGCTGATCAGACACAAACCCGCCACACTCCCCGGAGCGCGCATCCCATCGATGCGCTATTGGCCCGTCGAGATCTGCTTGCACGGCGACCTCGAATAACCGGTGCGCCTCGCGTACCAGCATCCGGCGGAGCACTTCGTTGGCCGGATCCTCGCCCTCGAACACGCCACTCCAACAGACCGTCGAAAGGGGCTACCCCCATTTTACTCCCCCCCCGGATTCCCCGTTGAGGACCTGCTAGGCTAACGTTCCCGATAACCCCAACGACGCCACTCAACCCAACCATTCCAAAAATGCAATCACCCTTGCTGGCCGCGGTGCTCTTCACCGCCGCGCTGTTCGTACCCCAGACCCCAACGCAGCAGCAGGCGCAGCCGGTCGTCGGCGAGAGCGCTCCGCGGCTGCGGCTGAACGACCACGACGGCAACATCGTCACCGTCGGTGGTGAAGGCGAGCGCTGGACCGTGCTCGCTTTCTACCCCAAGGCCATGACGCCTGGCTGAACACGCGAAGTTTGCTCGCTGCGGGACGCAGCGACAGGATTCGAGGAGCTCGGCGTGGACGTGTACGGAGTTAGTTTCGATAGCGTGGTCGAACAGGCCCAGTTTGCAAAGGAACAGGAGCTGACCTTCCCGCTGCTCTCTGACCCGGACGGGAGTGCGGCGCTCAAGTACGGGGTGCACGCGGGCGGATTCGCCAGGCGCGTCACGTTCATCATCGATGAGAAGGGCAACCTGCGCCACGTCGATACGGGCGTCCAGGTAGCCACCCACGGTGACGACCTGATCGAGCGCGTGTACGAGCTCCAGACGGAATAACGCGCGACGATTTGGAAGGGCCGGGAGGGCCTGTTCAACCTCCCGGTCCGAAGATCCGGTCACTACCCGGGCTCCGCTTCGAAGGGGCCTTGAGAGCGTCTTCATGAAAAACTACCTGGCACCGATCCTGACCGTCCTGTTCCTGACGACCGGCCCCTTGGCCGCCTGCCACGCCGAGGGGCACGACGGCGTCGCCGCGCAGAACGTGGAACACACCAAGGTCCCGGTCCAGGGGACCGCCGTGGCGACCTTCGCTGGCGGCTGTTTCTGGTGCATGGAAACGCCCTTCGAGAAGCTGCCCGGCGTGGGCGCGGTCCTCTCGGGCTACACGGGCGGCCAGGTGGACAAGCCCACCTACAAGCAGGTGTGCGGCGGTACCACGGGCCATACGGAAGCTATTCAGGTCCACTACAGGCCCGAGCTCATCAGCTACGACGACCTGTTGCAGGTCTTCTGGCGCCAGATCAACCCGACCGACGCGGGCGGCCAGTACGCGGACCGCGGCACCCAGTACCGCACCGAGGTCTTCTTCCACGACGAGGCACAGAGGGTGGCAGCCGAGCGCTCCAAGCGCGAACTCGGTGCGTCCGGCCGCTTCAAGCAGCCCATCGTGACGGCCATCACGCCCGCGGCCACGTTCTTCGAGGCGGAGGAGTACCACCAGGACTACTACAAGAAGAACCCGGATCACTACTACCGCTACCGCAAGGGTTCGGGCCGTGACCGCTACCTGGAGCTGACGTGGGGAGACGAGCAGGTCTGGGCCCCGAGCGCGGCCGCCGGCTCACCCTGGCAGGCGTTCGAGCGCCCCTCGGACGATGAGCTACGTTCGCGGCTGACGGATCTGCAGTTCCGCGTGACCCAGCGTGAGGGCACGGAACGCGCCTTCCAGAACGAGTTCCACGACAACCACCGGGCCGGCATCTACGTGGACGTGGTCTCCGGCGAGCCCCTGTTCAGCTCCCTGGACAAGTTTGATTCGGGAACTGGCTGGCCCAGCTTCACGCGCCCGGTCGATACCGGGAACATCGCCCGCAATGAAGACCACCACCTGGGCTACAAGCGCGTCGAGGTACGCAGCAAGCACGCGGACTCGCACCTGGGACACGTCTTCGAGGACGGACCCGCGCCAACGGGGTTGCGCTACTGCATCAACTCCGCCTCCCTGCGCTTCATCCCGGTAACCGGTCTCAAGAAGGCCGGCTACGCCGACCTCGCCGCCACGTTCAAGAAGGCCGACGAGAGCCACTGACTCGCGCATAGGGCCGTCTCGGCTGGCCACGCCCGGAAGCGCGACTGCGCATGGAGCCGAGGGCCGACCCTCAACAGAGAAGGGGGGGCGGCGAACCACCCCCCCATCTGCTTGGAGTCCTGACTGGGCCCCTGGTTCTCCCGACGGGCACATCCCACCCCGTGAGGTATGAATCGCACCGTCCCGCCGGTGGGGACCACCTGTAAGTGAGTTGCCCCGAGACGAAAGACGTGACCCGCTTCCGCGATCTTTTTTCGCGACGCCAGCAGGAGACTGTCGCGCATTGCGGCACATGCCTTGCACCCTCCCGAGGAGAGCCGCTGCGGCCGCTGTTCCCGCGCTACCTCGGCCCGCCCGAGGTCGTCGCGTCCGCGGCATCCGGGCTCAGGTGTTCGACGCCACGCTCGGCACCCGCCAGCGCGAGAACGTTCTGCACGGCACCGGTCCCGTCGTAGATCACGAGCTGGCGAGCATCCTCGGTAACGCGCACCACGGCAGAGCGCCCATCCCGCACTCGAGCCCGCATACGGCGCCGTCCATCCGCGCCAGCCGCAGGAATGCGCTGACCCCGACCTCCGAACACTTCGAAGCTCACCGCTCCGTCTCCGGCCTCGTCGAGCTGGATGAAGCGATCCCGCGGGACCTCGAACTCGAGGGCGTTCATGTCGGTTGCTGACTGCAAGTCCAGCGTCATCGCGAACACATCGGGATGCTCGACCCTCAGGTCGACGAAGGCCAGCGGGACCTGCGCCAGGCTGAATCCACCGAGGCTGTCCGTATACGCGTCAGGATCCACGACCATCTCCATCTCGCCCGCCAGGAAGGCCTGGTCGAGCACGACCGTCACCCGCGCTCCCACGAGCGGCGCTCCATCCCGTGCGACGATACGGCCCCGAACGCTGGTGTACGGGTTCTCGGGAACCTCCAGCTCGATCCGCGACGCCTCGCCCGCGCGGACGACGTCCGAGGTCAGGACGATCAAGGTCTCCCGGTTCACGGCGTGGACGACGTAGTCCGCCTCGGACAGGCCCGTAAGGAGGAAGCGCCCGTCGGCGGAGCTGACCGAATGCCGTCCCTCCTGGTGACCGGCCATGGCCATCAGCGCCCCGGCCCCGTCGGCGGCGATCGCGAACGTCTCCCAGCCCTCCACGGGCTGGCCGTCAGGATCGTGGATCACGCCAGCGATCGATCGCGCGGGTCCACCGAGAACGATGCGCACGGGCAGAACGCCCGCGTCGGCGGAGGCCAGTCGCGCGCCGAACGAGGCGATCCGCGAAGGAACGAAGCCCGGGCTCGATGCGCGCAAGGCTGTCTCGGGAGCCACGGCACGGTACTCGAGGCGAAAGAGTCCCTGGCCACCCACAGGAGCTGAATAGGGCCCGAGCTGGACCTGGGCCAGCGAGGCAGGCTCGCCATTCCGGTGCAGAACCACGCCGTGCAGGACCTGCAGCGGCGAACGCGAGAGCATGATCCGCATGTCGAGGTCCGAGTGGTCCGGCACCGCGAGGACGAGGCTCTCGTATCCCGGCCGCTCCACATTCAGCGAGAGGCCGACAGCGGTCACCCAACCGTCGAGCTGGAACCGTCCGTCGGAGTGCGCGTCGAAGTTTCGTTCGACGGGAACCGTGCTCTGCAACGGATGCGGGAACCCATGCAGGACCATGTCGGACACGGCCAGCGAGATGTGCACATCGTCGAGGGGCTGTCCCGCCTCGTCGACCACCTGGCCAGCGAGATCGACACGCGGGGCGACGATGATGATCGGCTCGACGTGCAGCGCCAGGTCCTGCACACGCGCGGCCCGGAGCGTGGCATGACGGTCCGAACGGGCGACCAGATGCAGATCCTGCCCGTCGCGGATCCCGAGCATCGCCTCGAAGCTGCCGTCGCCAAGTGTCATCGCAAGGCGCTCGCTCAAGGGTCCCGCCCTGAAGACCTCGACTCCCTGCACGGGAGTCGCCGCCAGGTCGAACACGTGGCCACTCGCACTGGGCTGTGGGCGCACCTGTGGAGCGAACGGCACCTCATCACCCGGAAGACTCGTCCCTGGGATGTCCTGGTCGACGGGCTGCTCGAGCGGAAGCGAGGCGTTGTCGCTACCCGACGGCGCCAGCGGCACGCGCACGGATCGGTCGCGTTCGCCCGCGCTCGGAGACGTGGTCAAAGGAGCGATCGTGGGCGACAGCGCCACTGCCAGTTCGATGGGTCTCTCGTCCGGCCCTCCGGAATAGAGCATGCCACCGCCGACGAGCAAGGCAGCACCCGCCGCGACGGAGCCGACTGCCGACCAACCGGCAGAACTCAGCTTGCCGGCGCCCTGCGCGCCCACCGCGAGGCCGCCAGCGCCCGATCCGGGTGCAAGGTCACCGAGGAAGGGCGTCAGGGCAGTCAGCCAGGAAGCGCCATCTCCACCGTGTTTCTGGTCCAGCCGCTCGCGCAGCTTTCGCAGGGCACGCGAGAGGCGCTTTCGAGCGGCCTCCGGCGAGCACTCCATCGTCTCGGCGACCTGCTGGGTCGAGAGTCCGTCGAAATAGCGCAACAGGATCGCTGAACGGTGGGGCTCATCGAGGTCCATGACCTCGTCGACCACCAGGCGCAGCTGGGCGGCACGGCTGACGGTCTCCGCCACCGACGGCGTCGGTTCCGGCCGGGCGACCCACTCTTCCCGCACACGCCGACGGGATTCGCCGCGTACGCGCAGGTTGGAGAGGTTTCTCACCACGCCGGTCAGCCAGGTTCGCAGCCCCGCGAGGTCGCGATCCGAGGAATCCCGCGTCTGCCAGGCAGCCAGCATCGCCTCCTGCGCAACGTCGTCGGCACCGGATGCATCGATGGCCAGACTGCGGGCGAGACCCTTGACCCAGGCGGTCTGATCCAAAAGCAACTCGGCGTCGTTGTTCGGCTCCGCGCGGTCCATAAGGCCTGTCTCCCGTCCTTCTACATCCGATTAACGCATCTACTGGTTGCCGCCGACTGCCGAACCGTGACCCACATTCTGCGAAAAGCGGGCCCTGGACGACGCCAGGCCTCGGACAGGCTCCAGCCCAACTAAGACGGCCACGGAGTGACGAGGGTTCCGAACTGCGTGGGTTCGCTGTTGGCGACGGCACGCGGCCTGCCGGCGCCGGCATTCGAGCGGGATCATGGGGCCAGAATTGTCCGCTTGTGGACAGGGTCCCTGGTGCTTCGCGTGCCGCTCGGGAAGACTCCGCTGGCAGGCTCCCGGCCTCTGGTAGAGTTCCCACGATGACCGATATCACCCGGCTACTGGACGACGTCTCGTCCGGCGACGAGCGGGCCGCCAATCGGCTGCTCGAAGCCGTGTACGAGGAACTGCGGCGGCTTGCAGCGAGCAAGCTCTCCCAGGAGAAGCCCGGACAGACCCTGCAGGCCACCGCGCTGGTGCACGAGGCCTGGATGCGCATCTC
The DNA here is from genome assembly GCA_047618565.1 of Planctomycetota bacterium. GTDB lineage: Bacteria > Planctomycetota > UBA1135 > UBA1135 > JBLHKW01. The sequence goes on from JBLHKW010000160.1 coordinate 6,013, forward strand.
GGGCGACGACCGCGAGGACTGGAAGAGCCGCGGGTACTTCTTTGCGGCCTCGGCCGAGGCGATGCGGCGCATCCTGGTCGAGCGGGCGCGCTCCAAGGCGCGTTTGAAGCACGGCGGCGACCGGGAGCGGGTCGAGCTGGCAGACGTCGAGGCCGGAGAGATCGCGGTAAGCTCGGTGCCCGAGGCTCTGGATCTGATCGCCCTGGACGAAGCGCTCACGAAGCTCGCCCAGGAGGATCCGCTCAAGGCCAAGCTGGTCGAGCTGCGCTATTTCACCGGCCTGACGATCGATCAGGCCGCGCTCGCACTCGAGATCTCGCCGGCCACCGCCGGCCGCCACTGGGCCTACGCCCGGGCCTTCCTGTTCCACGAGGTCAAGAAGGGCGACGAGTAGTTCATTTTTCCGAGAGTTAGCTGAGGCCCCGAGCGCGCCAACGGCGCAGGAAGCTCTGGAGGCACGTCCTCCAGCACCATGGCACCGGACGACAACAATCAGCTCGAGCGAATCTTCCACGAGGCTCTGGAGCGCAACACGCTCAGCGAGCGCACGGCCTACCTGGATGGAGCCTGCGGCGCCGATCTGCACCTGCGCTCACGGGTCGACGTGCTTCTGCAGGCGAATGAAGAAGCCAATGAGTTCCTCGAGGAAGCCGCCATCCGGCCGGAGCAAGCTGCGCTGACCGAGGGGCCCGGCACGACCATCGATCAGTTCAAGCTGCTCCAGCAGATCGGTGAGGGCGGCATGGGCGTGGTCTACATGGCCGAGCAGGAGCGGCCAGTGCGGCGCAAGGTGGCCCTGAAGATCATCAAGATGGGCATGGACACGAAGCAGGTCATCGCCCGCTTCGAGGTCGAGCGCCAGGCACTAGCGATGATGGACCATCCCAACATCGCGAAGGTGCTGGGTGCAGGAGCGACCGAAACAGGGCGCCCGTACTTCGTGATGGAACTCGTGCGCGGCGTGTCCATCAACGAGTACTGCGACACCCACAAGCTCTCCACGCGCGAGCGTCTGGACCTGTTCATCGACACCTGCCACGCGATCCAGCACGCGCACCAGAAGGGCATCATCCACCGGGACATCAAGCCTTCGAACGTCCTGGTAACCGCCCACGACGGGCGCCCGGTGCCCAAGATCATCGACTTCGGCGTGGCCAAGGCCACCAATCAGCGCCTGACCGAGATGACGCTGTTCACGGAGTTCAGTCAGTTCATCGGCACGCCGGAGTACATGAGCCCCGAGCAGGCGGAGATGAGCGGCCTGGATATCGATACACGCACAGACGTGTACTCGCTCGGCGTCCTGCTCTACCACCTATTGACGGGCACCACGCCGGTCGACGCGCGCACACTGCGTGACGCGGGCTACGGTGGTATGCAGCAGCTGATTCGTGAGAAGGAAGCCACGACGCCCTCCACGCTCATCAGCAACATGGGCGAGCAATCGACCGACGTCGCAAAGTTTCGCGCGACCAGCCCCGGCGCCCTGCGATCCATGCTGCGCGGCGACCTGGACTGGATCGTGATGAAGTCCCTCGAGAAGGACCGCACGCGGCGATACGAGACCGCAGCGGCCATGGCCGACGATATCCGGCGGCACCTGGATGACCTGCCGGTGCACGCGGGGCCGCCCAGCGCGCTCTACAAAATGAGCAAGTTCGTGCGCCGCAACAGAGTGCCGGTGCTGGCAGCGAGCGTGGCGGGGATCGCCATACTCATCGGCCTGGCCGCGGCCCTGACTGGTTTCTGGCGCGCCCGCGCAACCGCACAACACTCGCAGCTGATCAGCGACACGCTTCAGGAGTTGCTGGTCTCAGTCGACCCGGGCAGAGCCGCAAGCTCCGAGGTGGACGTGGAGAACCTGCTGGCGCGGGCCAAGGCAGCCTTTGGAGACGAGCACGCAACGGTCGCGGCGACCGTGAACAACCTGGCGATCCAGCTGCACAACGCGGGCGACCTGCGGGGAGCCGAACCGCTCTACCACGAAGCCCTGCGGATCTGGGGCAAGATCCATGGCGACGACCACCTGAACATCGCCTTGACCCTCGGCCATCTGGGCGAGTTGCAGAGCCTACAAGGCGACCTCGACCGCGCCGAAAGTAGCCTGCGTGGCTCGCTCAGGATATTCGACAAGCTCCCGGATGCGCCGCCGCTCGCCAGCTGCACGATCAGCCTGGAACTGGCCAAGATCCTCGACCGACGCGGTGAACGTGAGGAAGCCACGCAGCTCTTCCGGGAGGTCATTCGGGCCTACGAGGTCGACCGTGACGCGAACCGCTACCTGCTGATCCAGACCCGCGAGCAATTCATGCTCGTGCTGATGGCCGGCAACGAGAACGAGGAAGCGCTCTCGGTGGTGCGAGCCATCTACCACGACGTCCGGAGGAATTACGACGATGTGAGCATCTTCCACATGTCTTCTGCCCTGGGCCTGGCCAACATGCTCAACCAGAGCGGGGCCAGGGACGAGGCGATCCAGTACTACCGGGAAGCGCTCGATTACCTGAACGCTTCATCGGACCCGAACACGATGTATCGGGTGATCGCGTTGGACCGCCTGTTCCAGATCCTGCGCCACCGCACCGATCCGGAGTATGCCGCCGAGGCAGATGCATTGCTCGCGGAGTGCATCTCCGCACTCGGAAACAGCTGGAGTGCCACCGAGACCGTCACCAACATCGACCACCTCGCGGGACGATATCGCGGGCGCAGGATGTGGGCCGAGGCCCTGGCGCCCGGACTTCAGGCAGTGCAGTTCGCGCAAGATCAAGGGCTTGAGCCCCCCATCGCATCAAGGCTGCGCGACAAGGTAACCCGCGATCTGGTCTACATTTTGATCGATGCGGAGCAGGGCCCACACGCCTACGAGAATGCACTCGCCGTGACCGAAGAGCTGCTGCTCGACCGACCGGGCGACGCTGCGTACACCACGATCCTGGCTGGCCTGCTCTACCGGCTAGGCCAGACCGAGGACGCTCGAGACCTGAATGCAACCGTGGATGCCGGGCCGCTCGACGACAGCGAGCCCTTCACGTCGATCGAGCCGGTCAAGGCCGCCTTCGAGGCGCTCATCGCCCACCGACTCGGCGACCCGGACTCCGCAGCCAGCGCGCTGGGCCGCATGACCGCATCCGAGAGGCAATTCGCCGCGCTCGGCATGAACCACCTCGACCCTCTGCAAGCAGAGGTTCGAGCAATCCTGGACCGCTAGAACGCAGACTCATCATGAACCCGATCCTCCTGACCGCCCTGCTCTCTTTCCCTGCCCTGCCCGCGTCCATCCAGACATCGGATGCGACCGCGAGCGCCACGGCGCCGAGCCTCGAGATGCGGCTCGAACGCCTGGTCGAGCGACTCGAGGAAGCGCGCGTCTCGGGCCACATCGCCGGCATGGCCCTGGCCGTTGTCCACGATGATGAGGTCATCCTGACCCACGGATTCGGAAGCGCGGACCTGGAGCACGATCGACCGGTCACCCCCGAGACGCTCTTCGGGATCGGCTCGACGACCAAGGCCTTCACCTCGACCCTGGTCGGGATGCTCGTGGATGACGGCGCTCTGCAGTGGGACGACCCGGTAGCCGAGCACCTGCCCTACTTCACCCTCGACACGGGCGACGCGGACGGCGAGGTCACCCTGCGCGACCTGCTTTGCCATCGAAGTGGGTTCACACGCATGACGCCGCTGGTGATGAAGTCAGGTGTGTCGCGCGAGAATATCCTCAAGACCGCGGCACAAGCGGAGCCCTGGGCGCCTTTCCGCAAGGAGTTCCACTACAGCAACATCATGTTCCTGGCGGCGGGAGAGACGGCGGGTGCTGTCACGGACTCGTCCTGGGACGACCTGGTCGCGGAGCGGATCTTCGCCCCACTCGGGATGAAGTCATCCAGCACCACCTACGCCGCCGGACAGGCTTCGGGGCAGCTTGCGTCCGGCTACTTGTGGGACGATGAAAAGGGCGAATACGAGCCCAAGAGCACGAACGACATCGACGGCATCGGCCCGGCCGGATCGATCAACTCCAACGTGATCGACATGGCCCGCTGGTTGCGCTTCCAGCTCAACCACGGCGAGGTAGAGGGGAAGCAACTGATCAGCGAAGAGAGCCTTGAGGCGACCTGGACCCCGCAGATGGCGATGGGCGGTGGCAAGTCCTACGGATTCGGATGGATGTTGCACCAGTGGGACGGCCGCCGGCTGGTGGAACATGGTGGCAACATCGGCGGCTTCGCCGCTGAAGTGGCCATGCTTCCGGGAGAGCATCTCGGCTACGTGTTGCTCACGAACGTGGCGGTCACTCCACTCCAAACGGGCTCGATCTCGATCGTGTTCGACTCGATCCTCGGCGATTGGGACAGCGGCGAGACGCTGGCCGATGTCACAGAGGTCGACTACGACGAGTACGTGGGCACCTATATCGCCAACTTCGCGTCCTTCCGGGACGCGGAATTCGAAGTCCAGGTCGTCGATGGCAAGCTCGCCGTCGACGTGCCAGGACAGCAGCTCTTCGTCCTCAAGAACCCGACCGACGAGGGCCGCTGGGTCTTTGCGATCACCGATGACGTCCAGATTTCGTTCGAACGCAACGACAGCGGCCAGGTGAACGCCCTGACCATGTACCAGGGCAATGCCACCTTTGAAGCGCCCCGTCAGGGCGTCGAGATCGCCGCGGTGATCCCGCTCGAGGACCTGCAGCGCTATCTCGGCGAGTACGAGAGCGAGAACGGCAAGACCACGGGTCGACTGTTGATCCAGAACAACCGCCTGGCCATCGAAATCCCCGGGCAGATGACCTTCGAACTGCACCCTCCGAACGACGAGGACCGCTGGGTTTTTCGCGCTCAGTCGCAGATATCGGTCGCCTTCCGGGACGCCGATGACGGAAGCGTCGCAGCCCTGACGCTGCGTGAGCCCGGCGGTGAGCGTGAGCTCGTGCACCTGGTAACGGAGTATGACGAGGTAGAACCGCGGCCCACGGTCGACGAGTTGATGGACCTGCGCGGCGCGACCGCGCGCACCGCAGCATTGGACTCCGCCGGTAGCCTGCGCCTCACGGGAACCGTGCGTTTCGCCAATGCCGGTCTCGAAGGCGCCTATGAGATGCTCACGGATAGCGAGGACCGCTACGCGGAACGGCTTGACTTTGGCCCGTTCGGGATCATCACCAGTGTGGTCGCCGGTGACAGCGGCTGGTCCGACAATCCCATGACGGGCACCACCGACCTGGACGGGCCCGAGCTGCGCTCGATGATGCTTGCCCACATCAAGGTCATGCATGGCGACTGGCGTGAAAGCTACGATACGGTCTCCGTCCTGGGCATGGCCGACGAGGGCGGAGCGCGGGCCATCAAGGTACGGCTCAAGACAGAGGGATCCCCCGCCAAGACGGTGTACATCGATGCCGACACGGGCGACATCGTCCGCGCGGACAGCATCGCCGTCAGCGACATCGTCCAGGTCCCGACCACGTCACGCTACACAGACTACCGCACGGTTGACGGTCTACGCCTACCGTTCAGCACCATCATCGAGAACGACTGGAGCGGCCGAGTCGCGGTCACCCTCGAGAGCGTCGACACCGGGTTCGAGATAGACGATCAGCGCTTCGAAAAGAGCGCGGCACCGAACCACTAGCCCGAATAATTCATGAAGACGCGGCCCAAACGCGACGAC
>JBLHKW010000161.1:0-11610 GCA_047618565.1 Planctomycetota bacterium
GCGTCGTGCTCGTCGAGCCGTGCTCAGCGGCCCTACAGGGCCGCCTCCGCCGTCTCGACTTCGCACTCCTTGCTGCGACGAAGATGGCTTCGTCTCGCTACGGGACTTTTTCAACGGGCTGCTAGCGATCGAGGGCTTCGATCTGCTTCAGCACGCGGCTGAAACGCCAGGTCTGCTCGAGGCCCTGCTCGACGAGTAGTGCCTTGACGGCGTCCGAGCCGACCGAGCGGCCCCAGACGACGAGCCACTGCTCGACGCCGATCTCCTCCCAGGCGGGGGACTCGTATCCGGCGGCCTGGGCCAGGTTGAGACTGCGCAGGTTGTTGTGCAGCTGCGTGCACTCGCCGGTGCGCTGATGGGTGTCGCACCAGACGAACCAGGCGATCAGGTTGCGCGTCAGTTCGCGCGCATCCGGGCCACTCCAGCTGAGTCCGGGCAGGAACAGCGGGCCACCGTCCCATGCGGGCACCTCGGCGCGCGGGTCGAAGCGGTAGGCGTCGATGACCGCTTGCGCGACGCCGCCCTCGCCTTGACCGGCGAGAGTCGCCAGGCAGGCTGCCGCCAGGTTGCGGGCATTGACCGTGGTGGCCTCGGTAAGGACGCGCACGAGGGGCGCCACGCCCGCTCGCAGTACGCTGGGAAGGAGCGCCTGTTGCAGGCTGGAGCTGTAGGAAGCAGCCTCGAGCACATGTTCGAGCACGCGCTCCCCATCGATGCCGCCGCTGGCGAGACGAGCGCTCCAGCTCTGGCGCAGCGGGCGCTCGAGGTTCGGGTCGTGCGCGCCTCGCTGGGACAGCTCCAGCAGTGCGCCGGTCGTCGGTGCCAGCTTGATCTGCGCCGCCAGTGCCCATGTGCGCACGAGCGCCGAGTCGCTGCTCTGCTCGATCTGCATCAGGCCCTCCCGCGCGGCCGCCGTCCCGAACTCCGTCAGGGCCACGATGGCCCAGCCGCGACTCGCCGGCGTGGATCCCGTGGTGCCTTCATCGATCAGGCGCGGGATGGCGTCCGGGCCGCAGGCCACCAGAACGCGCACCGTTTCACCGTCCGTTATGGGGTAGGCCATCTCCTCGACCAGGGTCAGGAGGTTCACCTGGGCATCGGGCTCGACGTCGGCACGCGCCGTCGTCGTGCTGAGGGTCGCTGCGAGCGTGACGGCCACCAGGGTGACCGCGGGGCGAACACGCACGAGCAAGCCGCGCATCTTCCAGGCGCCGAACGCCAGCAGGGCCAGCGCGCTGAAGGCGAACGCGAAGCCCGATGACCCGGGGCCGCCGGGCGTCCAGTCGGAGATGGACCCGGTCTGCACGGGCGCGGGCCCGAGGTGCTTGGCGTCGTAGAGGCGCGGGCTGTTGTCCTGGTAGGGCATGTTGAAGGTCGCGAAGCTCAGGTTCTCGGCCGCCAGGACCTCGCGCTCGAAGTCTCCGTCGATGACGGTCAGGGTCATGCCTCGCAGGTCCTGCAGGGCCGCCGCGATGACGCCGTCGCGCTCCTTGGCGAGGGCTTCGCGGTGCAGCGCGTCCATGGCCGGGTTGCGCAGACCGAGGCGCTCACCGATCTCGAGTAGCGTCTTCTCCATCTCCTCGTGCGGGTGCGCCAGGCGATCCTCGCGCGCGGCCAGCAGGTCGGAGGCAAACAGGTCGCGGGCGATGCCGCTGAAGGGGATCGGGTTCCGTTCAACGGGCAGGTTCTTGCGGCGCCAGTCCGGGATGTCGCTCAGGTGGCCACCCACGATCCGCACCGGGAGCGGTTCCGTCATGTTGCGGTACAGGGTCCAGCCGGGGATCTGACGCACGACGTGCTGCTCGGGCAGGTTCGCGATCCGTTGCGGCGTGTCGCTCAGGATGTAGACGATGTTGCGCAGCTCGCCGGGGTTGAATGCGGAGAGGCGCATGGGCAGAACCATCTCGTCGGTCCGGAACCTGAATCCCATGGCCTGGACGTGACCGTCGAAGCCGGCGCCGCTGGGAAGCGCGGTGTCGACCTCGCGCATGCCGGGGCGCGGCTCGCTGCCCGACTTCGTGCCGACCCGGGCGCGCACGGCGACGAAGCACCAGCCCTCTTCGATGTACTCATCGCAGGTCTGGTCCATGCCGGTCGGGAAGCGGAAGTCGTGGTCGTCCATCCAGAGCTTCAGGGCCCCGGCGCTGCCCGCGTCGAGCACCGCGATCTCGTACATGCCCACGGCCTCCTGGCGCAGGACGACCACTTCCTGTTCCTGGCTGGCCACGCTCAGGCGTGCGCCGCACTTGGCCGCCATCGGCATGTCCGCATCCTCGCAATAGCCGAGCGCACGCATGCGCAGGTCCACGACGACCTCGGGCGGGTCGATGGCGGCGCCGATGTGTCCGAAGACGTCCTCACCCACCTTGCGCATGGTCGGCGGCGACGGAAAGGGGATCAGCATCCCGAACTGATCGATCTGGCCCGAGAAGCCGGGCCGGATCACGAAGGTCTCGATGCCGTCCTTGTAGAAGACGTAGGTCTTCTGTGCCCCGATGCGCGTGATCGGCGCGCCGTCACCGAGCCACAGCGGCGGCACCATGCCACAGGGATCCGCGTAGGCCATCGAGCCCGGGCTCAGCAGCATCGTGAGCATCAGAAACAGGGTCGTGAACGTGTCCATTGTCTTCTTCATTGCGAGCTTTCTTCAAGTTGCACTCGGATCTCGACGCTCACCTTTTCCTGGCTGCGTCCGTTGCTGATCCAGATCGATTCCAGTCGTTCCCATCCGTCTCCACTCTCGAGGACCGTGAACCACGGTCCGGCCGCAAAATGGACCCCCTCGAGTCACAAGCGCGCCCAGAGATGGTCCACGCCGACGCGGCGTAGCGTGCCGCTCACCTCGGGCGGCTGCAGGTCGCTGGTGTCGGTGGCGATCAGGTGTTGTTTCTCCCCGAGCGGAATGCGCGTCGGTCCCAGGTGCAGGCGCTCCTCGCCGGACGGGCTGACCAGGCGCACGCTCAGGAGAGCGTGACCGCGGCCGAGCTCGCGTTGCAGGAATCCGGCCCGTTCGGGGTCCAGGATCCCGTAGCCGAGGCGCGCGCCCAGGTCCATGGCGCGCGCTCCGTGGAAGAGCAGCGTGTCGAGGGCGCGCGCGCCCTGGTCCGTGCCTTCGTGTTCTGCCCAGGTGTCCAGCAGGCGCTCGAACTCATGCGCGCCCATTTCACCCTCCCCGCTCGAGGCGGCCGCGCACCCGGTGGCGCAGACCTCGGCGCGGGTCTGCGGGGTCGGATCGAGGATCGGGTCCAGGTCCGTTTCCGGCGCGCGCAGCAAGGGCGCGCTCAACAGGCTGCAACAGGTGATGGTCAACAGGGCTTTCATGGGGTCCTCCACTCTTGGTTCACCCTGAGAACGGAGACGCCGCGCGATGTCTTGGCGCCTCTCCGCGGAAATCTTTTCGTCCTCCGCCAGGAGGGCCCTACGTTGGGGGCATGAGCTCAGCGCCCAAGCCGGCCCCCCTGCGCAGGCTGCTGGCCCATGCCCGCGGTCATCGGCGCGAGTTGCGTATCGCGAGCGTCTGCTCGGTGCTCAACCAGATCCTGGACATCGCGCCCCCGTTCCTGATCGGAGCCGCGGTGGACATCGTGGTCGAGCGCGAACAGTCCCTGCTGGCGCGCATGGGCGTCGTCGAGGTGTCCTCGCAGCTCTGGGTTCTGGCCGGCGTGACCGTTGTGATCTGGGCCCTGGAATCCCTGTTCGAATACTGGCTGAAGGTCTACTGGCGCAACCTGGCCCAGACCCTGCAACACGAGTTGCGACTCGATGCCTACGCACACGTGCAGAAGCTCGACCTGGCCTTTTTCGAGGACGAGAACACCGGCAGCCTGCTGTCCGTGCTGAACGACGACGTCAACCAGCTCGAGCGTTTCCTCAACAGCGGCGCGAACACGTTGATCCAGGTCGCGACGACGGTCGTGGTCGTGGGGGTGACGTTCTTCTACGTCGCGCCCAACGTGGCGTGGTGGGCCTTCCTTCCGGTTCCGATCATCCTGTGGGGGTCCTTCCTCTTTCAGTCGAAGATCGCCCCGCGTTACACGGCCGTGCGTGGTCTCGTGGGGGACCTCAACGCGGACCTGGCCGGTAATCTGGCCGGCATCGCGACCATCAAGAGCTTCGTGCGCGAGGACAGCGAGGTGGAACGCATCCGCTCGCGCAGCGACGCCTACCGCGCCGCGAACCGGCACGCGATCGCCCTGAGCTCGGCCTTCTCGCCCCTGATCCGGATGGCGATCGTGATCGGTTTCGTCGCCACCCTGGTCCTGGGCGGCATGATGGTCGAGGACGGCAGCCTGCCCGCCGGCGTGTACGCGGTCCTGGTGTTCATCACCCAACGCCTGCTCTGGCCCCTGACCGGGCTCGGCGAGGTCTTCGACCAGTACCAGCGTGCCATGGCCTCCACGACGCGCGTCCTGGACCTGCTCCACACGGAGTCGAGCATTCACGACGGCACGCGTGCGCTGGACCCCGCGCATGTGCGCGGGGACCTGCTACTCGAACACGTGACCTTCGCCTACGCAGGCCGCGAGCCGCTCTTCACGGATGTGAACATCCACTTTGCCGCGGGCAAGACGACCGCGGTCGTGGGCGCGACGGGCTCCGGAAAGAGCACGCTCATCAAGCTCCTCCTGCGCTTCTATCCGATCGATTCGGGCCGCGTGACCCTGGATGGGACGGATCTCGACGAGCTGCGGCTGGCCGACCTGCGCGGCGCGATCGGGCTCGTGAGCCAGGACGTGTTCCTGTTCTCGGGCACCGTGCGCGAGAACATTGCGTACGGGCGGCCCGCGGCCAGCGATGCGGAGATCGACGAGGCCGCGCGCATCGCGGATGCGGCCGGGTTCATCGCCGAGCTGCCCCTGGGCCTGGACACGGTCGTCGGAGAGCGCGGCCAGAAACTGTCCGGCGGTCAGCGCCAGAGGCTGTCGATCGCCCGCGCTGTGCTCAAGGATGCACCCATCCTGATCCTGGACGAGGCCACCTCCTCGGTCGACAACGAGACCGAGGTCGCCATCCAGCATGCCCTCGAGCGATTGTCCGTCGGGCGCACGACGATCGTCATCGCGCACCGCCTGTCGACCGTGCGCAACGCGGACCACATCCTCGTGCTCGAGGGTGGCGGCGTGATCGAGCAGGGCCGGCACGATGCGCTCGTCGCTCAGGGGGGGCTCTACGCGGCCCTCTGGCGGGTGCAGACCGGGGAGCGCGACCCCGCCGCCCCCGTGGGATCCGAGCTGACCCCGTAGATCGCCTAACCGACAGGCGCCTGCCCGTCCGCGCGCCCGTCTTCCATGTCGATCTTACGCATGGTGCTCGCGAACTCCTGGTGATCGCAGATGCCCTTCTCGATCAGGATGCGTTGCACGGTCTTGGTCGCCAGGGCCAGCTCGCCCAGGGCGCGCTCGAGTCGATCGCCGTCGATGCTGCGGTCCGGTGTCCGCATGGATGCCATCTCGTTGCGAGCCTGCGCGAGCTCATCGCGCGTGTTCTCGATCTGCTGGTGCTGGTAGATATCGAAGATCCAGTTGATCATTCCCATCGTGCGGTGCTGCCTTCATTCGGGGGGGCTCGGGGCGCGAGTCTTCAACGTAGCTACATCGGGCTACGCTGGCGAAGGGGATCCATTCAGTTTTCTTGACGCGCCGCCCGCGCCGTCCTCTACCGTCTGCCCATCGGCCCCTCCAGCTCCAACCTCTACGCGCGACTTGGCGTGGCCTGGCTGGCCATGTCGAGCGCAGCGATCGTCATCGTCTTCGCGGCCCCCGTGCCGCCGCTCGTCATCGGCATGGCGCGCCTGGGGATCACGACCCTGGCCTGTGCGCTGCTGGCGTCCAGGGTGCTCGGGCAAACCTGGCAGGCGCTGCGCGCCGACCGCGGCGCGGCGCGTCTCTGGCTGCTCTCGGGCGCATTGCTCGCGGCCCACTTCGCCATGTGGATCACGAGTCTGTCGCTCACCTCCGTGGTGCACGCGACCGTGCTCGTCGCCCTGCAGCCACTCTTCGCCGGTCTGTTCGGACGCATGCTGGGGGACCGCGCGAGCTGGCGCCTGTACGCGGGCATCGTCGTCGCGCTGCTGGGTACCTGGCTCTTGACGCGCAGCGCGGATGGGGCGGACGCGACTCTGGTCGGCGATGCCCTGGCGGTGCTCGCCGCCGCCGCGAGCGCCGCCTACCTGATCGCCGGCCGGCGCGTCGGAAAGCGCGTACCCCTGACCGGTTGGCTGACCGGTGTGAACGGGCTCGCATTCCTGTTGCTCGCAGCCGCGGCCCTGATCTTCGAGCCCGATTGGGACCCGGCCTCCCTATCGGGGGCCGACGGGCTCGCGATCCTGTGGCTGGGGCTCGTTCCGGGTCTCGTCGGTCACGGGCTCATGAACTGGACGGCGCGCCACCTACCCGTGCACACGGTCTCGCTGGCGGTCCTGCTCGAGCCAGTCGGGGCCACCTTGCTGGCGCTCGCGTTTCTGGATCAGTCCGTGGCGCCGATCGAGGTCGCGGGCGGCGCCGTGCTCGTCTTCGGCGCCTGGCTCGCCAACGCGTCCGGCAACGAGTGAACGCGCGCCCGGATCATTCGGCGCGCGGGTGGGCCTTCTCGTAGATCTCGCGCAGTCGTTCCACCGAGACGTGCGTGTAGATCTGGGTGGTCACGAGGTTTGCGTGTCCCAGGAGCTCCTGTACGGATTTCAGATCCGCGCCGCGGTCCAGGAGGTGCGTCGCAAAGCTATGGCGCAGGGTGTGCGGCGTCGCGTGGCGCCTGATCCCGGCCTTCAGCACGTACTTATCCACGAGCCGTTCGAGCGAGCGCGTGGTCAAGCGGCCGCCGCGCGCGTTCAGGAACAAGGGCTTTGGACGTCCAGGGCGATGGGGCCGCAGCGGATCCGCCAGGTAATCCGCGAGTGCCTTGAGCGCGTGGCTGCCGATGGCCGCCAGCCGTTCCTTGCGCCCCTTGCCGAGCACCTTCGCGACCCCGCGGCGCCGGTCCACGTCCCGTTCGTCGAGGCCGACGGTCTCCGAGGCGCGCGTCCCTGCTGAGTACATGAGTTCGAGGATCGCGCGGTCGCGCCGTCCGAGGGCCGTCGAGCAGTCGGGCGCGTCCAGCAGGTCTCCGATCTCCTCCTCCGACAGAACGGTCGGCAGGCGCCGCGCGCTGCGCCGCGAGCGCAGACCCGTGGCCGGGCTCGCATCGATCAGCTCGACGCGCATCATCCAGTTCAGAAACGAGCGCACCGCGGACAGCTTGCGCTGCACGCTCGTGTCCGAGAGTCCGCGCTCCTCCAGGTGACCCAGGAAGCCGCGCAGGGTGCGCACCAGGATCTGCGTGGGCTGCTCGATCCCGCGCGCGGTCAGGTAGGCCAGGAACTCGCCGAGATCTCCGCCGTAGGCGCGCAGGGTATGCGCGGACGAGCCGCGTGTCGACGCGAGCTCGAGCAAGAAACGGTCGCAGTGCTGGTCCAGGTTGGCCGCCATGGCTCTCCCATGGTCGCCCCCCGGAGGGCCCGGTGAAAGGCCCTGGCCGATCTACATTTCGGCTACTTCTTGGCGACTTCGCTGCGGCTGCTCTCGGTCACTTCCGCGGTCTTCTTCGGGTCGAGGCCGGGCACGTTCGTTCCGACCGCCTTGGCGCGCGCGTGCCATGCCTCGAGCAGGATATGGCGCGACTCCGGGTTGATCCCGTAGGCGAATCCGGCCTGCTCCGAGGCCTGCAGGGCGCCCTGCAGGCTGTCGGCGCTCGTGGCCTGCTGCCCGAGGTAGGTCTCGACGGCCTCGATCTGGGCCTCGAGCTGCTCCACGCGAGCGACCAGCTCGGCGTTCTCCTGATTCGTCGTCATTCCCCAGCTACCGAGCACCGCCAGAGCGGCCGCGGACACGTATTGTCTTCGCATCATCATGATTCAGTCCCTATCGGGATAATCGGCCCCGGGCCTGAAATCAGGACTCGCGCAGTCCGTCTATTCCGGCACCGGGGGCAGGCCGCGCACCAGATACCAGGGCACAAAAAGCAGCACTGCGGCGGCGATATAGGGCGCCTGGCTACCCAGAGACCAGAAAAGCAGGCCGCCCACGATGGGCGAGATGGCCCGCGCCAGGGAGCCCATGGCCCGGAAAATTCCCAGCGAGAGCCCCTGGGCCTCATCCGGGCTGTAGCGCGACACGAGGGCCGAGAGGCAGGGCATGATGCACGCGCTGCCGGACGCCAGGAAGAACAGCCCCACGAAGAGCATGCTCGACGTGGTCGTGAAGCCCACCAGCAGGAAGCCCGGCAGGGTCAGCCAGAAGCCGGTCAGGGCCAGCTTTTTCTCGCCCGTGCGTGGCACCATGCGCCGCACCAGGCCGCCCTGGACGAAGGCGATCGTCAGGCCGACGAAGACGAACATCCAGGCGTTGTCCCGCGGCGTGTAGTCGAGCCGCTCGGCCGCCAGGAAGGTGAGCGTGAACTCCATCGCTCCAAAACCGGCGAAGTAGAGGAAGTAGGCAATGTTGGTGGGCCGCACCCCGGGATGATCGAGCTTGCGCAGGGCACCGAACGGATTCAGGCGCCGCTTCTCGCCCGAGCCACGCTGCGCCGCGGGCGGCAGGGTCTCCGGAAAGCGCGCCGCCGCCCAGAGCAGGTTTATCAGGGACAGCACGAAGGCGCACAGTGCTGGGCCGCTGAACGGATTGACGCCCGCGGGCGCGCCGCTCCATGACGCCGAGAGGTCCCACCCCGACGTCAACCCGCCGATCGCCGGCCCGAACACGAAACCCAGTCCGATGCCCGCGCCCAGCATGCCCATGCCCTTGGCGCGATCGGTGCCCTTGCTCGTGTCGGCGATCACCGCCGACGCGGTCGAGATGTTGCCGGCCGCGATGCCTCCCAGCAGGCGCGCCAGGATCAGCAGCCCGAACGTGCCCGCGAAGAACCACAGCACGTAGGACAGGCACGTGCCCGCCAGGGTGATCAGCAGCGTCGGACGCCGACCGATACGATCCGAGAGCCCGCCCCAGACCGGCGCGAACAGGAACTGCAACAGCGAGTAGATCGAGCCCAGGATCCCGCCGAAGAGCGTGCGCACGCCCAGGTCATCGCCCGCCACCTCGGCCAGCCAGACCGCGAAGCGTCCGATCAGGCTGTGCTCGCCCTCGACCCCCACATAATGCTCGAGGATGCGCGGGAAGAGCGGGAAGATGATCGAGAACCCGACCATGTCCAGAAAGACGGTCAGGAAAACGAGTCCGAGGACACGCGGGCGGGTGTTCGACATGCGCTCCCTTGTAGGGATCCCGAAGCGAGTCTCAAAGGGCGACGGGCGTTTTTAGCGCAATTCGCGAGGAACACGGGCGCCGCTTCCCGCGATCGCCAAACGCTCACGCCCGAGCTACTCCGGACTGGCCTTGATCAGCAGGTTCGTGACTCCGCTCACCGCGGGTACGGTGGTGGGATTTCCGCCGCTCGTAGCGTAGGGCGGGACGCTGCGGTCGAAGGTGATCGAGAAGCGCATCGCGTTGGGGATCGGGTTGAACGTGTTGAGCTCTGCGGGGTGCTCGACCCAGGGCGTCACGGAGCCGATGGCGATGGCCGGGTCGTCGAGTTCGAGGCCACAGAATTCGGTTCCCGTGGGGCTGCCGATGCGCGCTCCCTGGAAGCGCACGGTGACCGGGGAACCCGTGTTCTCCGGCAGGCCTGAGTTGAACAGGTTTCCGAACATGGCCTCGAAGTTGCTGATGCCGGCTCCGGCCGAGTTGTCGCCCCGGAACGGGATCAGGATCTCTGCCGCTTGCAGGTCCGCGCGGTAGATGATGTCCATGTTCCAGCTCTGGTCCTCGGATGTGCTGCCCGCGTCCTCGTCGTAGTTGATCTGGAGGAAGTCGCCCGGTGGGCGTATCCAGCATGACGTCGAGCCGGACACGGACTCTGGACGCTTGCGCTTGGACGGCCTCCACTGACCGGGCACGATGCTGATCCAGTCCAGGCCGAAGTTGTTGGCGGCATCCCCTGCGGGCATGACGGCCGGCGCGAGGTCCGGGCGCGTGATGTTCCCGATCGAATCTTCGATGCGCACCAGTCCCGGACTCCCGAATCCGCCGCGCGCCAGGATCTCGGCCGGCGGTTGTGCGAAATTCGTGGCGCCTCCAGCACCGCCGGACCACTTCTGGGTTGGTGTGCAACCCGGGACATGGGTAACACTTATGACCGAGCACATGGGTAACGCTCCGATGCGGCTCCGCGATGTTTAATCGGGGGGCCGGGGGGGGGCGGCGCTCCCCGTTCTTGGGGGAGCCGCGCTTCAGCCAGCCCCAAGCTGGCTGAAGCGCAGCGCGGCGGTCCAATAAAACAGGTAGGCGGTCATGCAATTCCAAGTGCCCTGGTAGCGGGCCTGTATGATGAACTCGCGGGCCTTTGGTCACAGCACACGCTTCCGTCATCCCAGATCGCTCATCACCATGCTGCTCCTTCTTTCGGTGTTGTCACTTGGCTCGACCCCCGGCATAGCGCGTGCGAGCCTGGTCGATCGCGAGGCGGCTGTTTCATCGGCCGCTGAACGGGAGCCGCAGAGGGTGCTCTTCGAGGCTCCCGGGCCCGTTCGTGGGGCTGGGGCGGCGGGACCGGCGTCCCTGGCTCCCGTGTCGAACGGGTTCCTCTCGATGAACGATGCGCCGGACAACGACATGCCGCGTCAGCTGGCGTTCACGGCTGACGGGACGCAGGTGCTGGTCGTGGGGCGGGACACGGACAACTTGACCTTCTTCGATGTCGCTACGGGGCTGCCCACGACGACCATCGATGTGGGCGACTTCCCGGTCGATGTGGCCGTGACAGCGGACAATCGCGTGGCCGTGGTGCCCAACGTGTTCGGGAACTCGGTCTCGGTGATCGATGTCGCGACGCGCAGCGTGCTGGGGACGGTGCCCATCACCGGGGACCAGCCCTTCGCGGTGGCGCTCACGCCGGACAGCAATTTTGCGCTGGTGGCCGTGGCCGACAACGGCGGGGCCTCGTCGGTGTCGGTGATCGATCTGAATGCGCTGATGGAGACGCGCACGTTTGCCACCACTCCGCAGGGTGCGATCGGGTTCTTCTTCGGGCCGGAGCCGGGCATCTTCGGGAACCTGTTCACGGACTTTGATCTCTCGCCGGATGGCACGCAGCTGGTGCTCGCCGATGGCGCGGGGGCCAAGGTGACGGTGTACGACGTGGCGAGCGGGGCCGTACTGGCGTCTCTGCCCGTTGCCGCGGGGCCCGACGCGCTGGATATCAGCCCGGACAGCCAGCTGGCGGTGGTGGAGCACGGGGGCAACAACAAGCGCATCTCGACCATCGACCTGATGGCCCTGACGGTCACCCACAGCTTCGTGATGCCGGACAACCTCACGACCCTGAGGATCCGTGTGACGCCGGACAAGAGCCACGCGATCGTGGGCATCTCCAACGCGGTGCAATTTGTGAATCTGACCACGGGCGCTGTCACGGCGACGATCTCGACCGGGACCGTGGGCGACATCCAGATTTCCTTCGACGGTGCCTATGCGGTCGTCGCGAACTTCAACACGCGTGTGATCGATATCGCGAGCCAGAGTCAGGTCGCCAGCCTGTCGATCGCGCCGACGGCCGATATGGCGACCTCGCCGGTCGAGC
>JBLHKW010000162.1:0-11350 GCA_047618565.1 Planctomycetota bacterium
GTGAGCTTGTGGTTGCTTCCGATCACGCGATGGCAGGGCACGATGATGCCCACCGGGTTCTGGCCGTTGGCGGTACCCACGGCCCGTTGCGCGCCGGGGTGGCCGATCTGTTCGGCGAGCGCTCCGTAGGACGTGGTGCTGCCGGTAGGAATCGCACGCAGCGCGTCCCACACCTGGCGTTGAAACGGAGTGCCGAGCATCACCAGGGATAGCCCCTGCAGTGCGCTCAGGTTTCCCTTGAAGTAACGCTTCAGTGCCGTCGCGTAAGGGTTCCGGGCTGCCGCGCCACCTGCTCGGGTTGTGAGTTCGTGCTTGCGCAGATAACGCTGGAATCCACCACGGCGCAGCTCGAGATCGGCGAAGGTCACGGCGTGCAGACCGCGTTCGTTCCAGGCCAGGAGCAACGATCCCACGGGGCTCGAGAGTGTCTGGGTTGTCAAAATGGAGTGGGATGTCATGGGAGTTTCCTTTGGGTTGCCACAGCCACATTCAGTTCGAGAGCGAGTTCCATAGATGCAGTGCGGCGTAGCCTCGCCACGGGCGCCAGGCTTCCGCCTGGGCCTCCAGCTGCGAGGCCTTGCGGGCCCCCAATGTCTTCAGCAAGCCGAGGTCCGCCGCCGTCTTGACGAAACGACAGTTTGCGAACTTCGATGTGCGCGCGGGACACACGGGACGGCAGTAGATGCCGGTGGAAGTGACGCAGACATAGAAGCGCCCGTCGAAGCGGCGATCCTGCGCCTTCAAGGCGCGATAACACTCTCGGTCGGACAGTTCCACGCCACCCTTGTAGCGCAGATTCCGTGACCCGTCTGGCCGTTTTCGGACATGGCACTCAAATGGTAGTTTCACGAACCGTCCCCGACGCACGGGCCACACCCATGCCCGTTTCCGAGCGCGGCCTCTGGCAAATCTGACGCTTCAGGTCTCGCCTGGCGAGTCCTGCCGGGGCAATTCCCCGGTGCCATGTGAATAGGGCCGGGTGCCTGGCGTAGCGGGCCCTGCGTGTCGGCGTCGCCGGCCAGGACCATCCCCCATCGACGTAGCGCCCATGCCCAACGACCAGAAGAGAATCCTCATCCGCCAGACGAATGAGTGGGGCGAGATCCTGCTCGGATTCGAGTCGCGCAACCGTTACGAGCTGTTCGATGAAGACGGTCGCTCGATCGGGCGGGCGGCGGAGCAGGGGCAGGGGTTCGGACGCATGATCGTCCGGACGTTTCTGGGGCGCTGCCGCCAGAGCACGATCCACCTCTTCGATGCCAAGGGCGAGCAGGTCGGGCGCGGAGAGAAACCGTTCAGGTTCTACTTCCACCGCATGGATGTGTACGAGCACGGCGTGAGAGTCGGCGCGATTCAGCGCAAGTTCTCGATCCTGCACCGCAAGTTCGTCGTCGAAGATGCGCAGGGGCGGGAACTGCTCGAGATCCACAGCCCGTTTTTTCGGATCTGGACGTTCAAGGTCCTGTTCCAGGGGCGCGAGGTCGGGCGGGTAAGCAAGCGCTGGGGCGGCTTGCTGCGCGAGATGTTCACTGATGCCGACACGTTCGGTATCGAGTACTCGGATGGTCCCGAGATGGAAGCTCTGCGCACGACGCTGATCTGCGCGACGTTCCTGATCGACTTCACCTGTTTCGAGAATAATAACCGGGGTGGCAGCTCGTCGAACTGATCGATCTACGCGGTTGGCGGCATGCTACGGCTCGCCCGGCCCGGAGCTCCGAGCCAGGCGGGCCTTACGTTGGGCCGCGGGAGTACCGACCGGCACCTGCGGCACGTGAGGGAGCGAGGCGGGGTTGGCACTGGCCCCGACCGCGCCTGGATCCCCAATAAATAGGGGTTGTGTTAGCCTGTGACCTCGCCCGAGGCCCTCGATGATGGTTTCGCGCGGGCTCCCTGTGTTCCTCGTTGCTTCTAAGGTGTTCCGATGAATAGAGCACGTTTCTGCCTCGCCTTGCCCGTCATCCTCGGTGTCATGGCGCTGCCCGCGGTCGCGCAGTTTCAGGTCCAGAAGGTCTTCGCGAGCGACACGCTGCCGCAGGCTGCCTTCGCCAACCGGGTCGCGATCGCAGGAAACTGGGCAGTCGTCGCCGACGCGGAGCGTTTCGGGGGCGCAGGCGGCGTGTACATCTTCGAGCGAACCTCTTCTGGTTGGGTCGAACGCCAGATCCTCGACAACCCGGATCCGAATCTTCAGGACTACTTCGGCTCCTACATGGCTCTCGAAGGCAATACGCTCGTCGTGAGCTGCCCGCGCGATGACGTCGCGTGTCCGAGCGACCCGATGTGCGACTCGGGTTCCGCATACATCTACCAGCAATCCGGTGGCGTGTGGACGCTGGCGACGCGCCTGGTACCGACTGACAACGGACCCGGAGACTTCTTCGGGTACCCGGTCTGCATTTCCAGCGGCACGCTGATGGTTGGCGCGCAGCACGACGACGACACCGTGGTGGGGTCTGGATCGGTCTACATCTACGAGCGCACACCATCCGGCTGGTTTCTGCTCCAGAAGCTCCACGCGAGCGATCCGGGCATCGGAGCCCGTTTTGGGCAGACGCTGGTCCTGAACCGGAATCAGGCGCTCATCAGTGCGCCCCACAACAGCACGATCGCCTCGGTTGCGGGCGCGGTCTACGTCTTCGAACGCGGTGCATCCGGCTGGTCACAGACGGACGTGCTGAGAGTCTCCGGCACATTCCGGTTTGGAGACAGCGGTCTGGGGATCGATGGCGACACGATCCTCATCAGTGGACTCTCTGCAGGGCCGGTGCGGATCGGCTGGGTTCGCCACTTCGAAAGAGATCTTACCGGATGGAGCGAACAGGTCCGGATCGAGCCGCGTGCGCCGCGCTCTCCGGATGACTTCGGCTCCCCAATCCTGTTGCGCGGGGATCGTGCCATCATCGGCGCGGAACGCGACGACGCGGCGGGTTCTAGCGCGGGGGCCTTCTACGTCTTCGATCGAGGGGCATCCGACGAGTGGTCCGAGGTTGCCAAGGTCTTGCCCCCGTCCCTCGGCGCGGGCGACCTGTTCGGCATCTCGATGGCAGAATCCCAGGGGGTCGTCCTGGCCGGTGCCTGGAAGGACGATGAACATGCCCTCGACGCAGGTGCGGCCTACATTATCGACATTGACGGGCTTCGGAAGTACTGCCCTGGACCTCCAAACCAGTCCGGTATGCCGGCCGAGCTCTCGGTGCGCGGCACGGCGGGTGTGCAGGTCAACGATCTGACCCTGGTAGCCGGACCTGTTGCGCCGACCACGGGGATGGTCTTCTACGGTACTCATGCCGTGCAGGTTCCGTTCGGGACGCTCCTGCGCTGTGTCGGCGGCCGGCTCTACCGCTCCGCGGTCACGGCGTCCGGGCAGGGCACCATCGTCTCCCGTCTCGACTTCACGTCGCCGGTTCGTCCTTCAGGGACCATTCTCCCCGGCTCGACCTGGTACTTCCAGGCTTGGTATCGCGACTCGCTGAACGGGACCGAGCATGGGTTTTCGGACGCCCTCGCGATCACGTTCGGGCCGTGATCGGTGTGTCGTCACGCTGAAATCGGCATGAACTCCCAGGCCCCTGCAGGCGGGCTCAGCGAGCAGGTTGCGGTCCGCCGTTGCCCTGGGCTTCGCCCCCGTCCTCGTAGACGTGGTGGACGATGCGCTGGGGGTACGGAGCCTCGATGCCGAGCTCGTCGAAGCGGCGCTTGACCCGGCGGCGTGCTTCTCGTGCGACCTCCCATTGCTTGCCGGGCCGGGTCTTGATCATGATGCGCATGTCGACCGCGCGATCCGTGAGGCTGTGGATCCCGGCGACGACAGGGGGTTCGAGGATCGGGCGGCTCCAGGTCTCGTCCGCGGCCATCTCGAGCAGGATCTCCTCGAGGATCTCCGTCACCCGGTCCGGATCCTCCTTGTAGGTGACGCTGATCTCCATCACGACCCGCGACCAGCCCTGGGTCTTGTTCGAGACCTGGGCGATCGATCCGTTCGGAACGTAGTGCACGACGCCCTCGAGGTCGCGCAGGACCGTGACGCGCAGGGATATACGTTCGACCGTTCCGGTGATCGCGCCCAGCTTGACGATGTCGCCCACCGTGAACTGGTTCTCGAGCAGGATGAAGAAGCCGTAGAACAGGTCCTTGATCAGGGCTTGGGCGCCGAACGCCACCGCCAGACCCAGGACCGAGGCCGAGGCCACGATCGGTGTGATGTCCAGGCCCAGGCGAGCGAACACGTAGATCGTTGCGATGGTCCAGACCATCACCGAGATCGTGGCGGCCGACGTTTCGGAGAGGGTCTTCAGGCGACGCTGGCGGTCGGACTCGTCGTCGTCGATCCCTCGTCCGATCACGCGCGTCTCGAAGCGCCGCGCCGTGCGTCGCAGGATGCGGACGAGCAGGTAGGCCAGGAACGGAATCAAGAGGGTTATGGCCACGCCTCGCACGCCGTTCGTGCGCACGCGCCTGTGGTATTCGGTGCGCAGACTCGCGATGCGGCCCTCGAGGTCCAGGGCAATGGCCTGGCGCGCTTCGAGCATCGACTTCAGGCTCGAGCTCCGCGTCCGAAACCACTCGATCTCCTGCTCGATGCCCACCTTCGAGAAATAACGCTCGATCATCATGGCTAACGAGCGCTGGGAGACCAGCCGCACGCGCGCGGTGAAGAGCAGGTCCGCCGCAACGGCCAGGTCGTTGCTGGCGGCCAGCCGATAGCGGATATCGCCGTCATGGGTCTTGTGGAAAGCCTCTTCAAGGCGCGCGCGGCGATCCGGGAACGCGGAGATCGCGGCGGAGTAGCGCGCAGAGTGGTAGTCGTTCAGGCGCATCCCGACGAGAGCGTCGATTTTGGTTCGCAGGGGCTCCAGTCCGTCTCGCTCGACCTCGCAGGCGTCCGCGATCTCGAGGTAGGCCACGCGCGCGGACTGAAAGTCCGCGATCATCCGATTGGTGTTCGCCAGCTCGAGCCGGTATGCGTGCACAGTAGCCTCGAATCGCTCGCGTTCGGACTCGCTGGTGAAGCGATCGAGCAGGTCCTCGACGGGATCGAACTCCGATGCTGCGCGCGAGGCCTCGTACTCGAGATTCATGCGCTCGATCTCGTCCACTTCCTCGAATGGCGTCAGGGCCAGGGTCAGGTGCGCCACCGGACGCCCGATCAGGCGCGCGCGCGCATCTGCTCCCTCGTACCGGACGCGCATGACCGGCAAGAGATCGGTGATGCGTTCGAGCCGCTGGATCTCGTACGCGACCCGATCGGCGAACCGACCGCTGTCGCGCTCCATTGTGCGGGAAGCCTCACCGGCCTCCTGAATGGCGATGCGCGTGACCCAGCTCTCCAGTTCGGGCGGCCGCTGGTCGTTCTGCAGGCGACCCTCGTCAAGTCTTCTCAGGATCTCGCGTGCCGCGGCGTAGCGACGCTCTTCTTCTCGCACGCGCGTGGCCAGTTGCTCGGACAGGTCGTCGTCTACCCGGAGCAGTTCATCGCGATTGGCGCGCATGTCCTTCAGCAGGGACTCGAGCGTCAGGAAGTAGTCGAGGAATACCTGAGCAGTGCGTCGCCTGCGGTCGATGAAGGACTGCTCGGTTCGCGCGAGCTCGGCGAGCTCCATCTCGCCGGCATCTGCGATCTCCCCGGCGATGCTGACTGCGGGCACGGCCGCCTCGTCGGCCACCAGAAGCTCGCTCAGATCCGGAGGCAGCTCCCCCGCGACCAGGCTCTCGAGTCTGGCGCGGATCTCGATCAGTTCGTCGGAGCGGCTCAGTAGCGCGGCCCGTGCGTAGGGATCCTCGACCACCTGGATTCCGCGTGCGGTGTCCAGGCAGGCTTCTCTCGCCGCCGCGGCACGTGTCTCGAGCTTGGCTATGCTCGCCTGTACCTCGCGCACCGCGACCGCGATCTCGCCCTCCGGGCCCAGCATGGCGATGAGCGATTCGTCCGGCTCACTGGACATCCGGGCGACGAACTCGAGGTAGGAGAGTTCGGTCTCCAGGCTGGATTGAGCACGGACGAGGTCCTGGCGCTGCTTGGCCAGTAGTGCGCGCGTGCTCTCAAGCTCGTTCGACTGTTGGGCGTCCTGGCGTAGCTGAAATACGTCGTCCAGCCGATCGATCTCGGCCGCTTGAAGCGCGCGCCAGGCGTCCCACACGATGCGTATCGTGACGTCGGCGGAACGATCCCAGGTCACCGTTTCGCCGGCCTGCGACCGTTCGTCGGCCACGCGCAACGCGGCGAAGGCGCGACCCGTCTGGCGGCTCAAGAGAGTCTGCCTTCCCGACAGCTCATCGATTGCGTCCGCCAGCTCCAGGCGGGAAGCGCTGAGGCGTTCGACGATCGCGAGGTCCTGCTCGTAGTACGCGACCATCTGGGTTGTGTACTCGACCTGCCTTCTGGCTTCGCGCACCTCGGGCAAGCCCTCGCCGCCGGACAGGTCCTCCAGACGCGGGGCGTCCAGCTGCGCACGCTCATCGAGCACTCCGTCGAGTGCGGCACGCAGCCTATCCACGGGCAGCGTGCCCTGATCGACGCTGGCTCGGCGCGCGAGCCACTCGGTGGCGATGTCATCGAGCTCGTCAGGCAACGCCTCGCTACGTACCTCCCGCAGTCGATCGGCGCGGTCCTCGCTCGCCGCCCTGGCCTCCTCGATCACGCCCATCGAAATGCGCATGCCCCGCACGAGTCGCTGTACCTCGACGTCTTCCGGTTCGATGGCCGCAAAGTCTGTCCGGTCGGCGGCCAGATGCTCGATCGCGCTGTCCAGCTCCGCGAACAGTTCCTCGCGCCTCGAGGCGAGTTCGGTCGTGGCCACGATCCACTCGGATACAGAGCGTTCACCATCGGACACATCGAAGGCGTCCACCTCGACCTCGCGCCGATCGATCCTTCGCTGCGCCTCGATCAAGAGCGGTCTGAGGGCAACGGCCCGGTCCAGGATCGTCTCGAAGTCGGGACGCATGCTCCTTCCCAGCGCTTCCAGCGTCTCCAGCGACGAAGCGGCTCGATCATGGATCAGCCTGCGGCGCTCGTGGGCCTTGATGTACGCGTCCGCAATCTCGATCACAGCCTGTATATCCTCGGCCGCGGGCTCCTCAACCTCGGAGAGGAACGGCGGGACCTGTGGCAGTGGCGTCTGGAACTCCACGAGTGCTCGGCGCATGTCCTGTTCGCTCTGCGTGAACGCCTCGCGATCGGCGTTGGCGGTAGCCTGCAGGTCCGCCAGCTCCGCCAGGGCGTCGCGTGTCCGTTCCACGAGCACGTCGGAACGCAGCGCCGACGGCCGGTCGGCCTGCGCCAAAGCAGTCGGAGTCGCTACGAGCCACAGGGCCAGTGCCAGCATCAGGTTTCGCATGGGAAGACAATACGGCACAGCGGAGGTGCCGAGCCAGAGCGACGTCCGATGGGTAATTCCCCCCGATGGACCCGTCATGTCCGCCGCGCCCAGGGCGTCGAACACCCAGGGGATATTCTTCTGCTACCGCGGCCAGGTTGCGATTCAGCCTTCAGCCTTACTAGCGGCATGGGTCTGCGGTTACCCGCTCGCAGCGGGGCGGAAGGCAGGCCGTCCCGCGGTCAGTACCCGAGCCCGTTCTTGCGCAGGTGGACCTTCGGGTCTCCTTCGCGCTGCAGCGAGCCCTCCTCCGCCACACCGAACACGACCACATGGTCTCCGATCTCGTGCTCGCCGGTGACGCTGCAGTCGATCCAGGCCAGGGCGCCGCTCAGGACGGTCGATCCCGCCGCAGTCCGTGCGGTCTCCAGCTCTGCGAAGGGGTCGCCTCCCTTCTG
The DNA here is from genome assembly GCA_047618565.1 of Planctomycetota bacterium. GTDB lineage: Bacteria > Planctomycetota > UBA1135 > UBA1135 > JBLHKW01. Next base: position 7,778 of record JBLHKW010000162.1, read on the forward strand.
GAAGAAGGGCTTCATGATGCCGCTGCTGTCCCCGTCCAGGATCGAGAGCGCAAAACGACCGCTGCTGCGCATGGCCGCCAGGTGCGTCCGGTCCTTGCCGACCGCCACGCAAACCGTGGGGGGCTCCAGGCCAACCTGCGCCACGAATGAGCCCACGAAGCCGAGCGGGCCGTCGGAGCCGCTTGTGGTCACGATGTAGAGGCCTGAAGGCATCCGGCCGAGGGCCAGGGCGAGCGGGGAGTAGTCGGAGTTGGACATATCGATGGGGGGGGGCCGTGGGGGGCAGTTCCAGTCGGTGGCGCACCAGACTGGTCAAGCCGGATGTACGGAGCCAGAGCAAAATCCGACGGGGGTCCGCGTGCCCCGGCCATACGGGATAGCGGGGGAACTGTATTAAACGGTACTCGCTGGTAGACCCCGCGAACCCGTGCCCGGATAATCCGGGGCCGCGCCGAGCGCCCCCGATCGGCGCCGTGCACGTTGAGATGACCGACGAACGACAGTCCTTCCATTGGCGTGCTGAGACCAGGCCCCGGGCCCAGGCTCCGGCACGGCTCTCCAGCGCTCTGAAGCCGCTGGTGGTCGATCGTGCCTCCAGCGCCGAGGCCCTGGTGCGCGAGGTCGTCGGGCTTCTCATGGACTGGCTGAGCGATCACGGGCAGGACCTGGACTGGCCCGGTCTGCAGCGCTCCTGGGCCACGGATATCCGGGCCTTCCGGGAATCCCACGGCTGGCGTGGACCGGTGGCACACCTGCTCGAGACGATCGATCGCCTGCCCCGTTTCGCCCGTGATGGGTGCCTCAATGCGGCGCCGCGGGACGTGCTGGCGGAAGAGATGGGCCTCTGGGCCGACGGGTACGACCCGCTGCCGGGCCTGGAACCGAACGGCGGGACCTGGAACGGCGAACCGCTAGCAAGTGGCTGTCGCTTACCGGATCGAGCGGACTGCGCGCGAGCCCTCATCGACGACGCACAGCGCGGCGAGATCATCTGCGTACACGGCTACTCGACGACCGTTGTGGCGGTCATCTCGGCCATGCAGGAGCGCGGCCTGAAGCCACAGCTGGTGCTGTCGGAAGGCTCGCCGGACCTGGGCGGTCGGCGCATGGCGCGCGAACTCGTGCCCCTCGGCGTGCAGATCCGCATCTGCTACGACGTCGCCCTGGCCTCGGAGCTCGCGAACGCGGATCGAGTATTCATCGGGACAGAGGCGATCGGGCCGGAGTGCGTGCTCGCACGTGTCGGCACGACGACCCTGTTCCAGGAAGCGCGCCGGCGAGAGGTTCCGACCTTCGTCCTGGCGACCGCCGACAAATGGATGCCGCGCGGCGAGATGATGCTGCCGCGCTGGTGCGAGAAGGACCCCTGGCTCCTGTGGGAGAGCGCTCCCGATGGAGTCGAACTAGATAGCCAGGCCTTCGAACGCGTACCCCTTTCACTGGTGGACTTCTTCGCGACCGAGTGCGGTCTCGAAAGTGCCTCCCAGTTCAGCCTACGAGCATTGCGGACAGGCACAGACGTTCGCGCCCTTGACCACGTGACTTATTGACCATGACGGATACGCAGCCCCCCCAGCACCGGCCCGACGAGCGGATCACCTCGCGCTCCATCGAGCGCGAGATGAAGGAGTCGTACCTGACGTACGCCATGAGTGTCATCCACTCGCGCGCGCTTCCGGACGTTAGGGACGGTTTGAAGCCTTCCCAGCGGCGAATTCTGGTGGCGATGAACGACCTGAATCTCACCCCACGCGGCAGATACCGCAAGTGCGCGAAGGTTGCGGGCGACACCTCGGGAAACTACCACCCGCACGGCGAGTCCGTCATCTACCCGACGCTGGTACGCATGGCGCAGGACTTTTCCCTGCGTTACCCGCTTGTCGACGGCCAGGGCAACTTCGGTTCGATCGACGGCGATCCGCCCGCCGCCATGCGTTACACCGAGGCGCGCATGGCGCACTCGGCAGTCGAGATGATGGCCGACCTGGAGAAAGAAACGGTCGATCTCGAGCCGAACTACGACGATACGCGTACCCAACCGAAGGTGCTGCCGGGACGTTTCCCGAACCTTCTGTGCAACGGCTCGGACGGCATCGCGGTCGGAATGGCGACCAGCCTGCCGCCCCATAACTTGCGCGAGGTCTGCAGCGCGTTGAACGCGATGCTCGACGACGAGGATGTGACGGATCAGACGTTGCTGTCGATCGTCAAGGGTCCCGATTTCCCGACCGGCGGCGTGATCATGGGCCGGCGCGGGATCATGCAGGCCTACACGACCGGACGCGGGCTGGTGCGCGTGCGTGGCAAGTACCACGTCGAGGAGAACAAGAACCGCGAGCGCATCGTCATCTCTGAGATCCCGTATCAGGTCAAGAAGACCTCGATCATCGACAAGATCGTGGACGTCGTGAAGGACGGCCGCGTGACCTCGATCTCGGACGTGCGCGATGAATCGGACCGCGACGGCATCCGGCTCGTGATCGAGCTGAAACGCGGGGAAGATGCCCATATCGTCGTCAATCAGCTGTTCAAGTACACGCCGCTGCAGACGACCTACAGCATCATCAACCTGGCCATCGACCAGGGCCAGCCGCGCACTCTGCCGATCCGCTCGCTGCTGAGTGCATACCTGCGCCACCGGCGTGAGGTGATCGAGCGCCGCACGCGTTTCCTGTTGCGCAAGGCGGAAGAGCGCAAGCACATCGTCGACGGCCTGCGCATCGCGATCGGCAACATCGATCGTGTCATCGCGATCATCCGCGCATCCAGCGATCGCGACGAAGCCAAGGCCGGACTGCAGGCCGAATTCGGCCTCTCGCAGCGCCAGTCGCAGGCTATCGTCGACATGCGGCTCGGCAACCTGACCGGCCTGGAACTCGACAAGCTGGAGGCCGAGCACGCGTCGTTGGTGGCCATGATTGCCGACCTGATGGACATTCTCGACCGTGCCGAGCGCGTGACGGCCTTGATCCGCGAGGACATCGAGGACATCAACACCCGCTTCGGTGACGAGCGCCGTACGGAGATCAGTGACGAGGAGATCGATATCGGTATGGATATCGCCGACCTGATCGCTGAGGACCTGACGGTCGTGACCTTCTCGCGCGACGGCTACGTCAAGCGCGTGATGTTCGAGGTCTACCGCGCGCAGGCACGTGGCGGCCGTGGCGTGCGTGGATCGGAGTCGAAGGAAGGAGACGTGCTCAAGTCGCTCTTCGTGGCCTCGACCCACGACTTCCTGCTCTGCTTCTCCAACTTTGGCCAGGTCTTCTGGCTCAAGGTCTACAACCTGCCGGATTCCAGCAAGGCCTCGAAGGGGCGTGCGATCTCGAACCTGTTGCCCCTGCGCGACGGCGAGCGCATCGACCACGTCTTGCGGGTCCCGGAGTTCGACAACGAGCGCTCGATCGTCTTCGCGACGCGCGCGGGCGTCATCAAGAAGACCAAGCTCGAAGCCTATTCAAGGCCCAAGAAGGGTGGTATCCGGGCGATCTTGCTCGAAGAGGGCGACGAGGTCGTCGGTGTCGCACTGTCTTCACCGGGCGACACGATCGTCATCAGTGCCAGGGGTGG
>JBLHKW010000163.1:0-11251 GCA_047618565.1 Planctomycetota bacterium
TCGAGCAGCGCCTCGATATCGGCCACGGTGGTGGTCTCGTCGAGGGAAATGCCGACGCGATGGTCGTCGATCGGTCGCAGGTTCAAGCCGCGCTCGACGGCCGCCGCGTGGATCTCACGCGCAGGCCGTTTTCCGAGGCCGACACACAGCGTGTCGAACACGGGCTGATCACCAAGCTCGAAGCCGCCGAGCTCCAGCCCTGTAGCGAGGGTGCGCGTCAGGCCGTGCACCCGTGTGGCGATCTCCGTCAGTCCTTCGGGCCCGTGGTAGACCGCGTAGGCGCCCGCCATGACCGCCAACAGCACCTGCGATGTGCAGATGTTGCTGGTCGCCTTGTCGCGCCGGATGTGTTGTTCGCGCGTCTGCAGGGCCATGCGCAATGCCGGGGCGCCGTGGGCGTCCTTCGACATGCCGATGATGCGGCCGGGCATCTGGCGCTTGTACGCTTCGCTCGTCGCGAAGAAGGCCGCGTGCGGTCCGCCGTAGCCCAGCGGGACACCGAAGCGCTGGCTGGATCCGACGGCCACGTCGGCGCCGAACTCGCCGGGCGGGCGCAGCTGCGTCAACGCCAACAGATCCGCCGCGACGACGAGCAAGCCGCCGGCTGCATGGACCTGCTCCGCGAAGTCCGCGTAGTCGAAGATCTCTCCGTGCGTACACGGGTACTGGACCAGGGCGCCGATGCAATCGTCGCCAAGCTGCGCCTCGCGCCAGTCACCGACGGTGATCTCGATCCCGACCGCTTCCGCGCGCGTGTGCATGACCGCGATCGTCTGGGGGTGGCAGGAGTCGGCCACAAAGAAGCGTGATCGCTTGCGGCGCCCGACAGCCCAGCACATCGCCATGGCCTCGGCCGCGGCGGTGGCTTCATCGAGGAGCGAAGCATTGGCGAGCGGCAGACCCGTCAGGTCGGCGATCGCCGTCTGGAAGTTCAGCAAGGCCTCGAGGCGACCCTGGGAGATCTCGGCCTGGTAGGCGGTGTACTGCGTGTACCAGGCCGGGTTCTCGAGCACGTTGCGCTGGATGACCGGCGGCGTGATGCAGTCCGAGTAGCCCATTCCGATGAAGGAGCGCATCACCCGGTTCTTGGCCGCGATCGTGCCGAGCTTCTCGATCAGCTCCCGTTCGCCGTAGCCGGGACCGATGTCGAGGTCGCCCTCCATGCGGATGTCCGCGGGCACGGTCTCGTCGATCAGCTGTCCCATGCTGTCCACGCCGACGGTCTGCAACATGGCCAGCACCTCGGGTTCGGACGGGCCGATGTGACGGTGGACGAAGGTGTCGCTGGGAGTCAGGAAGGAGGGTTCGGTGGGCGTCGACACGTGGGGATCTCGTCCGGGGCTGCGCGCTGGGGCGCCACATGGCGTCCCAGTCACGACAGTCTAGTCCGGTCCCACGAAGATCCCAGGGATCTGCTCCATATGGTCTGCAGATCGGCCTTTTCGGGGACCATCCCGGGGGGGCTCAGGTACCGGGCGGGTAGACGCCGGCCCAGCGGGTGCGCTCGGGCGGTGGTAATGCTGCCCGCTTGGGTGCGGGTGCCGAGCCCGCGGCGAGCACGGCGGCGGTCGCCTCGTGCAGCTTCTGGAACAGCACCTCGCGCGGGTGGAAGTGCTCCGGATCGATGCGCCCGAGCTGGTGTGACCAGGTCAAGGGCTGGGGCGGATCGTCGATCCAGCGAGCCCCGGGCGGGTAGAAGAGGTAGACGTCCCAGGCCACGCCCGTGGGTAGCAGGCCGACCGCGAAGGCCCGTCCAGCGCGCTTGCTCGGGTCGTGGAAGTGCTGGACGCGCTCGTCGACGAAGCGCCGCGCAGCCAGGGCCACGCTACGGCCGCAATCGCCAGGCTGCATGTCCACCCAGACCACGCCCACCCACAGGTCGGCGTCCGGGTAGCTCTCGAGGACCGACTCCCGCACGGCACGGGCGCCGAGGGCGCAGGGGCCCTCGGTCGAGGAGAGCAGCACGACCACCCGCGCCTGTCCGTCGCGACCGTTGAACTCGTCCCGCAGGGAGTCCACCGAGGTCTCCAGGGAGGTGATCTCCATGGTCTCGGGCGCCACGATGGGGGGCGAGGCCCGCCGGGCCGTGGGGCCGCCCCCCTGGCAAGCGGTCGCCAGGAGTACTAGCAGGCTCACGGCTGATTTGCGCATTCCTATCCAGTCGTCCATATCCAGCGCTTTTCAGGAGTAAAATGGCTCAGAGTCTGGATCGCCGTGCGCCGCACGGGGACTCGATTTACAGTTCTCGAACCATCTTGGGGTCAAAGAAGGCGCTTTTTGGGCCTTTCTTCCCCCGTGATCGGGGGGGCCAGCGGAGCCTGGATTGGTGCCCCTTTCGTCCCCCGGGCACCCGCGCCTCCTGGTGCGTCGTGCCGGTCTCGCGAAGCTCCATGATTCATCCCTGCCTCCGCCCGCTGTTCCTCACTTTCCTGGCCGCCCCGGCAGCTGCTCAGGTGATACCGATCGCGCCGTTCGTGGGCGAACTTGAGGAGGGCTTCGAGAGCCTCGTCCCGGCCGCGCCAGCGCCGTGCCTTGCCATCCGCATTTTTGATGGCCTGGCCGACCTGTGCACTCCGGGCACGAGTGGCGCCACGGTCCGCACCAGCTGGAGTTTCCAGTGCGATCTCGAGCCCCACTCGGGCGCGCTCCTCTACGGCAGCTCCCAGGGCAGATCGGTGTATCGGTTCGGCCAGGGCGTCTCCCGCTTCGGCGGCTATTTCGCGTCGAACGGCGAGGCCGGAACGGTGCACGTGCGCTTCGTGACCAGAGCCGGAACCCTGATCGACGAGGCGACGGTCGACGTCTCGAACGACTGCAGCTGGACCTGGAATGGGTGGGAAACGACCGGTGACCTGATCGATCGCATCCAGATCGTGAACAGCAGCAATGGCGGCGGTTTCGTCATGATGGACGACATGCGCATCGACTTCGATGGGCTGGGCACGTCCTACTGCGAAGGCAGCATCAACTCGACCGGTGAGAGCGCATCCATCAGCGCTCTTGGGACCAGCAGCGTGGCCGCCAACGATCTCGTCCTGATGTCCACGGGCCAGCCGCCGTCGACGCGCGGCCTGTTCTACTACGGCGGCGGAACCGCACACTTGCCCCTGGGTGATGGCTATCGCTGCGTCGGTTCGGACGGCTCCGGGCTGCAGCGCCTGCCGCTCGAAACAGCCGACCAGCAGGGCGTGATGCGAGCCATCGTGGACAACACCCGCGTACCGACAGCCTCCCTGCGCGTCTTCGCTGGATCCACGTGGTACTTCCAGGCCCTGTACCGCGACCCGCCCGGCGGCCGGGCAGGCTTCAACCTGACGGACGCGCTCGCGCTGACGTTCCTGCCGTGAATTTCGGGCTGTGAGGTGAGCGTGCCTTCCAACCCGACGATGTGCCCCTGGGTATCGTGGGCCAGGATGTGAATCAGCGCACCGTAGTTCCCTTGCCGGAACAGGGTAGCTGCGATCGGCAGTTGCTGCATGGGCCGCACCACGCACGGCCGATGTGCCATCAAGGATACGAAGGCGAGGATCAGCATCGTCATCACCAGAATGCCGCTGATGTACCGGGCCAGGTCCCCTGCGGGTGTCATCACCTGGGCCCTGTCGACCTCTTTCGACGCGGAGTACACGAGGTTGCCCGGCAGGTCGAAGAGGTGATTGATAGGCCCATTGATCCAGATCCGTGCGCTCGATTCCGCCGACCTTGAATGGGTTTCCTGGCGTGCTCGTTGGGTATGCTGGCTTGGGTACAGGAGAGCCAAACGGCGGGGTCGAAGGCGACTCGAACTGGGAGGTCGTACATGGGTCGTATCGCGCGTAGCTGGAGACTGCTCGAGCAGTCCTATGGGATGCTGAAGCAGGACCGGGAGCTGATGCTCCTTCCGTTGATCTCCCTTGTGGCGATCGGGGCCGTGCTCCTGAGCTTCGTGCTCGGCATGTCCGGCCTGGGCCTGATCGGAGGTGAGTCGGTGGAGGCGGAGAGCCCCGTGTTCGGCGTGGCGGCCTTCGCCTATTACGTGATCACCTACACGATCGCGATCTTCTTCCAGGCCGCTGTCATCGCCGGCGCCACCGAGCGCATGCGCGGCGGCGACCCGACCGTGCGTTCGTCGATAGCTGCCGCCTACGAGCGCCTACCGGTGATCGTGGTCTACGGGCTGATCGCGGCGACGGTGGGCATGCTGATCCGCTCGGTCCAGGAGCGCAGTGAGATGGTCGGGCGCATCGTGATGGGGCTGATCGGCATGGTCTGGTCCCTGGCTGTCTTCTACATGGTCCCGGTGCTCGTCCTCGAGCGCGAAGGCGTCGGCCCATCCTTCAAGCGTTCGTGGGCGGTCTTCAAGCGCACCTGGGGCGAGACGGTCGTCGGCAGCTTCGGCTTCGGCTGGATCGGAGTGATGCTCGGCATCCCGATCGTGCTCGTGGCCATACTCCTGATGAAGATTGGCCTGCCGCTGCTGGCGATCGTGATCGGTGGGCTGGGGGGCGCGGCGCTGGGCCTGTTCCTCTCGACCCTGCAAGGCATCTGGGTCGCCTCCCTCTACCGTTACGCGACGGAAGGCGAGGTGCCTCGGGGATATGACAGGGCCCTGCTCGAGGGCGCGTTCCGGCAGAAGTGACCCTGCCGCGCTGAGCCCTCGACTAGCAGGCCGTTGATAAAGTGCTTCGGCGCCAGGGCGACAGCATCCGCTTCGGAGTGGTGCCTGGAAACGCAGGCGAATCGGTGGATTCGGCGAGGTTTTCAGGCGCCGCACCGGAGTGGAGGATGCCGGCCTGGCGCCGGATGACTTTCACCACGGGCTGCTAGCGAGTCAATCCGGCGAGCGTCCGTTCGAAGACCGAGGTCATCTCGACCGAGCCATCGACCGGTTCCGGGCCGCATACCCCGAACGGCATCGAGGACACGAACACGGGACCGTCGTCGGGTGTGTCCGGTAGCCGGCCGTGGCTTCCGCGCACGAGGCTTCCGTCGACGGGGATGACGTCGATGAGGCTTCGGAATCCGAGCTTCTTCTGCAGCACGCGGCGGATCACGCGCAGCTTGGGCGCCGCGAGCTTCGGGTCGAGGAACATCTCGCAGGGGTCGTAGCCCGGCTTGTTGTGGATGTCGACGGTGCGGGCGAAGTCAGGCTCGTGGGCGTCGTCGGTCCAGTAGTAGTAGCTGAACCAGGCATCCGGATCCGAGATCGCGATCAGGTCGCCGGCATTCGGGTGGTCGAGGCCGAACTCGCGCTTTCCGGCACCATCCAGGACGCGTTCGACGCCCGGCAGGGCCTCGAGCAGTGCGCGTGTCTCAGCGCGCGCTGCATCCTGTGTATAGACGTGGGCGATCTGGTGGTCGACGACGGCGAACGCGCGACTGCCGTAGGGATCCAGGACCTCGCCCGTGGGTGTCCTGCGCGCGGTCAAGAGGCCGGCTTCGCGCAGGGCGCGGTTGATCGCGATGGGGCGTTCGACGGGGCGGATGCCGTACTCGGAGACGACCATGGTCTCGGCACCGGCTGCGTCGGCGGCCGCGACGATCTCGCCCAGCAGGCCGTCGACCTCGCGTAGCGCCTGGCGCGAGCGCGGATCGTCGGGGCCAAAGCGCTGGTGGTCGTAGTCGAGGTGCGGCAGGTAGACCAGGGTCAGGGTGGGCCGCTTCTCGCGCAGGGTGCGCAGGGCCGCGTCGGTGATCCAGCGGCTGGAGGGCAGGCCGGCCTTGGGGCCCCAGAAGTCGAAGAAGGGAAAGGTGCCGAGTTCGCGCTCGGTCTCGATTCCGAAGTCGGTGGGCCAGCTGTAGATGGCGGGGATCTTGCGGCCGTCGGCGGGGTAGTAGGGGCGCGGGGTGATGGACCAGTCGACGGCGGCGCCCATGTTCCACCACCAGAAGAGCTTGGCGCAGGTGAAGGAGGGGTCCATGCGGCGCGCGGCCTCGTAGATCTTCTCGCCCTGGACCAGGTGGTTGGACTGGCGCCAGAGGGCGATCTCCCAGGTGTCCCGGGCGAGCCAGCCGTTGCCCACGGCGCCGTGTTCAGCCGGCGTGCGGCCGGTGAGCATCGTGGCCTGGGCGCTGCAGGTGACGGCGGGCAGGACCGCGGTCATCGGCGCGCAGGCGCCGCGTGCCGCGAGGGCGCGCAGGTGCGGGGTCTCGACGCCAATCTGGGCGCGCGTCAAGCCGACGATGTCGACGAGTACGAGGGGTTTCATGGGGCGTCGGATGCTAACATCGAGCGCCTATGATCGGACGCATCCTGAATCTGTTTAGACGGGCCCCGGTGCTCATTCCGGGAACTGCCGCGCTGGCCGAGGGCGAGGCGCGCAAGGTCGATATTGGCGATCCGGCGGCGGGTGGCACGCAGATCCTCCTGTGCCGGGTGGACGGTGAAGTGAGCGCCATCGATACCCTCTGTCCACACGAGGGCGGTCGCCTCGCAGCCGGGCCCCTGACCGATGGGCGCCTGGCCCTGTGCCCGCTGCACTCCTTCCGTTTCGACCCCAAGACCGGCAAGGCCGTCGGCGTCAGCTGCAAGGCGGCCAGGGTCTATCGCACGCGCGAGAGCGACGAAGGCACTGAGGTCTGGGCCTGAGGGACTCCCAGGGCTGATTCTTCGGGTTGGCGTAACAAGTCGCCGGGTACTGCGTATCCGCCCTTGTTCACGAATCCAACCACGAGGAATCCATGCTCCTGCTGCCCATTCTGCTCCATTCGCCCGTCGCGCTGGCGTCCGCCCTGCCCGCCTCTGACCTCGACGTTACACATATCTCTCCGGACGCGACGTGGCTGATCCACGTCGATGTGGAGGCCCTGCGGTCGACTGAAATCTGGAAGATGTTCCGTGAGTCGCTGGACGGCGACGGCCTGCTCGACCTCGGTCGGGACGAGCTGGAGGAGTTGCGCGAGTTCGAGCAGCGCTTCGGCTTCAATCCCCTCGACGACGTCCACGCGGTCACCCTGTCGGGCGACTCCGACCTGGGCGATGACCCGCTGATCGTGGTGGAGACGGGAACTGCGCTGGACCGCGCCCTCAGCTACCTGCAGAGGCAAGACGAGTACCGCAGCACCCGCCGCGACGGACTCATGTTCCATGGCTGGGATGGGGACGGCCACGGTGACGACGCGACGTTCTATGTCCACGAGGACGGAGACCGGCGCGTGGTCGTCGTGGGCGAGTCCGAGAAGACTCTCACGGGTGCGGTGGATGTGCTGCTCGGCAAGGTCCCGAACCTGAGCCAGAATCCGGATCGGCGCCTGTTCCCGAAGTGGAGCCGCGGTGCGTTCCTGGTCGTGGATGCGGCTGGAATCCTGGATGACCTGGCGCGCTTCCAGCCGGCCTCAGCGCTGGCGGAGATGGCCCGCGGGCTGAGTATCGAGGCGGGCGAATCACGCGGCGAGATCTACCTGACGGCGCACGTCACCGCCACGGATGCGGAGGCGGCCCAGAAGATCTTCTCGGTGCTCAACGGTGCACGAGCGCTGGCTTCCCTCGCCGGGGCCCAGGGCGACGTCCCGCCCTTTGCTCTGCAGGCGCTCAACGCCCTCGACCTGAAGGTCAACGGCGATGACGTCTCGATCCAGTTCCACTACAACGTGCGCGAACTGGTGCAGGAACTCCAGGAGCTGGACGAGATCGAAGACTTCGGTGGGTGGGACCACTAACAACCCACCGAGCGGCTGACTTCCTTCATGTCCCAAATTCCGAGCCAAGACCTGTGTCCATCGACCTAGAGCAGCTCACGCAGCGCGCCAGGGCGGGGGACCGGGCCGCATTCAGCGCTCTGGTCGAGCGTTTCGAGGCGCCGTTGTTTCACTTCCTGAGTCTGCGCGCCGCGTCCCGGGAGGATGCGGAGGAGCTGACGCAGGAGACCTTCTTGCGCGCCTGGAAGTTCCTCGACAAGTACGATCCGCAGCGCTCCTTCTCGACATGGCTGTTCACCCTTGGACGGCACCTGTCAGTAAGCGCGTTTCGCAAGCGCAAGCTGCGCACGGCGGATCTGGACGTGCTCGAAGGACTCGTCGATCCAGTTCAGCCGCCCGCAATCGTCAGCGGACGGGAGCAGGACGAGAACCTCTGGAAGCTGGCTCGGCGCGTGCTGAGCGAGGATCAACACGCGGTGTTGTGGTTACGGTACGGAGAGGATGTCGTGATGTCTGAAGTCGCACGGATCATGGGCAAGCGCGAGGCGACCCTGCGGGTCATCCTGTTCCGGGCGCGGGCGCGCCTGGCCCAGGAACTCGGCCTCGACCCGGACCAGGACCAGGACCAGGACCAGGACCAGGACCAGGACCAGGACCAGGACCAGGACCAGGAAACGACGCCGCGCGCGGGGCGGCCGCAGCGGGCCGTGTCGCGCTCCAAGCTGTACACTCGAACCCGCCCCCTGAAGACCGAAGGGAGTGCATGATGATCGATCCGAAACAGGAACCTCTGCTCGAACAACGCTTGCGACGGGACGCGGCTGGCGTGCGCAGCACTCCTTCAGTCGAGCGACAGGCCCGCATCCTGGCGGCGCTCGACGCGCAGGAACGCGCACCGGCGAGACCTTCGTATCGCGGACTGCTGGCACTGGCGGCCCTGCTGCTGATTCTGGTCGGCATTCGCTTCGGCAGCTCCCGTGAATCCGAACTCCAGCCCGCGCGCCCCGATGGCGCTCTCGCGTCCGTCACTGCACCGGGCGACGACGTCCAGGTGGCCAGCGGCGAGCCAGCCGAAGCGCCGCTGCGGGTGTCCACAGCCGCCAGTGTCGGTGAACGGGTGAGCGGCTGGGCCGCCTCGTCCTCGATGGCGTTGCGCGCCAGCGTGGACGATCCACTGCTACGGGAGTTGCGCGCACTCTCCCTCGACCTTGGGCGCGTGCTCGACACGGTGCTCGTCGATCTGCCCGCTGCATTCTCGCGACTTCTCGGTCCTGTCATCCCGGAATAGGCAGGGCGAGCCCTGCGGTCGGGACGTAGAATTCGCGGGCGATGGACCCGAATGCGCCCGATGAGCCCGTGACGAACCGCGACTGGAGGCTCTTCCTCCGTCGCGTGCTCGGGCGCCACTGCCCGCGCTGCGGCGTCGGGGAGCTCTTTGTTTCGCGCATGCGCCTGGCCCAGGAATGCAGCGATTGTTCCCTGGTCTACCGCCGCGAAGCGGGCGGCATGACGGGGCAGATGTACCTGACCGCGATCGTGAGCGAGATCTTTGCTGCTGGCCTGATCCTCGCCATCTTCTTCGGTACGGACCTGAAGCCGGCAGCCTCGATCGGGATCGGACTGCCGCTCGTAGTGGGTTTCAGCTACTGGTTCCTGCCGAAGGGCATGGCGCTCTGGGTTGCGATCGAGTTCATCACCGACATCGCGAACCGGGAACCGGGTATAGGGGGCTGATCCGTGCCGGAGTTACCCGAGGTCGAGACGACCGTTCGCATGGTGCGTCCCGGTTTGCAGGGCCGGACGATCCGCGGGCTGCGCGTCGGGTGGGAGCGTAGCCTGGGCGGGATGTCCTCCGCGCAGTTCGGCCGGCGGGTGCGCGGCGCGCGCATCGCGCAGGTCTCGCGGCGCGCCAAGTACATCGTGCTCTCACTGGAGCGCTCCGGATCTCCATCGGGCTTCATCTTCGTGCACCTGCGCATGTCGGGCCGATTGTGCATCGCGACCCCGGCCGCGCCCCTGGAGGCCGGGCTCGTGGCCTACACACGCGTGCGCCTGAAGCTGGACCGAGGAGAGCTGGCCTTCGTGGACGTGCGCAAGTTCGGGCGCTTCGTGTTCGTCAACGAGCGCGAGGAGATCACCGCCGGGCTGGGCCCGGAGCCACTCGGCAAGGAGTTCACGGAGTCGGGCTTTCGACAGGCTCTGGGTGTCAGAAAACGACTCCTCAAGCCGCTGTTGCTCGACCAGACCTTTCTCGCGGGCCTGGGCAACATCTACGTGGATGAGGCCCTGCATCGGGCTGGTCTGCACCCGCAGCGTCGCTCGGACCGGGTGCCGGCCGCGGCCGTCGGCCGTCTGTACCGGGAGATCCGGGCCACGTTGAGCGAGGCCATCGAGCGCGAGGGGTCCTCATTCGATGGCTTCTATCGCACACCAGAGGGGCAACCGGGCCAGTACCAGGCGCAGTTCCGGGTCTATGGCCGCACGGGCAGGCCCTGCCTCACCTGCGGGCGAGCGATCAAGCGCATCGTCGTCGGTCAGCGTGGAACACACTTCTGTACCCGCTGTCAGCCAGCGCCACGCCCGAATAATTCATGACCACGCGGCCCAAGACGCGACGATCGGTCGGCTTCGCCTCCCTTTAGGCCTCTGGCGGCACTTCTCGCGTGTTGGCATCCTCGACGACCCGCAAGGGTCGCCTGCTGTGGCAACCCGCGAGAAGCACCACCAGAAGCCGAATCGACGCGTTTGGGCTCACGGCTCATGAATTATCCGGGCTGAGCCGGGTATGATCTCCGCCCCATGATTGAGACAAGCCAGTTCAAGCGCGGCGTTTGCATCGTCTTCAAGGGCGCGCCGATGATGATCACCCACATGACCCTGACCACGCCGACGGCGCGGGGATCGATCACGATCTCCAAGACGAAGCTGCGCAACCTGATCACCGGTCAGGTGCTCAACGAGTCGATTCGCAGCGGTGAGAAGTTCGAGGAGGTCGACCTCGAGCACCACGACGCCAGCTACATGTACAGCGACGGTTCGTCCTGGTACTTCATGGACGACCAGACGTTCGAGCAGTTCGACCTGAGCAAGGACGAACTCACCGGCATCTGGGGCTATCTGGTGGATGGCATCGAGGGCATTCAGGCCATGCTGATCGACGGCAACGTCATCAGTATCCAGTTGCCAATGACCGTCGACATGGCGGTCACCGAGACCGAGCCCGCCATCAAGGGTGCCACGGCCCAGGCCCAGCTCAAGCCGGCCACGACCGAGACCGGCATGGTCGTGCAGGTGCCGTCCTACCTGACGCCCGAGGACCGCATCCGGGTCGACACGCGCGACGGTCACTTCATCGAGCGCGTCAAGTAATCCGGGCTAGGAGCCCGCGCCACAGATCGCGGATTCCCGCTCGACTCCCCCGAAACCGCCTGCCGGCGTTGCCGGAACCCGCACATGGAGGCAACCATGGGTGGAACCCGGCGCCTTGTCAGTCGGCCCGGGGAAGTCGAGCGGGAATCCGCGACCCGTGACGCAGACTCCTAGCAGCCCGCCCTAAAAACTCCCTACTCGACTTCGCCCTCTCCGCCGCCGCTGCGTCGGGGGGGGGGGGGGGGGGGGCAGGGCCCCACCCCGC
>JBLHKW010000164.1:0-11247 GCA_047618565.1 Planctomycetota bacterium
CCTCTCCGCCGCCGCTGCGTCGTGCTCGTCGAGCCGTGCTCAGCGGCCCTACAGGGCCGCCTCCGCCGTCTCGACTTCGCACTCCTTGCTGCGACGAAGATGGCTTCGTCTCGCTACGGGACTTTTTCAACGGGCTGCTAGCGGCGTCATCCAGTAGTTGGTGTCGACCCTGGAGAGGTACAGTGGTGTCTCCGCGGTCTGCAGCGGGAACGGGCGCAGCTTGCGCACGAGCCCGTGCTCTCCGCCCTCCACGGTCAACGTGTGCTCGGCACCCTCGGGTGTCTGCAGGGTCAGCTGCAACGGGCCATCGTCGCCGGTCACCTCCCGCAAGAGTGCCAGCTTGCGCACGTAGAACTGGGGTCCCATCCAGGTCCAGGTCATCGCGTTGTCGCCGCCCCGGTAAGCAGACTCGCGCTCGAGGACATCCTCGTCCGACACCTCCCCGAAGCGGAGCACGCGGCTGCCCGCGTGATCGACCCACTCGCCGTCACCGTCGACGATGTAGAGCCCCGATGGGAACGCGTAGAACTTGAAGGGCAGGACGCGGCGGTCGAAGTCCAGCGAGCTGTCCGGCGCGGGGCCGTAGATCGCCGTGTGGCCGTCGTTGAGGAATGCGGCGAGCTTCATGAAGCGCGTCAGCACCTGATCGTCGCTCAGGTCCGGAATCGCGAAATGCAGCTCGCCCGCCAGTTCCCCGAACTCCGGTGAGAAAACCGGGCGAGCGGAGTGGGCGTGCACGCGCTGTGCCTCGGTCACGAAGAAGTCGAGATCGGAGCGCCAGCCCTCGTCCCGATCGATGCTGCCCGCCTGGGGGACGAGGACGGCGAGCGGAACGAGAAGAGCCAGGATCATCGGGGTGCCTCCGTGGAAAACGAGCGCCTGTGAGGCGCTCTACGCACGACTGGTGCGGAGTATTACCAGGGATCCCTGAACAGGCTGAGACAGCATCACCGGGATCCGTATTATTTATCGATCCCAGCTATTTAATAATATATGATGATATCCATGCCCCGCCGCTACGACTCATCGAACCGCAAACACCAGGCCCAGGAGACGCGGCGCCGCATCCTCGACGCAGCGGTCGAGCTGCACGCGCGCGGGATCACCGAAGTGGTCCCCCTGGCCGCGGCCGCGGGCGTATCCGTGCCCACGGTACGCAAGCACTTCCCGAGCAAGGAACGCATCTTCGAGGGCTGCACGGCGCACTTTTTCAGCACGTTCACCCTGCCCGATCTCGAGCGAGCAGCGCGCTCGACGGACCCGCGCGAGCGAAGCGCCAGGGTCACCGAGGAGATGTGTCGCGCCCACGAGGCCACCCACGACCTGATGTGGCACGCCTACCCGGAGGCAGCACGCTCGGCGGCACTCGCCGCGGCCCTCGAGGGGTTCGTGGAACTCATCGAGGCAGCCGTCGACGTGATCCTCAACGGAGTCGGCGAAGACGTTGCGGCGCGCGCACGCCCACGACTGCGAGCTCTGCTGGACACGCTGACCTACCGCGCATTCCGCGTCCACGCCGGCCTCGACGCCCAGGCCGTTCAACGCGAACTGACCACCCTGATCGCATCGGCGATCGGCACGCCTCCCCGATAACCCCCGACCCAGATTGAGGCTCCATGACCTCCAGTCCCTCCGCCCAGGTTGACGAGATCGCCGACGGCATCTATCGCATCAGCACCCCGATCCCCCCCACCGTCATTCCGGGCGGCTTCACCTTCAATCAGTTCCTGATCGACGACGACGAGCCGCTGCTGTTTCACACGGGCCCACGCAAGCTGTTCCCGATCGTCTCCGCCGCCGTCGCGAGCGTGCTGCCCCTGGAGCGCCTGCGCCACATCAGCTTCTCGCACTTCGAGGCCGACGAGTGCGGATCGCTGAACGAGTTCCTGGCAGCTGCACCCAACGCCGCACCCCTCTGCGGTCAGGTGGCCGCGATGACCTCCGTCGACGACGTGGCGGATCGCGCGCCGCGTGTGCTCGCGGACGGCGAGGCGCTCGAACTGGGCAAGCACCGCGTCACCTGGCACGACACCCCGCACCTGCCCCACGCCTGGGAGTGCGGCTTCCTCTCCGAATCGACCACGAGCACGCTCTTCTGCGGCGACCTGTTCACCCAGGGCGGCGATGAGCACGAGTCCACCACCGAGCGAGACATCCTCGCGCCCTCCATGGCCATGCTGGGCATGTTCGACTACTACTCGCACACCAAGAACGCTCGCCCGATGTTCGACAAGCTCATCGCGACCCGCCCGCGACTCCTGGCCTGTATGCACGGCGCCGCCTGGCGTGGCGACGGAGCAGCCTTGCTCGAAGCGCTCGCGAGCGAACTCGTGTAGGCGGCTCCGGCCGGGACACCCAGAGCTCGTGCAGCAGCATGTCCGGTGATCACCTCAGGCTACGGGTGGTCCATATAACCCGGACTCCCACACTGCTGTTCGTCAACGCCCCGGCAAGCGTGCCGGGCTGCTGCCCGGGTCCGGCCCCGCGTCCCAGACTCGGTGAACACCCGCGCTGTCGACCGCTGCGATGCGGCGTTCGTCCGGAGAGACCGCGACCCACTGGATCGTCCCCTCCAGGTCCCGAAGCGTCAGCGTGAGACCGCGCTCGACGTCCGGTGTCAGAAAATACGGTGTCAGGGAACTTTCGCCGTCCCGTCGCCCTCCGATCGAGCGCGCAGGACGCCGACGCTCGCGGTGACCCCACCTGGACGCGAGTGGCGAAAGTTGCCCTGACACCGTATTTTCGACCGGACCCCGAGTCGCTCCGGATCGACTTCTTGGGCCGCTGAGTCAGCGAGACCCCGGGCCTGCGATGCGTCGGAGCTCGTCGAAGTAGTCAGTGATCACCCGGATCTCGTCGAGGCTGGAGTCTTCGTCGACCTCGATGGCGAGCAGCCGCGTTTCGTCCGCTGAGATGTCGTAGCAGCGACCGGGGAGCAGGCGCGGGCCGGCGAAGACCGCGGTAGCCTGGCCCGTTGGACGGCCACCCTGCATGGGCACGCGCATCACGGTTCGTCCGCGGCGGAAGTAGAGCGAGCCGCCACCCGGCCCCCACTTCGGCGCACGGCCGCCGCCGCGAGAGACCTGTGTCGATGCGCCCTCCCCGTCGGCCGCCACCACGTGCACCTCATCGATCCCCGTGGCGTCCGACTGGAAAGCCACCCAGGCTCCGTCGGGCGAGAAGCTGGCCTCCCGCTCGCTCGCCCGGGTGGCGGCGAGCGCACGGGTCTCGCCGTCGACCTCGCGCACCCACACGTCGTAGCGTGTCTCCGCACCGCTCTCCGTGAACAGGATCTCGCCGTCGGGACCAACCGACGTGAGCGAGACGTTCTCATCGCGCTGCAGGACGAGCTCCGGCGCCGTGTTCGCCTCGAGATCGATGGCCCACACCGACCAGTGCTCGCCACGATTCGACTGGTAGAGCACGCGCGACTCGTCCGCGCTCCACTGCGGGTCGGAATCGTTGCTCAAGTTGTTGGTGAGCCGCCGCGGCAGCCTCCGGACGAGATTCACCTCGACCAGTTCCTCCGCGCCACCCACCAGCGCGCGCTTGCCGTCCCGTGACAGCGAGAGGCTTCCGGAGAGCTCGGAGTAGTCCGCGATCTCCGCGCCCTCGAGCAGCGTCTGGGTGTGACCGTCGAGGTCGACCCACACCAGGCGCTGGTGATCGGCCACGCCCGGCACGTAGGCCAGCGTCCCCTGGCGCGACAGCGAGAAGCGCGACCGCGTCGAGTCGCCCAGGTTGGCGACGTCTTCAAGCAGCTGGCGCGCCGATCCCAGCGAGATCATGCCCTCGCCGAGCGGGTCGAAGGGCTGGGCGAGCAGCCCGTCGTCCCAGTTCTCCAGGATCACGTGGCCCGAGGCGGCCCAGCGCGCCGGAGGGCTGATGGTCGTTTCCTCCGCACTCGTGAGCACCCGCAGGCTGCCGCTGTCGAGGTCGAGCAGCCGCGGGCCGCCCTGATCTCCCCCCGCCCACGTCATGCATAGCAGCAGGCGGGTGCCGGGGAGGTGCTGGGGCCAGACGTGCGCATATGCACCCGCGTCGTCCACGAGCTGAGTGAGTCGGCGAGGTGGCGACCCGCCTTCCGCAGCCACGCTCCACAGGGGCGAACCCTCGCCCGTCGAGTACACGATCTGCCCGTCCTCGCCCCAGCTCGCGCCCATCACCGAGTGGGCCGCGGCGATGCGCGTCGGGTTCCCGCCTTCGACGGACGTGCGATACAGACCATCGTGAGCGAAGAAGACGATCGACCGCCCGTCCGGCGCGAAGCAGGCATGGGTGCCATCGCGGCTGGAGGCCACGCGGCGCAGGGCGTAGTCGTCGAGGTCGCGCAGGTAGACGTGCTGCTCGCCCAACGCGTCGTGGGCCGCGAACACGAGCGTGCGCCCGTCGGGTGAGAGCTCCACTGTGTTCGAGACCTCCAAGCCATCGGGCAGCACGACGGAGGTTGCGAGTGGCGCCCCCTGCGAGGCGGGCGTGGTGACCCGGGACGCTTGCCGGGCCCAGCCTGCGGCACACAGTGCGGCGAGCAACGCCAGGACGCCGACGAGCGGAGCACGTGTCGTGTGATGCGTCTCGTCACGGTCGGTGGTGCCGCTGTCGGACGCCGTGTCGGCGGCGACGCTGGCTGAGGCCCACTCCGCCGGGTCGAGGTCGAGCACCACATCACCCAGATGTCGCGTGCGTCTGGCCTGGTCGCGCTGCAGGCAGCGGCGCAGCACGCGCCGGACCGGAGCGGGCGTCTCGGCCGGTAGGACGGACCAATCGGGATCGTCGGAGAGGATCGCAGCCATGACATCCGAAAACGTCTCGCCGTCGAAGGCGCGCCGGCCGGTGAGGCACTCGTAGAGCACGCAGCCGAAGGCCCACGCGTCGGTGCGCCGGTCGACGGGCTTTCCGCGCGCCTGCTCGGGGCTCATGTGGGTGGGCGTTCCCAGAACGAGTCCATCCTCCGTCACCAGGAAGCTATCCGGATCGCCCGTCGAAGATCCTCCGTCGCGCCCCGTCGGCACGAGCGGCTTGGCTAGACCGAAGTCGAGCAGCTTCACGATCCCGTCGGGCGTAATGCGCACGTTGGCTGGCTTCAGGTCGCGGTGGATCACGCCGGCCTCGTGAGCGGCCTCGAGCCCCTCGGCAATCTGCCGGCACAAGTTGACCGCCTCGTCGAGGGGCAGCGGCCCCCGCGCGAGGCGCGTCGAGAGGTCTTCTCCCGGGACCAGTTCGAGGGCCAGGAAGCAGGTGTCACCGACCTGGTCGACGCTGTGGATCCCGGCCACGTTCGGGTGGTTGAGCGACGCGAGCGTTTTCGCCTCTCGCTCGAAGCGTCGCAGCCGGTCGGCGTCGTCCGCGAAGTGCTCGGGGAGCACCTTGATGGCGACTTCGCGCTCCAGCCGCGTGTCGCGGGCGCGCCAGACTTCGCCCATGCCCCCGCGCCCCAGAGGCGCGAGGATCTCGAAGTGGGTGAGGGTCTGACCGGCGATTAGCGGCATGCTGGCGGAGTATACGGTCCCAAGCGGTCGCCCGGGAGCTGGGTCGACCCCCGTCACCCAGCTTGCGCCCTTGCCAACGGGGCAGATGCCCGTCGGATTTTGCTCTGGCTCGGTACGTTCGCACGAAAAAAGAGGACCCGGCCGGGAAGGCCGAGTCCTCTCTTTGAAGTGGTAGCGGGGGCAGGATTCGAACCTACGACCTCCGGGTTATGAGCCCGACGAGCTGCCAGACTGCTCCACCCCGCGACACGGCTGGCATTATGGTCGCTCGGTGGGCGGCTTCAAGAAGAAGTCGCTGAGTTCTGAGGGAGTTTTTGGGGCGTGCGGGCACGGGGACGTCGATGCGGCGCTGAAATGGCCGCAGGACCCTCGGACGGTCACCCGCGAGGCGGGATCAGCGGCGACGGGAGGAATTCGCGCCCGGGGCGGGGCGCAGCTGTCCTTCGGGAGCCGGCGTGCCGTCGGCCGCAGGCGAGTCCGTGGTGGCCTCCGGAACCTGCTCCCCCATCACCTCGTCGCGCAGCTCGAGCAGGGCGCTGTGCCAGTCCTCCCGATCCACCAGGCCGCCCCACAGCGGCAATGGCATGCCAGAGGCATCCGCCCGGGTCGCTTCCTCGCCTTCGACGGGGACCGGCTCCGGGGTCGATTGCTCGGGCAGGTCGCTGAACGACGCTTGCACCTGCGCGATCAGTGCCGGGCTCCGGGAGCGCCGGGCGCGGTCGGCGAGGTTGCGCAGGTCCTGCAGGCGCACGGTACCGGGTTCCGCACGCCAGCCAGCGCGCTCGACGAGCTCGAGGCCGAGCTGGAATGCGTCGCGAGCCGCAGCGCGCTGTTCGATCTCCTGCTCCCCGACCCCGGCGGTCAGGCTTGCCAGGTCGCGCAGGTCGGAGAGCTCGAAGAGCGTCTCGATGGGCTCTGCGACCGGGTCATCCACCGGAATGGCGCCCTCAGTGTCGTCGTCGTCGGCGCCGACGACGCTCTCGACGTCCGCCGCCGCGGCTGCGCGCAGCGCGTGCTCCAGACCACGCAGATTACTGTAGGCATGTAGGGCCTCGAGGGGCTGGTCGACGCGGACCAGAAAGCGTGCTTCGTCGCGGATCAGGATCGCGTACTCGAGCTTCGTGCTGTCCAGCCGTGCTGCAGCTTCGCGGTAGCGCGCACTGACGTCCCTGACCGAGCTCCCGTCCGGACGCGCGAGAAAGTGGTCGCCGCTGAGCAGGGCCCAGGCCCGCTTGGGGCCCTCGACGACGGACTCGCCGCCCGGTAGATGGACCTGAACGAGACGTTCGAGCACTCCGCCGCCAGCGGGCGTTCCGGCGAGGCGTGCTCCGCCCTTCTCGCGCAGTTCCAGGGCCCAGCGCACCATCGTGGCGTGCTTGTCGGCCGGCAGGGTGCGCGCGGCTTCC
This sequence comes from Planctomycetota bacterium, assembly GCA_047618565.1. GTDB lineage: Bacteria > Planctomycetota > UBA1135 > UBA1135 > JBLHKW01. Next base: position 6,896 of record JBLHKW010000164.1, read on the forward strand.
TCCGAGAGCGATGCGACCAGGGAGAGCGCGGACTCCAGACGCACGAGTTGCGAGTCGGCCTGGCGCTCCCACTTCTTGTCGACGAGCAGTCGTTCAGCTGCCCGCATCACGACCTGCGCGTCATCCCCGGCCAGGCTCATGAGCGCCTTGGCCATCTCCGAGATGTTGCGCGAACCACCCTGGGTCCAGTCGTCGAAGAACGGGGAGAGCAGCAAGCGCTCCACGAGCGCCGGGCGCTCGAAGCTGCCGAGCAGCATCAACAGCAGTGACCGCAGCTCCTCATCCGTCTCGTACTCGAGGCGCTCGACCAGGGCATCCGACCCGGCGCGCGAGCCCACGGCGGCCACGCGCGGCGTGAACACGTCGCTCGTGAGCACCTCCAGGGCGCGCCGGCACAGGTCCGGCTGGTCCCCGTCCGTCAGTACGAGCAGGGTCTCGAGGATCGTGCGGGTGCGCGCCTCGTCGAGCTCGATGCCGGGCAGGATGCGACCCAGGGCGCCTAGCAGTTCGTAGCGCAGGGCGTTGAAGTCATGCTCGCCGGCCAGCAGGGCCAGGATGCGCTCGACGTCGTCCCCAAGCAGTCCCGAGTACGCGCCGGCCACGGCCAGGCGCACCTCCTCGGGGCCGCGGTATTCATTCAGGAGGTACTCGAGCCCAACCCGCACGGGCTGCGTCAGGTCGCTCCAGGCTTCGGTCGGGCTCTCGCGTACGCACAGGGTCTCGATCGCGTCGATGCCCATCAGGATCAGGTCCGGATCCAGCGGCCGCCCGCGGTCCACGACGCTCCCGAAGAGCTCCACGAGGCGCCGCGCGCCGCTGTCGAGACTCTGCTCGCCGCTGGCGGGATCGCTGTCCCATGGCATGCGCGAGAGCGCGCGCAGTATCGGTCCCGAGAGGTCGCGCTGGCGGCGTTCTCCGACACGGTCGAGCACCCCGCGCAGCAGCACGACGCTCGCCGATCCGGGCGGCGAACCACCCAGGAGGTCGGTCAGGTTGTGCAACAGCGCATGGAAGGCCTGGGCGTCGATCTCGCTCTCGAGCTGCTCCAGCATCGCCTCGATCGCATCCGGGACGCCGACCTTGCCCTCGCCCACGAATCGACTGAGCGCCTCGGCCGCCTCGGAACGGATGATCGGATCCGGATCCTGGAGCCAGCCGATGACCTCGTCCGGAGACAGGGCGATCAGGCGCAGGACCAGGGCGCGCGCGCGCACCTGCTCGGCCTCGAGCTCGCGCAAGAAGGGCGGGTCATCGCTCATCTCGATCAGTCGCGGCCACTCGGCCTCGAAGCCGGCGAACGAGTCGAAGCGCAGCCGGTAGACGACGAACAAGCTCGCCGCCGCTGCGGTCTGGATGCGCGGCACGGCGTCGTCGAGGTGCAGGGCGACGCGCGGCGCGAGGGCGTAGGCGCGCAGCTCGCCAACGGCGCCCATGGCGGCGCAGCGCAGGTCCTCGTCGATCAGCGGCCCCTGCTCCAGCAATTCCGAGATGCGCACCAGCCAGAGCTCGTGCGCGGCTTTCGATCGTTCCATCTCGAGCGCCAGCAGCGCCACGGCGTCGTCGCGCGTGGACTGCCGCAGGCTCGCGCGGGCCGCGTTGACGCCGGGCGGCACACGGGTGCCAGCGCGCAGGATGAGGGCGTCCATGGCCGGCTGCGGATGCACGCCGAAGACGCGCCTGAATTCGCGCCGCAGCTCACCGCCCGCCTTGCCCTCGAGGAAGACGTGCACACCGGCCAGGGTCGAGGGCAGCGAAAGGCTCTCGCCATCCGGGCCCAGCTGATCCGGCACCGCTTCGATGGGCGGAATGAAGGTCTGTCCACAGACGGGCGCGGCGGCACAGACGGAGAGCAACCAGGCGGTCCACCCGGGACCCATCGTTCTCACCGCTCGCTCCGCCCAGCTCGTCATCGTAGATCGTTGTTCATTCTATTCAACCGGCCGCAAACGAAGTCGGGGCGCCCCGCCTAGCAGCCCGCCCTAAAAACTCCCTACTCGACTTCGCCCTCTCCGCCGCCGCTGCGTCGTGCTCGTCGAGCCGTGCTCAGCGGCCCTACAGGGCCGCCTCCGCCGTCTCGACTTCGCACTCCTTGCTGCGACGAAGATGGCTTCGTCTCGCTACGGGACTTTTTCAACGGCCTGCTAGCACTCTCATTCTTCGGCCACGATGACGGGTAGGGTGGACCCCTTATTCCGGGATTATCGCGCAAACGGGGCACTTTTCAGCCAGAGCCCCGCCCCGCATCACGCCACGCCTTCGGAAGCTCGTCAAGGACCCGCCGGGCCACCGATTCGACCGACTGCCCGTCGCAATCGACGACGACACGCGCCAGCATGCCGTAGAGCGGATCGCGTCGACGGGCGAGCTCATCAACCTCCTCCTCAAGCCCGCGCCGGGTCAGCGCAGGTCGCTGCTGGGGATCCCGCTTCAGGCGCTCGACCAGGCGCTCGTGCTTCTCCCGGAGATGGACGCACCAAGCATCGCGGTCCAGCTGATCGCGTACCGACGACGTCTCGACGCAGCCACCCCCCGTGGCGATGACCGTGAGGCCCGTGGCCCCAGGGCCGGCCTGCTCCAGGACCCCTTCGAGCACCTGCGCCTCGAGCCCGCGGAAGCGCTCCACGCCCAGCTCCGACAGCACCTCGCCTGCGCCGGCGGCGCTGCCTGCCCCCGGCCCGCGGGACCACTCCGCCGCGATCTCCTCATCCAGGTCCACGAACCCCGCGCCGGTCAACCGCGCCAGTTCGCGTCCGATGGAGGTCTTGCCCACGCAGCGCATCCCGATCACGGCCAGCGGTCTGCGCTCGTCGTCGCTCACGGGGCCCCACCTGGCGCGGGCGCCCCTGACAGGCCGAGGGCGTGTTCGAAGCTCGCGCGCATGAGTTGCTCGTCAGGCGCCTGGTGCGTGAAGAGCTCGAACTGGGCCTGGGCCTGGCGCACAAACCACTCGCCTCCGGGCAGCACCGTGCAGCCCCGGGAGCGCGCCAGCTCCAGCAGTGGCGTCACCAGGGGTCGATAGACCGCGTCGAGCACCAGGGTCTCGGGCCGCAGGGCCTCGGGCGCCAGGGGCAACCGAGGCTCCCCGTCAGGGCGTCCCTCGCCACCGATCGGGGTGCAGTGCACCAGCAGGTCGTAGGGGAACTCCCCCACCTCGTTCCAGCCGAGGGCCCGAGCCCGGAATGCGCCGGCCAGCTCGGCCGTGCGCTGGGCGTCCCGTCCCGCCAGCGCCAGCTCGGCCGACAGGCTCTCGAGGGCACCGAGGGCCGCGCTTGCCGCGCCGCCCGTGCCCAACACGAGCGCCCGCAGCGGACCTTGCCGCTCGCCGCAGCGCTGCGCGTGCACCGTAAGGCCCCGCTCGAGGATCTCCCGGATGGCGGGCATGTCCGTGTTGGAGGCGCGCCAGCCATCGCGATCGCGCACCAGGGTGTTGGCCGCGCGCACGCGCTCGGAGGCCCCGTCACGTTCCGTCGCAAGCTCGAACGCTCCGCGCTTGAACGGCGCGGTGACCGACAGGCCGCGGAAGTTCTCGTCCGCGAGAAGCCCCACGAAGGTCTCCCAGCACTGAGGCTCGAAGGCGACGTAGACCGCATCCAGGTGCGCGGCCTTCAGCGCCATGCCGTGTACCCACGGTGAGAGGGAATGCCCGATCGGCCGACCGACGACTCCGAAGATCGCGGTCTCCGGGCTCAGCCCACCCGGCGGCATGCGCGCCAAGAGGTCCCCAACGCGCAGCTGCCCCGGCGCGGTCGGCGCCCCCTCGGCGGGCGCAGCGAAGGTGAACGGTGATCCGAAGATCGGTGCCAGGAGCCGCGTGAAGGAACCGGCTTCCCCTGAACAGAAGGCGACCAGTCCGCCGCGTGCCTCGCGCAGGAAGCGCAGCATGCGCAGTCCATCCTCGGTGCAGGTGGCGTGGGTGACGAGCTTGATCACGTCACCTTCGTACAGCACCTCGCGCACGTCGGCCTCGAAGGCGGACAGGTCCGCCGGCGTCCCGTGCGCGTCGTGGCGCGACACGATGCGGTGGCACTTGCCCTCCATCTCGCCCAGCACCAGCGACAGGGTCCAGTCCACGTCCACGAACATGGCGCCGGCACGCGCAGCGCTGCTGAGGATGTCGATGCGCTCGTCGATGCTCCCGGAGAACGTCCCGAAGGCCTCCTCACCGTGCACCGTCACGATGACGGGCTTGGGGCAGGCCTCGATGAAGGCGCGCAGGGCGGCCTCGCCCGGGTTACCGATGCGGTCCAGACGGATCTCGATCAGATCGGCCACCTGCGCGCGTTGCAGGGCAGCACGCGCGAGTGCATCGAAATCATCGGCGATGTGAGAGACGACTACTGCCATGGGCCAGG
>JBLHKW010000165.1:0-10862 GCA_047618565.1 Planctomycetota bacterium
TCGGCCCACGACGGCGCTGCTATCCCCGTCCTCCTGAGCAGGTTGCGCTGCCAGGGAAGGTGCCGCCCAGAGCCCGAAGATGAGGAGGATTGCCGCCCAGGCGACGCTACGGATTCGATGGATGATGGATCGCTTCAACTTGCCACCTTGGATGACTGTGAAACCATGTGGCGCCGGAGGCGCGGAATAAAATTCGTGAGCAGGCCCGCCGCAATGATCAGCAACGCGATCAGCGGAACCTTGTCGGCCGGATTGTCGACGACCGCGAAGGTCGAGAACAGACGGTCACCGGGACGAGCGTTGCTCGGACCCCAGCTGGCCTGAAAGAGGGTCAACCCGTCGCGCCGCAGTGGCTCGTTCATGCTGATCTGGAGGTCCTGGCTGACGTTGTCCTGGATGCAGGTGACGTCGCTGTAGAACTTGCTGGGCGTCTGCGTCCCGGGGTGCAGCTCGCGGGTGAAGTCACGCAGGTGGATCTGGAACGGCATGCGCCAGGTGCGGCGCCGCAGGTCGATCGACCAGGGCTGGCCACCGGCGCGCACGACCCAGGGCGCGCGCTGGACGCCCCAGAGCAGACCCGATTCAGGCCCATCCGGCAGTCCTTCCAGGGTGACCGTCACGCCGGCGATGTCCTGTTCGGCGTGTTCCTCCCCCGGCAGCTCCTCGAGCAGGATGCCCTCGATGCCGATACCGTCGCCGCGTGCCTGCACGGGCTGACAGTTCGGAAGGAAGCCACTCAACACCACGTCGAACGGGATCGCATCCGAGGTCATGCGCGCGGACTCTCGAGCTCCGAGATCCACGAAGCGCCCGTTGGGAATGACGTGCTCGCGCACACGTCCGTTTCCGAGCGATTCGGTCACGGTGACCTCCCACTCGAAGTAGCTCTGGAACTCGGCCGCGCTCTCGCCCTCGAACAGGGTCACGTGCCCCTTGTGGGAGGTCTTGAACTCGATCAGCCCGCCCAGCAGCATCGTCGCGATCCCGAAGTGGATGATCAGGATACCGAGGCGTGACCAGGTCCAGCGAATGCGCAGCATGCCGCCCACGATCAGGTTCACGAAGAGCAGGCCCAGCAGCAGGTAGACGCCCGGCAGAGGCACAATCACCATCGTGTCGCGCACGATCAGCGACTCGAAGTACTTCTTCTGAACCTCGAACAGGCTGTTATCGACCTGTTCCAGGGTGCCCAGAAAGGTGAGCAGCAGGAGGAACAGGAGCACGATGCACGCCAGGCCGAATGAGCCCAGAATCTGAAAAAAACGTTCGATGAACTTCACGGTCAATGCCCCTGGTCGACACTCAACGACTCGCAGAAGTCGATGAAGTGCTGTTTTTCCGCCCGGATCACATCCCCGGAGCCGGTCATCTTCACGAACAGCGTACCGGTACCTGCGCTGCCGATCAGCCCCAGGAATCCAGCGTCGCTCGTCTCGTTGCCCGACATGCCGACGAAGTCTCCCTCGATCTCGATGAAGACCGCCTCGCTGCCCAGGACCTGGTAGACCGGCAGGGCGTCGATATCCTCGAGCGTGAGCTCGGACTGGCCCATCTGACCGCGCCAGCGGTTGATGTTGGCGTGCACACCACCCGCCTGGCCGGGCAGGAAGGTGACGTAGCATTCAACGTCGGGTGCGCTCTCGGGCATCAGTGTGACCAGTCGCATCTGGCGCTCGCCGCCGCGTACCCAGCCCTCGGGCGTTTCCCACGACAGACCCTGAGCGCTGTTCGGCCCATCCTGGGGCGCCGCGGGCGCGCTGGGTTCACGCATGGCGAACGAACCAGCGAGCTCATGGAAGTGGTCGATCTCGCCGTCGATGACGGCGGCCGGTCCGACCATCTTGAGGAACAGGGTGGCGCTCGGGGCCTCGAGGATCAGCCCGACCATGCGGTAGTCCGCTTGAGCGTCACTGCCCATGCCGCTGTAGTCGCCGACCATGTCGATCAAGACGGCCTCGCCCCCGACGAGACTGCGCAGCGGCAACTGCTCGATCTCCGCGGTGTCCATGGCTGACAGGCTCATCTGGCCTCGCCAGCGGTTGATGTTCGCCTCCACGCCTCCCGCACCACCCGGCAGGAAGGTCAGGTAGCACTCCGCGTCGGGACTGCCGGCGACACGAAAGTTGGCCCGTCGCATCGACGTCGGCGCCAGCTCTTGCCAGCCCTCCGGAACCGTCCATCCGAATTCCGTCGCGGCCGTATCCGAAGCGCCGCCGTGATCATGGCCGTCACCGGGCCCGTGGGCCGCTGCCGGTCGCATCCCGAAACGGTCGGCGGTCGCCATCTCGATCGCAGACCCGCTGTCGTCGCCCCTGCGTTCACGAACGTCGTCGATCACGCCCGTGTCCGCAGCGGGCGAGCAGCCCCCCCCGAACGCGACGACGAACAGTCCACATATCCACCCTATCTGAGTCCGCATACCTCTGCCTTCTCCTCCAAACCTTCCTGATCGAATCCGCCCGGTCTCGCGTCCGGACCCCAAGGGACCGTTCTGACGCTCGCTGGCCTGCCGAGAGGGCCGCCCGCTGAATCCGCCCGGGCTGCCACCACGGGGCCCTGATGTCGGGCACCGAGCACGGGCACTGTAGCGCGTTAATAAGGATGTGTCCGCCCCCGATTCGGGCCACCCCCCTCCCTGGGTTCCCAAAGTCGGCTTCAGCCCGGCTTTCCAGGTGCCGAAGAAAGCCCTCGGTGGGTCGCCCTGTGGCCCGCCAGGACAGTCTTCGACCTTCATCTGTTCCAGAAAAGGACCCGACGTGAACCCGCGCAGATTCGCAACCTCGACCACCATCCTCCTGGGCGCCCTCACGGGCCTCACCGCCTGTTCGAACCTCTCACGGAGCAGCGTCGGCCTGCGCCGCGTGGACGACCTTGTGGAGCGCATCGAAGCAGTCCACGTCGAATGCGAGCTATCGAAGGCGACCATGCACGAGGCGCTGGATGCCCTGAGGCTCATCGCCGTGCCCGATTTCCAGGGCGACATCGTCGAGGCCTTCGCCATGTACACGAGCGCCATCGACGCGTCCGAGCAGCAAGCAGCAGACCTGCGTGCTGCGGTGACGCCCATGCGTCGCTCAGCCGAGCCCTTCTTCGCCCAGTGGGAAGGCAACCTGAGCAACTTCGCGAGCCCGACGATGCGCGAGCGTAGCCGCGAGCGCATGCTGGCCTCGCGTGCCCGTTACGACGCCATCGTGGACTCACTGGAGCCCGTCCAGACCACCTACGATGTCTTCAACCTGACGTTGAGCGACATCGCCCTGTTCCTGGAGCACGACTTCAACGCCAGTTCGATCCTCGGGGTCACGGGTGAGGTGCGCTCACTGGACAAGATGGCAGCCGAGCTGGACGGACGTTTCAACGTCTGCCTCGACGCCGCTCGCACCTACGTGCAGAACAACGCGCTACCGACGCACATGCCGCCGCAGGTCGAAGTCACGACCACACAGGAGCAGGCACCGGAGAGCCGGTAGTCCGGTTCATCGAAGGCGGGCGAGAGCCCTTCGCCGCCATGAGCCGGTTCGCCGTCGACGACGCATTGGTTACGAGTAACAAGCAACGAGGCTCGGGGAGGACGGCGTGAGCTGGACCCTTCTCCTGGGCCTCGTGGCCATTCTGGGCGCCGCACTGGTCGTGCTCCTGCGCAGGCGCGAACTGGGCAACATGCGAGCCGCCGTGGACGTGCGTGAGGAAAACACGCGCGCCGGGTCCGAAGGCGCGCAGCTGCAGCACCCGGTCGTCGACCTCTCCCGTTGCCTTGGATGCGCCACCTGCGTCGCGGCATGTCCCGAGCAGGATGTGCTCGGGCTGATCCACGGTCAGGCCATGGTCATCAACGGTGCGCACTGCCGCGGCATAGCGGCTTGCGAACGGGAGTGCCCCGTAGGCGCGATCAGCGTGACCCTCAGCAATGCGAACGAGCGCGACGACATCCCGGCGCTCGAGAGCGACCTGGAGGCGGTCGGCTCACCGGGACTCTTCCTGGCCGGCGAGGTCACGGCGCACGCCTTGATCAAGACCGCCATCGGGCACGGGGCCGCAGTCGGTGCAGCCGTCGCGGAACGGGTACGCTCAGCCTCGGCCGAGGCGCCGCGCGCGCAGGATGCCAACCTGCTGGACCTGTGCATCGTCGGTGCGGGCCCCGCGGGGCTGGCCTGCGCCCTGGAAGCCAAGCGCAACGGGCTGAACTTCCTCACGATCGACCAGGAGTCGTCCTTCGGGGGAACCGTCTCCAAGTATCCGCGCCGCAAGCTGGTGCTCACCCAGCCGGTGGACCTGCCCATCTACGGACGCCTTGGCGCGAGCAGCTATACGAAGGAAGAGCTGATGGACCTCTGGCTGCGCATCGCCAGCGAGCAGCAGCTCCCGATCCAGGGCGGACAGGTCTTCGAAGGGCTCGAGCGGGACGAGCAGGGCAACTACCTGGTGCGCACCGCGAGCGGTAGCTATGCCGCACGCAATGTGTGCCTGGCCGTCGGGCGCCGTGGCGTTCCGCGTCAGCTCGGCATTCCCGGTGAAGACCTGCCCAAGGTCGCGTTCAGCCTGCTCGACGCGAACTCCTACCAGGGCCGCCACGTGCTGGTGGTGGGCGGCGGAGACAGCGCCGTCGAGGCCGCGCTCGCACTCGCCGAGCAAAGCGGCAATCAGGTCACGCTCTCCTACCGCAAGGAGGCCTTCTTCAGGGTGCGCCCGCGCAATCGTGAGCGCATCGATGCGGCGGTCGCAGCCTCGCGTCTGCGGGTCATCTACCGTAGCCAGCTGCTCGCGATCCATCCGGACTCGGTCGAGCTGGCCACCTCCGGTGACTCCGGCAGCGAGGCCCTCAGCCTGCGCAACGACGAGGTCTTCATCATGCTCGGAGGCATCCCGCCGATCGAGCTCCTGCGGCGCTCGGGCGTGTCCTTCGACGCCGCGCTGCGTCAGCCGACCGCCGTCATCCGCGAGCAGGGTAGCGGCCTGCTGCCGGCCCTGGGCACGGGCTTCGCACTCGCGCTCATGGCCCTGGCCTGGGCTCTCTACCACCGGGACTACTACGGCGCACCCTCCGCCGAACGGGCCGCCAACCTGAAGCACGACTTCCTGCGTCCGTCCCAGGGACTGGGCCTGTGGTTCGGGATCGCGTCGGTTGTGCTGGTCTGCGTCAATCTGCTGTACCTGCTGCGCCGTTCACCGCGTGCGCGCCTGCAATGGGGTTCCCTGCAGGCATGGATGACCAGCCACGTGGCCACGGGCATCCTCGCCCTCCTGTGCGCGATGCTGCACGGTGCGATGGCCCCGCGCGACACCACGGGAGGCCACGCGTACTGGGCCCTGTCGCTGTTGCTCGTCACCGGCGCGATCGGACGCTATTTCTACGCGTGGTTTCCGCGCGCCGCCAACGGCCGGGAACTGGCGCTCGACGAGGTCAAGGCCAAGCTCGGCTGGATGTCCGAGGAGTGGGATCAGGGTCAGCAGAAGTTCCGCGCAACGGTTCGCACCCAGGTGCTCGGCCTGATCGATGTCGGGCAGTGGCGGAGCTCCTTCCTGGGGCGCATCAAGGATCTCGTCGGCGGGCACCGCAAGCGCAATCAGATCCTGACACAGATCGCCCGGCAGGGTCGCGCCGATGATGTGCCCGAACACCTCATCAAGCAGACTCTCGCTATGGCGCGTGACGCCCATCGCTCGGCGACCGTCGCCGCGCACTACGAGGACCTGCGCGCCGTTCTCAACAGCTGGCGCTACCTCCACCGCTGGGTCGCGGTCCTGATGGTCTTGCTCGTGATCGCACACGTCGCCTACGCCATGATCTACGGCGAGTCGTCCGGCTCGGTCATCGGGGGAGCTCGATGATGCTGGCGAATCCGAGGTTCTGGCTGGGGGCCATCTCGGCCATCGGCGTAGCGCTGGTGGTCGTCAAGGACACCCAGCGCAGGGCGCCCGGCGACCTGACCCGCGTGCACCAGCGCGAGGCGGACCTGGTCGGGCGCGACAGCTGCGTCATGTGCCACGGCGACGGCGAAGTGCGCATGGCCGATGCGTGTCTGGAGTGCCACGCAGATGTGGGCGCACACATCGAAGGCTCGCTCGGCCTGCACGGTTCCCTGCAGCCCAACCTCGTGCGGGAGTGCGCGCTGTGCCACAGCGATCATCACGGCGTGGATTTCCCCGTGATCAACGGTCGTAGCTTCCACATCGCCGGCGTGCCCGCGGCAGTCGAGTTCGATCACGATACCGTCGGCTTCACGATGGAGGGCATGCACCTGGACCTGGCGTGCGTCGACTGCCACGCGAACGTGCTGGACAGCGTGCTTCCGACCGGCGCCAGGCGCTACATGGGACTCTCTCAGGACTGCGCGACCTGCCACGAGAACCCGCACGAGGAGCGTCTCACCCAGAGCTGCGCGGACTGCCATGCCCAGACGGGCTTCGGCGATCTGCGCCAGTTCGATCATGGAGAGCGGTTCCCCCTGGTCGGTAGCCACGCCCAGGTTAGCTGCGTCGATTGTCACGCAGAGGGCAGCGCACACTCGGTCGACGCGGTCGGCGCCCGAAGCGGCTCACCCGAGTGGCGCCAGTGCATCGACTGCCACGACTCCCCGCATGCACCCGCGTTCATCGACGCCATCGCAGAGCCCACGGACACGCCGCCGGGCGACAGCTGCGCGACGTGCCACAGCCTCGACCACGACGCCTTCGATACGAACCTGGTCGACCTGACCGTGGGGCAGCATGCATTGACCAGCTTCGTGCTCGAAACGCCGCACGCCGACCTCGAGTGCGCCCAGTGCCACGGGCGCGAGCTGCTGGGAGCAAAATTCAGCGACCGCCATCCGGGCCGCGACGCCAGCGCGTGCGAGGCCTGTCACGAGGACGCGCACCGCGGCTTCTTCGACGCGCGTAGCAAAGAACTCGGCCTGGATCGGCCGGCTGGCTGCGCGGAATGTCACCTGCCGCACACTTTCTCGAAGGTCTCCCTCGACGCATTCGACCACGAACGCTGGACGTCCTTCCCCCTGCGCGGCTCCCACGGCCAGAACGCCTGCGCCAGCTGCCATCCACGGGCGAGCGCGCCCGACCATGCCGCACGGACCTTCGGCTGGGCCACCAAGATCACGGGGTCGGACGCGGGCTGCGCGGCCTGCCACACGGACCCGCACGAGGGCCAGTTCGACGCTTCCGGACTACCCGCAAACCTCGGCGAACGCGCGAGCTGCGCCCGCTGCCACGACGAGACCTCGTTCCGATCCTCTCCGCACGGCTTCGACCACGGCCTCTGGACCGGTTTCGCCCTGGACGGCGCACACGGAGCGACCAGCTGCTCGAGCTGCCACGACCGCGTCCGCGGCCACGCCCTCGGTCGCACATGGGGCCGCGCCGTGGGCACGAATTGCGCCGACTGCCACTCCGACTCCCACGCCGGACAGTTCGCGGAGCAGGGAATCACGGATTGTCGGGGATGCCACGAGGACACCAACAGTTTCAGGGCCCTGCGTTTCGATCATGACCTGGACACGCAATTTCCGCTCGACGGAACACACGCGAGCCTGTCGTGCTCGGAGTGCCATCGCGTGACGAAGCCCGATGGGATCGCCCTGGTGCGCTACCGACCGATGGGCACGGAATGCGCGGACTGTCACGGCGCGACCCGCGACCGGGTGCGCACAAAGGGGAGAGACCGTTGAAGGCCACGTTGATCACCTGGATTCTGCTCTGCGTCAGCCTCGCCGGCCGCGCCGGCGCTCAGGATGAGAAAGCCCACGAGCGCGTCGACCTGCGGGTGACTGCGACCGGACCGAACGTGGTCGTCGATCGCGGCTCCAACGACCTGCTCGAGGTCGGAGACCTGGTCCTGTTTCGCGCACGCGGCGGGAACATCTCCGAGGGCACGGTGATCGAGGCCAGCGAACGCAGCGCGATCGTCGAGTTGCTCGACAAGGCCGTGGTCCTGGCCGTGGGCACCCGTGGCGCGGCCATGATCCCTGCTTTGCGCTTGGTCCCGGTTGTCCCTGGCGTGCCCGCAGGGCAGGTTACCGGCGAGCAGTGGGAGAATGCGGACGAGGGCTGGACTCCGAACATGCCGCTGCTGGCAGAGATCCGGGCCGTACGCCCCGAGCGACGGGATCGCGCGATCAGCGGCCGGCTGTACTTTGTCGCAGACAGCACGCACACCAGCCAGCAGGGCCGATCCGATACCTTCATGCGCGTCGGAGAGAGCCTGCGCATCGAGAACCCCTTCGAGCGCGGCGGCGGCGTCCAGATCGACCTGGAGCAGAACTACCGTGCCACGGATCTGCCGGACCAGTTCGACGAGGACTCGCTTCGCATGCGCTTCGACCGGGTGTCCTACTATCGTGGCGGAGGGCGTTTTTCGAGGACGCGCTGGGAGGCCGGCCGCTTCCTGCAGGACGGAGTGGCCGAGTTCGGGCTGCTGGACGGCTTCGAGTACTCCAAGCGCCTCGATAGCGGCGACTCGGTCGGCGGAAGCGTCGGGTACATGCCCGAGCCCTTCGATCACCTCAATTCGGGCCGCGACTTTCAGGCCGCGGGCTATTACCGCTGGGTGGCCGACGCCAGCGAGCGACTCACCGCCACCGGAGGCTTCCAGCAAACGCTGCACAACAGCGCGGCCGACCGCTCGCTGCTGGTGGGCAAGCTCGAGTTCCTTCCGGACGATGGCTGGAACTTCCTGGGCGCCGTATGGGTCGATGCTTACAGCGCAAGCGACACGGGTAAGGGTTCGGGCCTCGGACTCACGCAGGCCTACATGTCGACCACCCGTCGCTACGAGAGCGGCAGCGGCATGAATGTCACCTACACGCACTGGGAGTTTCCGGAGCTTCAGCGCGACGAGGGCTTCCAGGCGCTTCCAGAGCAGATCGCAGACGCACACAACGACCGGGTCTCGTTCCGCGGCTGGAAGCAGCTCACGTCCAACCAGCGCACGCACACCGAACTCGGTGTCTGGGGCGATCAGGAGGAGTCCGGTGGCGACGCGGCGGCGGGTGTCACGTTCACGGACATGTTCGGGGATCGCACGCGCACGGATCTGACCGTTTTCGGCACCCAGGCTCGCTTCAGCGCCCTGGTGGGCGGACGCGTCGTCCATGGCAAGTCCGTGCGCAACGGTCGCTGGGATGTGCTCTACGAGGCGGCACAGAACGACCAGCACGGCTTCGCGGCAGACACGGACAACATCATCCAGTACCGCCTGCGAGGGAGCCGAACGCTGACCTGGGCTTCAGGCTGGGACCTGTCCGTCTATGCCGAAAGTTTCCTGTGGGCCGACGAGGATTCCTGGTCGCTAGGCCTCTACCTTCAGAGGAGCTTCTAGCCATGACATACCGTCCGGACAGAATCCGACAGGTCGGAAAGACCCTCGCAGTCCTGGCTGCCCTGTCGCTGATCGCAGCCTGCGTCACGCGCACGCCACAGAGCATCGAGCTCCACGGCTGGTGGCGCGGACTCGGCCCCGTCTTGCCACACGACACCTTTCCCGGTGACTGCGGCCTGTGCCACGAGGGCAACAACTGGCAGGGCGTGCGCGCGGATTTCGAGTTCGACCACGCGGCATCCACCGGTGTGGAATTGACCGGCGCGCACGACCAGGCGCGCTGCCTGCGCTGCCACAACGACCGCGGACCCGTGAGTACCTTCCAGGCCCGCGGCTGCGTCGGCTGCCACGAGGACATCCACTTCGGCAAGCTCGGTCCAAGCTGTACGGACTGTCACCAGGAGAGCACCTGGAAGCCGGTCGGACAGATCGAGCGGCACAATCAGACGCGCTTCCCACTGACCGGCATCCACGCCGTGACGGACTGCCGACGCTGCCACATCGGCGCCGAGGTTGGGAACTTCTTTCCGACCGCGGTCGAGTGCGCTGCGTGCCACCAGGATGACCTGGCGCGCGCTACGAACCCCAACCACGTGGGCCTGGGCTGGGTCGATCGGTGCGACAGGTGCCACCTGCCTACCATCTGGCCCCAGGCCCAGCTGAATCCATAGCCCTCCCTCAAGATCGAAGGCCCAGTCCCACGATAGGGAATCCAAGCAGACTTGGTGAGCCAGGAACAGTGGTCGGCAGGCCACCTGGCTCCCAGGAACGACGCGCCGACAGCGGGCGCGTGACTCGGGAGAAGAAGGGCTGAGGCAGACGTGTCGGTAACGACCGGGAACGTGCATCCAGACGAGCACGGACCGCGGCGGCACAGAGCTTCGAAGCAGATGTTTCGACACACGATCAATCACCTGGTCCTTGGACTCGCGCTCACGGTTCTCGCCGGATGCGGCACTCAATCAGGTGAATCGGCAAGCCTGGCGGCCACGGCCGAGTCTTGCATGCTCTGCCACAACGGATCGCCGCACGACGACTACGCGGGTCCGGGCATGGAGAACCCGCACCCCTTCGGCAGCGCGGACAACCTACGCTGCACGACCTGCCACGGGGGCAATCCCGACGGTGAGGACCTGGCATCGAGCCACGTACCTCCGCCGCCGCAGATCGGTGACCGCGCCTTTCAGGACGTCAACGCCACGGCCTACTTCAACCGGCTGACGCTGACCGGGATCGACAAGTACCCGGACTACCAGGTGGCGGGAACCACCTACAGCTCGATCGATTACCTGCAGTTCATCAACCCCGGCGACCTGCGCGTCGTGACGGATTCGCGCAGCTGCGGACAGTGCCACGCGGGTCATGTAGACTGCGTCGCGGGCAGCCTGCTGGCCACGGAAGCCGGCGTCCTGTCGGGTGCATCCTACGCCATCGGCGTCGACAACGCGGTGCCCGACAGTGTTGGCGACTACAGCGACACCGCCGCGGACCTGGGCTTCCGCGCGATCAGCAATCGGACCTTCGACGAGGGCACTGCGCCCCTGGGTGGGGT
>JBLHKW010000166.1:0-10696 GCA_047618565.1 Planctomycetota bacterium
GGCCGCGTCTTTCTTTCAATGGCCGAGAGTCCGAACGGCTCCGCCGCAGCGCGTCGGTCATCGATCACACGGGCGAAGGCATGGTTCGAGAAGTCCCTGGTTGCCTTCGATGAGCGTTCGAAGCTCGGCCCGCTGACAGCCTCCGAGCGCAGGAAGGGCGATCGCTTGCGCGCGGAGCTGAAACAGGCCGAGGCGCTCGAGATGGAATTCGACTGACCGCCCGCGCGTTAGCCCGCGCGCGGGAGCTGCTCCCGCAACCACATACGGGCCACGCGCCAGCCGCGCTCGACGCTGGTGGTGGACACCTCGAGCGCGCGCGCCGTTTCCTCGATCGTCAACCCGGCAAAGAAGCGTAGCTCCACGATGCGCGACAGGGCCGGGTCCATCTCGCCCAGCCGACCCAGGGCCTCATCGAGGCTGATCACGTCGAGCGACTGCTCCTCGAAATGCGCCAGGACCGCTTCCAGCGGAACCGGGCGCTTGCCATCTCCCCGCTTCTGGGCCTTCTTGGCCCGCGCGTGATCCACGAGCACGTGCCGCATGGCCTGAGCCGCCACGCGCACGAAGTGGGCGCGGTCACTCCAGTGCGGTGTTTCCTGACCACCGAACAGGCGCACGTATGCCTCGTGCACCAGGGCGGTCGGTTGCAGGGTGTGTTCCGAGGGCTGCCGGGCCATGCAGCGCTCGGCGACGGAGCGCAGTTCGTCGTAGAGCAGCGGTAGGAGCTTCTCCGCGGCCTGGGAATCGCCCTCGGCGATGCGCCGGAGGAACAGCGTCGCCTGATCAGGATCGAGCGTCATGGGTGTGCATTGTCGCCCCTGAGGGGCCTTCGTGGGGTTCGTGAATCTTTTTTGGAGGAGTCCAGGCGCGCTTCCCGTTCCAGGGTGCGGAACCCATCCGATCTTCACTCCGCGGGCCACCCAGGTGGCCCTTCAGCCAGGACCCTGTCTCATGAGCATCATCCTCACCACCCTAGCGCTGGGCGCCTCCCTGACCGGGGCATCCACCTTCACCAACTCCACATCCGTCCCCTCCCCGAACGATCTCAGGGCCCCCTCGGCCTTCTTCTGGGGCGATTTCGACGGCGACGGCCTGGCCGACGCCTACGTCGTGGGCGACGGCCCGGCCCGCCTGCTGCGCAACCTCGGCGACGGCCGGTTCACGGACGTGACCGACCGCACGGGCTTGACCCTCGCCGGCGCCGGCACCCGCGCCCACATGGCCGCCTGGGCCGACTACGACGGTGACGGCCGCCTCGACCTGTACCTGCCCGCACGGGCCGGCGCCAGCCACCTGTTGCGTCAGGCAGCGGACGGGACCTTCGAGGTCGCGACCGAGTATTCCGGGCTGCCCGCGGGCCTGAATCCCTCGAGTGCCCAGTGGCTCGACTACGACGGGGACGGCCAGCCGGACCTGCGCGTCGTGTTCGAGGGCATCGAACGACTCTTCCATAACGTCGGCGCCGGTCTGCTCGAGGAGATCGACCTCGGTGTGGAGCCGCGCCCGTTCCTCTTCCGCGAGATCAGTGCCGGTGTCGCGCCTATCGATCGAGCTGAGACGCCGGATGCGACCGCTGCCGCGAAGCTCGGCGCCTCAGGCACGGGCCTGCCGACGAACTCCGCCGCCACCTCCGCGGCCGGGCCCGAACCGGATCAGTTCTGCGCCCCCGCGCTCAGGGACGTCATGACAGGCGACTGCCTGACGGCTTCGTCCATTCCCACGGCCGGGATGCTCTATCCGCTCGGGAACGAGTTCTTCATCGACGGCGGCGGCTTCATCGGGTTGTCGACCATGACGCCGGGCGCCAAGCTCGATGTCGTCGGCGGGGACATCCGCACCGACGGCCAGCTCGTCTCGACTGCCGGCAGCGGCGCCCCGCTCTCGGTCGCCTCGAGCGATCTCGTCTCGAACCTCAACGCGGACCAGCTCGATGGCTTCGATGCAGCCGCCTTCAGCATGCTCGGCAATTCGATCGGCACTGCCGAGATCGAGAACAGTGCCGTCGACGGCAACAAGCTGGCTGCAAACGCGGTCCAGAGCATCCACATCTTTCCGAACACCATCAACTCCCTGGACATCGCCTCCGGTGGCGTCCTTTCCGATGAAATCGGTGACTCGACGATCCTGAACGTGGACGTCAACCCGCTGGCAGCTATCGCCGGTACGAAGATCTCCCCGAGCTTCGGGACCCAGACCGTGCTGTCTTCGGGGACCACAGTTCTCCCGGCGGCCAAGGGTGTCAGTGTCAACGGACCGACGACCGGTTTCCTCGGCGTCCAGGGCACGAACGACTTCGACGGCGTCGCGGCAGCAGACTGGAGCGGTCAGGAGATCGGCGTCGCCGGCATCTCCACCGGGGCCAGCAACACCGACAACTACGGCGTCGTGGGCCTGTCCAATCACGCCGGTGTTCGCGGCCAGGGTGACGCATTCGGCGTTCAGGGCCTGACCACCGTGGACACCGCAATCGGTGTCTTCGGGCAGAACACGTCGACGAACGGGCTTTCGTACGGTGTCATGGGAGAACTGCCCACAGGCAGCTCAACGGGAACTGCCGTGTACGGCGTGGCGCCCTTTTACGGCGTCGCCGGCCACGCGGTCGACAACGGCGTCGCGGTCCTGGGCACGACGACCAACTCGGGCGTCGGCGTCTACGGGCGCGGGCGTGACGGCGTGCTCGGTGACTCGCAGGTGACCAGCGGAAACAGCACTGGCGTCTTTGGTGTCAGCCAATCGACGAGCGGCGAGGGCGTTCACGGCAGCGCCAACGCGGCAACCGGGACAGCGATCGGTGTCTGTGGCGACTCGAACTCGAGTGGTGGACGCGGTGTCTACGGCTATACGTCATCCACCACCGGCGTCACCTACGGCGTCTTGGGCCAGGCACAGAGCACATCGGGTCGCGGCGTGCGCGGGGAAGCGCTCGCCACCACCGGCACCAACTACGGCGTTCAGGGCCGAACCCACTCGCCGAACGGCTGGGGCATCATCTCCTACGGCTCGTCCGGAACCACCGGCCAGAAGAGCTTCATCCAACCCCACCCGACCGATCCCACCAAGGAGATCCACTTCTTCTCACTGGAAGGCAACGAGTCGGGCACCTACTTCCGCGGCAACGACCACATCGTGCGCGGCCGCGCCGTGATCGAGGTCCCGGAGGAGTTCCGCCTGGTGAGCATCGAGGACGGCATGACCGTGCAGTTGACCCCCATCGGCGCCCCGGCACTGCTCTGGATCGAATCGCGCAATCTGAACCAGATCATCGTGCGCTCGAGCCAGGACGTCGAGTTCGACTACACCGTCAACGGCGTTCGCCGCGGCTTCGAGCAGGTGACGGTCATGACCGAGAACCACTCCTTCGTGCCCGAGTCGATCGACCTGCCCTTCGGAACCGAGTACCCGGATTCCTACCGCGACATCATGGTCCAGAGCGGCATCCTGAACCCGGACTACACGCCGAACGAGGCGACCGCTGCCCAGATGGGCTGGCAATTGACGGTGCCCGAGGGTCCGCGCCAGCGCGCCGAAGAAATCCCGGCCCTGACGCGTATCCGGCAGCAGAACGTGCCGAGTGGCCCGCCCGTGGAAATCGGTCGGATTGAAATGGACTGATCGAAGTCACACGTGCGCCCGGCTCGTACCTCGAGTCGGGCGCGTCGTTCGTTCGGGGTGCCCCTCACGCGATACGGGAACGGAGCCGAGGCAATGGGTAGTGCATTGCTACGCCTCCGTGCCCCAACCCACGTTGAGCAGCACCGCCGCGACCACGAGCAGAAGGACCCGCCCAAACAAGACCCAACCATCGAAGCGCTTGTCGAGGCGATCGGCGCCCCAGTCCCAGTTGAGCCTACGCCGGATTCCAATCTTGAACCGAATCCTCCGTGGCACGAGCGGAATCAGGATCAGCGAGAGAACTGCAAGCGCGAGTAGAACGCGAGACATGGTCCGGTGGGGAGTGGTACATGCGACGAGAGCGCGACCTTCCCCTATCCTGTCGAGAGGCATCGCCTGGATCCAGCGGCGGGGCGGAATGCACCTAGTTGCCGCCGACCGCATGCGGGCGCGGACGGAGATACGGAGCCCGGGCAATCTCCACCACATGGCCGTAGCTGGCTAGCAACCGAATGCAACTCTCTGCCATGTGGTGGAGATTGCCCGGGCTCCGTATCTCCGGCTGGTATTGCCTGCCGTTGAGGCAGATACCCGTCGGATTTTGCACTGGCTCGGTACGTTCGCTTTTAGAGCTGGATCTTCGGTGGGAAGCGCAGGGCCAGGCGCATGTTCTCGGCCAGGTTGTGTCGGTTGAAGACCTTGCGCTCGAGCAGTTCGATCGTGTCTCGGTTCGCTGCCATCCAGGCTGGCGCGCTGCCCGAGTCGATGGCGCTCGAGTAGACGCCGCGACCGATCTCGGTGGCGGCCATCTGGATCTCGATCAGGTCGACGGCCAGTGCGGGCAGCGCCGGCTTGTGGCCGCGTGTGGCCTCGGGGGTGTCGACCCTGGCGAGAAAGGCGTCGGTCAGGCCGAGCCCGTGTATGGCGCGCACTTCCGGATGGGCGTAGATCGTGTTGCACCAGGTGAAGTCCGTCCACTCGCCGTAGCCTTGGGCGCGCAGGGTCGGCGCCAGCGCGAGCATGTCCTCGATCTCGGGCCAGGGCCCCTCGAACGGCTCCTGGTTGCGGAAGAAGGACGGATCGTTCATCAGCTCGAGGTCGGGCAGCTGAGCGAACTCCTCGCCCAGGGTCACCGGGTGTCTGGAGAGCAGGGGCGGGTAGCACGAGAAGACGGCGGCCGTCACCGGCAGCATCACGAGCCAGGCCTGACCGGGTCGGGCAGCCGGTCGGTACTCGAAGAGCGCTCGCTCGAGCAGGCCGCCGAGAGCGCAGACCGTCAGGGTGAAGGGAAAGGCGAGGTAGTAGTAGTGCATGGACGAACCGCCGCTTGCGATGGTCCAGGTGGCGACGGACGCGGCGATGAGCAGCATGGCGGCGCGCGGGGGAATTCCGCGACGGGGCGCGGTGTCCGCTCCCGACCTGCGGCGTGCCAGGCGCCAGGCCAGCAGACCGAACACGCCGAGGACGGGCAAGGCGTGGTAGGGCCCGGTCGTGTTCAGCAGGTAGCGCAGGCCGGCCTCCAGATGGGTCCCCGATTCCAGTCGCGTACCGGTTTTGAGGTAGAAGGTGTTCGGTAGCAGGTCCGCGTAGTAATGGATGCGGAAGAGCAACCAGCCTCCGTTGGCGAGTGCGGCGACGGCGAGCAAGAAGCGCGGCGCACGCCCGGTCGACCACCAGACGCACAGACCCGTGAGCAACCCCGCGAGGGCCAGCTCCGGGCGCACGAGAGGGACGATGGCCACGATCGATGCCAGCAGACGCGAGCGTGGGCGAAGCAGGTAGAGCGCGGTGGCGGCGGCGCTGACGTGGAGCAGCGCGCCCTCGTTGCCGGCGGTGAAGAACGAGCTGACGGAGTAGTTCGCGGCCAGGTAGGCCAGGGGGAAGTTCAGGGTGAGCGCGCTGCGGTCCGGACTCAGGGAACGGTTCAGGACGACGAGCAGGTACCAGAACGCCGTGAAACCGACCAGGCCGATGAGCAGCACGATGGTCGGGAAACCGAGGTGCAGTGCGCGCAGGACGACGAGCAACAGGCAGTGCGCCGGGCTCGAGAAGCCCTCCACGAACTCGCCCGCGTTGTAGGTCAGGCCCGCGTCCAGGAAGAGCAGGTTGTCGACGTAGCGGAAGTAGACGAAGGAGTCGTCGAACAGCCAGCGATAGCGCACCACCAGGGCCAGGCCGAGGGCCAGCAGGAACCACTCCAGTGCCACCGGTCGCGGTAGAGCTCGGGACTCGGAAAGCTGCTTGGGCACCGGCGACATGCCGCGGACTGTACCGTCGAGACCGGGCCCGCCCCTTTCCTTGACCGGGCTTTTCCCCCTCTACAGGCCCTGAAATGGCCGATTTTGACCGAGCACAGGCATTAAAATCGGAACTCTCGGGTCGGAAAAGTTCATCCGTCGCCGATAGACGGTACTCTTGAGCAACCCAAGGCCCGCGCTCCACCACATGGAGCCAGGCCTTGGCGCTTATCACCCGGGGGTCATATTCCCCCACCTCGGCCGCACATAACGCGGCCGTCGGCGCACAACAGGGTCCCCTATCGGGACCGCGCCGAAACAATTCCGATCGTTCCCGACACTGTTGAGCGGGTCCCGATCCCGGAGTTTCGACCGCGATTAACGCGGCGACCTCGAAAAGAGAACTAGCTATTAGCCAACGTACAACCGCCGAGCGCACCGCGACCGGCTTCGATTCCTTTGACCTTCGTTCCGAGCTCCGTCAGGCCATCGCCGACGCGGGCTACACCGATGCGCGCCCGATTCAGGAGCACGCAATACCGCCCGCCCTCGAGGGCCGCGACGTCCTCGGACTGGCCCAGACGGGCACCGGCAAGACGGCAGCCTTCGTGCTTCCCATCCTGCAGCGTCTGCTGGGCAAGCGTGGGCCCGGCCCGCGCGCGCTCGTCGTCGCTCCGACCCGGGAGCTCGCCGCACAGGTGAACTCCGAGTTCGAACGCCTCGGTGAGCACACGCCCCTGACGTCCATGCCGATCTTCGGCGGCGTTCCGGTCGCACGGCACATCCGTGCCCTGCGTTCGACGCCCGACGTCATCGTGGCCTGCCCCGGACGCCTGCTCGACCTCATGAACCAGGGTGCCGTGCATCTCGACAAGGTCGAGGTACTCGTCCTCGACGAAGCGGACCACATGTTCGACATGGGCTTCTTGCCCGACATCCGGCGCATTCTGAAGGCCCTTCCGAAGCGCCGCCAGAACCTGCTCTTCTCGGCCACCATGCCGCGCGAGATCCGCAAGCTGGCGGACACGGTGCTCAGCAAGCCGGCTGTGATCGAACTGGGCAACTCGCGCCCCGCAGAGACCATCGACCACGCGCTCTATTCGATCTCCGAAGGCGACAAGGACGGTGCTCTGGAGCGCCTGCTTACCGGCGACGACTTCAGCTCTGCGATCGTGTTCCTGCGCACGAAGCACCGCGCCAAGCGCCTGGCCCAGCGGCTCGACAAGCGCGGCCATGCCGCGGTTGCCCTGCAGGGCAACATGTCCCAGCCCCAGCGCGAACGAGCCCTCAAGGGCTTCCGCAATGGCAGCTACCAGGTCCTCGTGGCCACGGACATCGCCGCGCGCGGCCTCGACATCGCGGGCGTCTCGCACGTCGTCAACTTCGACGTCCCGAACACGCCCGACGCGTACACCCACCGCATCGGACGCACAGGACGCTCCGAGCAAACGGGCAACGCCTTCACCTTCGTGACGCCCGCCGACGGAGCTGCGATCCGAGCCATCGAACGACGACTCGGCAGCAGCATCGAGCGCCGGCGCATCTCTGACAGCGGCCCGAAGGGCAAGCAACGTCGTAACCAGCAGCCCGCTGACAACGAGAGTCCGGCGCGTAACGAGCGTCCGGCACGTAACGAGAGTCCGGCACGCAACGAGAGTCCGGCACGTAACGAGAGTCCGGCACGTAACGAGCGTCCGGCACGTAACGAGCGTCCGGCACGTAACGAGCGTCCGGCACGCAACGAGCGTCCGGCACGCAACGAGCGTCCGGCACGCAACGAGCGTCCGGCACGCAACGAGCGTCCGGCACGCAACGAGCGTCCGGCGCGCGACGAGCGTCCGGTTCAGCCCGAGCGTTCGCAGCCTGAGCGCAAGGCACCGGCGCCGGCATCGACGCCGGCCCCCGCTCGCCCGGCCTTCGGCCTCGGCGTCCTCGACGGCTGATCCCGGTCAGCCTGCGATAGATCCATCACCAGGCGGTATCGCGCGTCTCACGCGCGCGGTCCGCCTCGTCGATGGCGCTACGGATCAGGCTCTTGCGGTTGGTTCGATGCGCCGGGAGTAGATTGAGACTCTCGATAAAACGCGGCGCCGCCTGCGCCAGCGTTTCGGGGTTCGCATCTCGCCGCCATGGGATGACGGCTATCGGCGTGTGAGCATTTCGCTCCACCAGGATGTCCCGTTTCCATTCGCCCTCGGGCACGATGAAGGCGTCCGCGTGACGCACCACCGAGCGGTTCAGGGGCAGGCTATCGAGCATGAGCTGCGTGCCCCCACGTCGCTGCGCGGCCCAGGCCACGCGCCCGCCTTCGCGCCAGGCCGCCAGCTGACCCATGAGGCCCGTCAACGCCAACGTGGGACGGGCGGCCAGGGCGAGTTCCCCCAGCATCCAGTCGTGCAGCACCACGACACCGCCGAAGTCACGGATCATGGGCAGCATGAACGCGTGCTCGCGCACGTTTTCGACGAAGTAGAGCACGCGCTCGAAATTCTTCGGCGCGAAGGAGGCCGCTTTCGCAACCGTGCGGCCGGCGAGCTCCGTTGCGGCGCAATCCGACCCCACGAAGACCTGCACCTCGAACTCCTGCTCCAGATGCGGTAGCAGCGCGCGCAATCGTGCGTTCGAGCAGGCCGAGACGGGCGCATCGGCCGTGATCAGCGCGACGCGGGTCATCCCGCGGTCAGTATCTCGACCCCATCCGGGCCGAGGTACATGGTGTGCTCCGTCTGCGTCACCATCACGCCCTCCGCCTCCACCAGCGGAGGATAGCGTGAAAGCGAGCCCTGTTTCACGAGCCGGCTGAGGGTGTCATCGACGACCTCGCGGTCGAACTCGTTGAAGTAACGCCGCGCGATCGGCAAGCCGCGCCAGGACTCGATGGCGCGCAAGACGTCGCGGTCGAGCCCCTTGGCCTTGCGCGGCGGGCGCATCATCATGAAGACCTCCGCCTTGCCACGCTCGGTGATCATCCCACGTCCGTTGCATGCGAAGGGCTCGATGGCAAACACCATGCCCTCTTTGAGGCGAGCACCACCGCGCTCACCGTAGTTGGGGATCTGCGGCGGCGTGTGCACCTTCCAGCGCGCAAGACCGTGCCCGGTCAGGTTGCGCACGGGCTGGAACCCGGCCGCCTCGATCGTGCGCTCGATCGCGGCACCGACGTCGCCGACCGGCACCCCGTCGCCAACCGTCGCGATCGCGGCAGCCAGCGCATCCTGGGAGGCCTGGACCAGGGGCGTCCAACGCCCGTCTGCGGACAGGTCCACACTCGCCGCACTGTCGGCGATGTAACCGTCGACGTGCGCCCCGATGTCGACCTTGACGCAGTCGCCTTCCTCGTAGGTCATCTCGTCGTCCGGCGCCGAGCAGTAGTGCGCCGCCACATGATTGCGGGACGACTGGGCCGGAAAACCCGGTTGCGCTCCGCGGTCGCGGATCATGTCCTCGACCTTCTCCAGGATGTCGCGCACGCGCACCCCTGGTTTGATCGCTCCCCGGGCCCATTCTCGACATTCGGCGACGATGGCGCCCGCCTGCCGGAAACAACTCAATGCATGTTCATCCACCCCGGAACTATAAGGTAGGTGCCGACAGCCCACAATCCCGGCCGAGCCCATGCCGGAAGTGCTTGGGTGCCGTGGCCCTGGACCACATACTCGGCCCGTCATGGACCTCCGATCTGCTCCGTCAGCCGCCGGGCTGGCCCTCATCGCCTTGGGCGCCCTCGCACCCGCCTGCATCACCACCGTGCAGGTCCAGCCCCCGGGTCTGAACGATCGCGAGGTGCCCACGGCACAGGTCCAGCGGGCATGGCTCGTGAACGCTGGTCCGGGACCCGTGCTGGGCTCGGTCGTACGCCTGCAGTCCATGGGCGCGGGTGAGCGCTTCTTCTACGCGGTCCGCAACATCTACAGCCAGGACCTCGGGCTCGTGGATTCCCTCGGTCGTGCCTACCGCCACCGCCCCCACCAGGACGAACCCGATCTGCTCGGGTCCGGGACCGTCGCGGAGGGCGTAGCGCGCATCCTGGAGCTGGACGGACCGGTCGAGCTGCTCGAAATATCGCTCGGAGACCTCGAAGCGCGCCTGAAGCAGGAACTGGATCGCGTGGCGGCAAGCCGGCGGAGTACGGGGCCGTAGCTATCCGCTAGCCCGGATAATTCATGAAGCGCGAGCCAAAACGCGTCGATTCGGCTTCTGGTGGTGCTTCTCGCGCGTTGGCCCCACGGGGCCGCGTTCGGGAATTGCGGAGGGCGCAGCCCGAGGCAAACCCGTACGGACGATCCTGCGGATCGTCCGATAGCGGAGAGGCGACCCTTACGGGTCGTCGAGGATGCCAACGCGCGAGAAGTGCCGCCAGAAGCCGAAAGGACGGCGAAGCCGGCCGGTCGTCGCGTTTGGGCCGCGTCTTCATGAATTATTCGGGCTAGCAGCCCGTGGTGAAAGTCACGGCGGGCTCGAAGCCGTCAGGATTCGATCTGGCAAGGCGCGCTGACGACGCGTATTCGTGGATACTCGGAGGAAACGCAACGCCGCCAGGGCGGAGCCTGGCGGATTTGAGCGGGTCGTGACTTTCACCACGGGCTGCTAGCCCGGTCTATTCATGAGCCGCGAGGCGAAACGCCTCGATTCGGGCTTTGGTGGTGCTTTGCGGGCATTGGCCCCGCAGGCGACCTTTTTTGGTCGCCGAGGACGCCAATGTTCGCAAAGTGCCGCCAAAGCCCGAAAGGACGGCGAAGCCGGCCGTTCGTGGTATTTCGTCCGCGTGGTCATGAATAGATCGGGCTAGCTGTTCCGAACTCAATGGGTCCACCAGGGACCGCCGCATACACAACGGTGCCCGACGA
>JBLHKW010000167.1:0-10492 GCA_047618565.1 Planctomycetota bacterium
TAACCAACCCGCGAATACCAGATTGATCAACCGTCGCAGTCGCTCAGCCCATTCGCTGCTTCCACCCCTCCCAGAGGCATCCTGAATACGAAACGACCCTGAGTGTTGACAGGTCCACCCATACCAGACAGGCCGTTGATAAAGTGCTTCGGCGCCAGGGCGACAGCATCCGCTTCGGAGTGGTGCCTGGAAACGAAGGCGAATCGGTGGATTCGGCGAGGTTTTCAGGCGCCGCACCGGAGTGGAGGATGCCGGCCTGGCGCCGGATGACTTTATCAACGGTCTGCTAGCAGCCCGTTGAAAAAGTCCCGTAGCGAGACGAAGCCATCTTCGTCGCAGCAAGGAGTGCGAAGTCGAGACGGCGGAGGCGGCCCTGTAGGGCCGCTGAGCACGGCTCGACGAGCACGACGCAGCGGCGGCGGAGAGGGCGAAGTCGAGTAGGGAGTTTATCAACGGGCTGCTAGCCCCGGCCGCGCCGTGGGCGCACTCTCCGACAGGGGGAGACCCCGGCGAATGGCACGCGCATTCTCGATCGAGCGGCTACCCGGCGACTGCCAGCCCATGGCGCGCGCAGCCGGAATCGCCAGGGTTTGCGCGCGCGAGTCGCGGGCCGCAGCGTAGACTGCCTTCGAACAGCGAGTGGCGGCGCCTCCCGGAGCACGCGGCATCGCCAGAAACGACTCGAATGGACACGCCTCTCCCGATGACCGCAACGTCGCAACGCGCAAGCGCGCGCACTGCAACGGGCTCGATCGCGCAGCGCGGTAACGGAACGGGGACACGATGACCGAGGTTCCCGTCGAGCAGCTCGTCGATCTGGAGCAACTACGCGCTGAAGATCGGCCGCTGACTCCCAAGGCCATACGAGCGGCGCTGCCCCCGGGTTGGGTCCTCGACGCGGACGGCAAGACCGCGCGCCGCGACCTGCGTGTGCTGGCGCGCGACGGGTGGGTGCTGGTGATCGGGCTCGTCTCGTTCGGAGCGGTAGGCCTGGGATTATTCTGGAGCACCTTCCCCCGGGGATGGCGCGGCATCGGGCGCTTTGCGGCCCTGATCGGCCTGGTGCTCGTGGGTGGAGGGCTCGTCGCACCCATGATCACGCGCGCGCTCACCCGTCGCTCACGGCCCAGGGAAGGACCCCGCGAAGGAAAGCCGCGCGGGCGCGAATAGGCACCCTCGCGCGCGCCGGCATTGGCACGCACGGATTCTCAACACGACCGTGCTCGCGAGCTTGTTTATCGTCAGGCCGGCCCGTAAAACCACCCGTATCCCCCGCCCGTTATTGCGAGACGCACGTCGCCAAAGGAGCTGCAGCATGGCCAAAAAAGCCGCATCGAAACGCCACAGAAGGTCGGACGAAGAACTGATCAATGACCTGAAGGGCCGCATCAAGGAATTGAAGGACCGTCAGGAGTCCAGGCGCCTCAAGGAGTCCGCGTCGATCCGTTCGGCCCTGACCGCCGTGCGCCACATCGACAAGTCCCTCGATCTGGCGGCCGACGAGAACAATTCGCACCTGCGGCACGCCCTGGCGGACGCACGCAAGCCGCTCGAGGAGTACCTGCTGTCCGAGGGGCTGAAGCTTCCCAAGGCACGCAAGCCCCGCGGTCGCCGCCCGAGCAAGTAGCGCATAGGCTGCTGAAAAAGGTCCATTTCGCGGGACGTATACCGGGTCCATGTGGGTAGAGGAGGGACCCGACACCCCAACTCCACCGATATGAAATACTCGCATCTGTCCCTGCTTCTGGCCACGTTCGCCCTCAGCGCCCTGCCCGCGGCAGCCGCCCCCGTGGACGGGCCGGATATCGATTTCGCCGGCCTCGGAGAGGGCTACCAGAAGGCCCACTGCCCCGAAGGGTCCTCCGACGGGTGCGATCTGGAGGACATCCTTGCCATCGACTACGTGCACATCGTCGTCGGTGCCTTCGAGGTGCATTTCCCGATCGCCTCGCTCAAGGACAAGGCCAACGCCCGCAACTTCCAGGAGGTCCTCGAGGCCCTGGTCGACCTGCAGAAGGCCTGGATCGACCTGCTGGCCGGCGACCGCGAGAGCTCGACCGCGGCCCAGGCGGACCTCGAACTGATGCGCAACTGGTTCGGCGACTGGAAGACCGGCGCACTCGCAAAGGTGAGCGTCGAGAAAGCTGACCTCTTCGAACACCTGGACGCGAGCGACGACGTGCGCGCCGCGGCGGAGCGTCTGCAGGAGTACGTGCACTCGGAGGAGGAGCTCGGACTCGTCATCCCGGACGAAGATGATTTTGTCCAGGTGCTCTGCTGCCCCAAGCGCCTCGACTTCATGCAACTCGTTGGTTTTGCTGGCCTCAAGAGCGAGACCGAAAAGGAACAGTACTGGGTCGACGGCGTGCACGAGTGGACCCAGATGTGGGTTGGCTGGACCTTCGCGCTGGCCCTTGAGTACGCGCCCTGGGGCGGCTTCCAGCCGAGCTTCAGCCAGGGGCTCGACATGACCAAGTTCGAGAAGACGGGCCTGTCCGAGCACGTCATCCAGCGCTGCACGATGGCCCTGTTCCGTTACTGCCGTCCAGGGTATGACCCGGGACACCTGGGCACGGCCACGGCGCTCGCCATGGCCATCGACATCTGTGGCCAGGTCAAGACCATCGACGGGGTCGGCGCGCGCGGTTCGAGCGGCGCCACCACCCAGGCCTACGAACGCTTCGTACCGGGGGGTGCATCCTCGGGTGGCGTGCTTCCGATGATGCCTGCGGCGCCCTTCAGCGCGATGGTCGAGAACCACTGGCGCCGCGGCGGCGGCACGGACTACTTCTCGGCCCCGCTCAGGAAAGGACAGAAGCAAGGCGCCAAGCGCATCAAGAAGGACAACAAGGACCACCCGCTCGTGCGGAACAAGGGGGCGCACTTCATGCTCGAAGGGTACAAGACCGCCGGACGGCACGTAGTCAGTGCGCCCTTCCTGGGCGAGACCGCGAACGACAAGGACTTTCCGGACAGCGATTTCATGATCGACTACCGGGAGTTCTTCCGCTCCTACAAGACCAGCTTCTTCCGCTGGCTGCTCCTGAACGGCGTGGAGGATTCGGAAGAGGAGTCCCTGGCACGCTACCGACAGCTATTGCGACGCTACGGAGAGGTCGACGACGAAGTCGGGCTTCACGAAGTGGTCGAGAGCGTCTATTCGACACCGCTCTCCGCCGTCGACGGAGAGTCGGTCAGCCTCGAGTGGCGCTATCTGGACTGGCTGCAGAAGGGTAAGTAGAGGGGACGAGGTCCGCGAAGACGAAGCCGTCGCGCTCGACGACCTCACCGCGCTCGACGCTGAGCGGGCGCTCGAACATCGGGCCATCCGTCACGAAGGTGTGGAACTCGCCGTTCTCACCGCACGGATCCACGCTATCGGGAAGCCCGTCGATCAACTGCCGGTCCCAGGCGCGCCCGGCCAGGTCGGCCGGCGCCTGGCGCGGATCCACGCAGGTGATCGTCGCGCACACGCCCGCGTCGAGCATCTGCCCCGCGAGCTCAGGCGTCGGCCGCTCCCACAGGGGAAAGATCGCCTCGAGCCCAGTGTCCGCCATGCGCTCCTCGCGATAGGCGCGGATGTCCTCCAGGAACAGATCCCCGAACGCGACCGCCGCGATGTCCGCGCCGCGCGCCCAGTCCATGGCGGCACGCATCTCGCGCTCGTAGATCTCGTTGCTACAGGGATGTGGGATCGAGACCTCGCGCACGGGCAGACCGACCGCCGCCGCCTGCTCATGCAGCAACGCGCGCCGGACCGCGTGCATGGCCACGCGCTCGTGGGTCTGGTTGACGGACGTCAGCAGGCCCACGACCTCGAACTCACCCTGGGTGCGCAGCACGTGCAGACTCCAGGCGCTGTCCTTGCCGCTCGACCAGGAGAGCAGCACTCGCGGCCGCGCGCCGGTCATCGGCTCGTGACCCGCTGGATACAGGGAGAGCGCATCGAATCGTTCAGCTGACGTTGTGCATGTGCACGTCCTGCTGCGGGTACGGAAAGCTGATGCCGGCAGCATCGAACTCGGTCTTGATCTTCTCGAGCAGGGCGAAGTGCGTCGGCCAGTAGTCGCCGGAGTTGACCCACGGCCGACAGACGATGTTCACGGCGTTGTCGCCCAACTCGACCACGCCGATGGTCGTCTCGGGGTCCTTCAAGACGCACGTATTGGCCTCGCAGATCCGCTTCAAGAGTGCCTTGGCCTTGCCGATGTCGTCGCCGTAGCCGATCCCGATGACCAGATCGATGCGCCGCGTCGGGTTGGTGGAGTAGTTGGTGATGTTGCTACCGGTGACGCCCGCGTTCGGAATGATGATGCGCTTGTTGTCTCCGGTCTTCATGACCGTGGCGAAGACGCCGATCTCCTCGACGACGCCGACCGCGCCACCGGCCTCGACGAAGTCGCCTAGCTTGATGGGCCGGAAGATCATCATCATGACGCCCGCCGCAAAGTTGCCCAGGGAACCCTGCAGGGCGAAACCGATGGCGAAAGATGCGGCCGCGATCACGGCCGCGAGGCCAGTGGTGTCGATGCCCGCCTGCCCGAGCGCCGCGATCACCACGAAGGTCAACAGCAGCATGTAAGCCATGCTGCCGACGAAGCCAATCAGTGTGCCGTCGACACCCCGACGCTTGAGAAGGCCTTTCAGCATCGATGTCGCACGCTTGGCTACCCAGCGGCCGACGACGAAGATGGCGAGCGCCGAGAGGCCCTGAACCAGCAGCTGGAATCCGGCGGTGCTGAGCCATTCCAACCCGTCATTGCGAATCCAGACCTGGGCGTTGTCCAGAAAGCCGAGGCCCTCGGCCACGGTGGCAGAGGGACTGGACATGTCGATCGTCTGGGCTGCGTCAGAGGCCTCGGGAGTGTCTTGGTAGAGCATGGAAATGGGGTGCGTTGTGGATGCCAGAATCGGCGATTGCGGGCGAGTAGGATAGCGGCACCGAAGCGCTTTGACGAACCGATTGGCGGCCTTGTTGCGGCCCCAGCCGTTAGCCCGTAGACCCGATCAGCTCGGCGACGGGCGGCCCGGCCTTTGCCCACAAGCAGCGCCACGGTAGGATCCTGCTGTGCAACATCCCACGCTCCGGGCTCCGTCCCAGGGGATCCCGCGCCTCTGATGCTCGACGCCCCGCCGCTCCGCAGCTCACGATGGACCTGGCGCTCGGGCCTCGTCCTGGCGATCGTTGCCCTGGTCTCATGGTTCGCACGGGACACGCTCGACCGTCGTGTCCCCGTCGGGGCTGAGGCTCCGGGTGAATGGGTCACGTACGATCCCGACAGCCTGTACCAGATGCGCAGGCTGGTGCGCGCCCTCGACGAGGACGGCCCCATCGCGGGCCACGACGAGCACCTCAACTACCCGCTCGGATCCGCCATCCCGTGGCCGCCGTACTACACGCTCTTCCTGTCGGGCGTGCTCGCCCCGTTCGCGCCCGAAACGACCGGGGACGCTGCAACAGCGCTGGACGCCACGCACCGGCAGCGCTGGATCGAGAGGCACGTGGCCTCGCTCCCGCTCCTGTTCGGCGTGCTGACGTCACTCCTGGCCGCGGCCGCTGCACGCCGCCTGGCCGGCGACCTGGCGGGACTGGTCGCAGGTCTCTACCACGCGCTCTGTCTGGCCTCGATCGCTTACAGCAAGGCTGGCAACGGCGACCACCACGCATGGGTCACCTGGTTGGCGGGCGCCATGGTCGTCGCGCTCTCCGCCGCGCTTGCGCGCAAGGCCCACGAACGACCGCGCGCAGGTCTGCTCTGGGGTGGCATTCTGGGCGCACTCGCGGGCGTGCTGCTCGGGTCATGGGTCGCATCCATCGTCTACATCCTCGAGGTGCAGCTCGTGCTGGCGTGGCTCATCCTGCGCAACGCACGCACACACCTCCCGGGGCTGTGCGCCTTCGGGAGCGCCTTCCATCTGGTGGCGCTGCTCGTCTCCCTGCCGGCGGTCATGGCCAGCCCCTGGCTCGCCGACAACCCCTGGCAGGTCGTCAACCTGTCCTGGTTCCACCCGGCCTTCCTCGCGGCCGGCGCGCTGGTCTTCCTGCCGTTGCCGCTGTTGAGGGCCAGGCAAGGGCTGCGACGCGCGTACCCCTGGTCGGTAGGACTCGCGTTGCTCTCGACGGGCCTCGCCCTGGCGACACTGGACACCCCCGCCGGGCTCGGGATGCGCGAGGGCTTCCAGTGGATGAGCAAGGTCAATCAGTTCATGGCGGGCATCAGCGAGTCGCGCCCGCTCGGCGGCCAGCGCGCCCTGACGGAGCTCGGCTACGGCTTGCTGGTCCTGCCCGTGATCTGGATCGCCCTCTGCTGGAAGGGACGCCGGAACCTGGACCTGGCACTGCTTCCATTCCTCGTGTGCGTCCCCTTGCGCGCCCTGCAGGCCAGCCGCCAGGCACGCTTCGGCGACGGGCTCGCACTGCCCCTGGCCGTCCTGCTCGGGCTGGGCCTGGCGTACGTCCTGACCGGGCTGCGATCGCCAGGACGACCGTGGCGCGCGCGCGCCGTCTACCCGCTTGCAGCCCTGCTCGTGTGCCTCTCCCACGTCTCGGTCATGTCCTCCCTGGGCGAAGCGCTGCGCGGCTCGCGCACGCCCCAGGTACGTCGCGAGGGCCCGGCATACGTCGCGGCGCGCGAGCTGTGCGAGTGGCTCCGGACGACCGACCGCAGCCAATCACGACACACGGGCGCCGTGCTCGCCAACTGGTCCTGGGGCCACTGCATAGAATGGGTGGCTGGCCGTCCGAGCCTGGCCACGAACTTCGGATCCTACGTCGGCGAGGAAGGCTTCCGGAACGCACCACGTTTCCTCTTGAGCGAGAACCCGCGCCAGGCGTCGGAATTACTGGCGCAGCACGACGCCGCGTTCGTGCTGGTCACGAGCCGCCTGACCAGAACCCTCACCAGTCAGATCGCGGCGGCGGACCCGCAACTGAAGTCGCACTTTCTGCAGGTGACCGCAGACGGCACGAGCATCCGGCCACGGTGGTTCGACACGATCGGCGCACGTCTGTTACTGGGCGGCGTCTCCCCCGGACTGGGCCCGGACCCGATCCCGCAGGACCCGCTCACCTTCCTGCGCCTGGTCCAGGTCTCCTCCGTCCGTGACCCGAGCCTGACCTTTCCACCCGGCGTCAATCCGCACGCGGGAGCGAGCCCGGCCGCGTTCCTCTGGGAGCGCGTCCGCGGCGCATCCGTGACCGCCGACGGGCCCCCCGGGACCCTCCTGACCGTGGAGCTGACCGCACGCTTCCCGCGCGGGCGCTACAGCCTGACGTTCAAGAATTCAGCGATCGCCGACGAGAACGGGCGCGCCCGCGTGCGGATCCCCTACGCGACGGCCTCGCCCAGCGGGAACGGCGTGGTGCCCCAGGAGCTGGCACGCTTCACCTTTGGCGCCCGCGCGGGTGCACTCCACATCCCTGAGCGCGCGGTGCTCGACGGGCTCCAGGTGGACCTCGAGTCCCCCTGATCACAGGGGCATGCCCCAATCGGGTCCGCAGGGAACGGACCGAGTGCCGCACAGTGTCGAATGATGACGATCCGGGCCGGTGGGAGCGGGTTCAGCTTGACCTCAAGGGGCCCTGGAGGCTAACTTCCGCCGCTTGGAGTCCAGCTGACGAGTCTCAGCGGACCCAGGGCGGCGTAGCTCAGTTGGTTAGAGCAGCGGAATCATAATCCGCGTGTCGGGGGTTCAAGTCCCTCCGCCGCTACCACATTCGCGCCGAGGGCCGATGGCGCGCACGGGACGGACCGCGACCAGGGTCCGCGTTTCATAAGTGTAAACGATCCCGGCTTCCGGCCTCCTTGAAGATAATCCGAAGAAAGTGACGTGGAACCAGCCCCCGTTCACGTTTTAGGTATTAGGAACGGAGGGGTCGTAGCAAGCCGCAGCTGACCGACGACCTGTTCTGCCCAGGGCAGACCTTGCCCTCCGGCCCCCAGGGGCTGGTAAGGGGATACCGATACGAGAGAGCCTCCCATCGGGGCGCTGCCAGGCGACTGGGGGCGCCCCTCTCCAATGGGTGAAACCGGCTCCCCGCCGATGCTGTGACTGTTTCCTTCCCGGACTCGTCCATGCCGGGCGTTCGCAAGAACGCTCGGCGGCGTCAGCGGGGAGCTCGGCCGCTCCCCCACCCGGCGACCGGAATGGCGCCTCAGGCCCCCAGGAAACCGGCGCGAACCTGCTCGGCGGACTCGACGCACGGCTCACCGCGAATCGTCGTGTAGCCCACTTCGACCTGCCTCGAGGCGCCCCCCTCGGGATCGAAGACCCGACAGCTGTCGATGGGCTTGGCGTACAGGTGCAACGACACGCCCTCTGTCCCCTTCACAGGGCGGATGAGGTGCAGAGCAATCTCGTCCTCGATATAGGCCACCTGGCCCGCAGAAACGCGTCTGGTGCGGCCCTCGACGGGCGCCCCGTCGGATCCGGAGGGCGACCCGAAGTGGATCTCCTCGAAGGTCCCTTCCAGGACCGCCATCCAGCACGATTGTTGCGCGTGGTCGTGGATCGGGCTCTCGTGTCCCTCCCCCCAGCAAAGGAGCAACAGCTCGTAATCGCGGCCACGGTGGATCAGGTTGCGCGAGTAGGTGTCCGGGCAGGAGTACCTGCAATCCTGCCAATCGTGCTGCCCGGCGGAGTAGCGCGTGAGCAGTTCGACGACGCCGCTGCCCCCGGGATCACGCCGGAATTCGGCGGTCAGGTCGGCGCACAACAGATCGAGGGGGGCTTGGGTCACGGGTCACTCCAGGTTGAAGGGCCCCATCTGGACGATGGGAGCGAGCCACCGAGCCTACAACGACACGGCCGCGGTGGGCCCTATTCGATCTCGATTCCGCCGCGTGCGATGGCGAACAGAACGCACGCCGGGTTCTCGGGCCCGACGGGCCCGCTGGGGTCGCCGCTGGCGACCGGAGCGTGGACCGTCCCGGGCTCGTAGCGCACGTAGTCCCCTACCCCGTGCTGCCCGAAGGCATCCTCGTACCCGCCCTGCAACACGAGTACCTCCTCCACGTCCAGGTGCCGGTGCGGGGGATATCCGTGGCCTGGCTCCATCCGGATCAGGACCGTGGAATCACTCGCCTTGCGCTTGCCGGAAGCCCCCTCGGGAGTCGCCGAATAGAGCACGCACCACTGGACTCCAGAGCTTTTTGTGGAGCGCCACTCGACGCCCTCGGTGTCGACCTGAAGGGCCATGCCGGGAATTCGCATGCGAGGGAGTCTAACCGGCATTCGGGCTGCGGGCCCATCTGGTCGATACAGATGCCTGGCGGCACGCCCCATGACCCCTCGCACTCCTCTCCAGCAACTTGGCCCCGTGATCGAGCACCTGCTCGCGGAACCCGATCCGCAGCGGCGCGAGCGCGTGCTCGTCCAGGCCGTCTTCGAGGCAGGCCTGGCCTCCGCCGTCGGCATCTACGCCGAGGGCGCCCCGTGGATGCGACTGCTCGGCGTTGGCGCGACGGCCGAGCTCCCGAACGCGAGCCTGGTCGATAGCGTGGCCGCCGGAGACATCGGGCCCGACTTGCCGCCGAGCGGGTTTGTCGTTGTGGGCGGAGTGGCGCCGAACCAGCGCGCCCTGGCGCTCGCGGGCACCTGCGATTACGGCGATCAGGAGAACCGAGACGAGCGTGCGGACCTGCTCGAGTCCCTGCTGATGGTCCTGACATGCATGGACACCGGGGAAGGCGCGCAGGTCGACACGACTCTCCCTGACCGTGTGCTGCCACCCTTCCAGCGCCAGGATTCCGATGAACGCTCCGCCTGCGCCAAGGTGGCACCGGACCTGCGCGACCTGCTCAGCCGCATCCGGGCCGGACAGGAGGAGCTCGATCGCGCGAGCGATGCCCTCGACGACGAACGTCTCACACTCTCGGAGGTGGTCGATCGTGATTGCCAGGCGGCCGGCGACCTGCTGCTCGACGCCTTCGCGGAGCGTGTCGGAGCGATGGATGCCGGTGAAGTCGTCTGGCCTCCGAGCACTCCCAAGGCACGCTGGTTACGCCTGTTCGAGGAACGCGCAGCACAGCACGCAAGCCGCTTTCAGGAAGCGGGACGAACCCTGTCGATCTCGGCCATCGACCCCGGCTCGTTCGATATCGATGTGAGCACCGAGGCCTTCCTGGCGATCCTGGACGGAATGCTCGCCGTACTCGAGGGTCATGCAGCAGTCGCCGCCGACGCGGCTCCGGACCTGCAGATGTCGTTCAGCTCGCAGCGGGTAGGCAGCCGCCGTGATGGACGCGTCGGCCTCCAGCTGTGCGTCGAGAGGAGCCGGGACCCGGCCGGATCGCCGCTTCGGCCACGAGCCGAACAGGCCGCATTGCCCGAGCTGCGCCGCCTGGTGCGCGAGTTCGCGGGGCAGCTGCGCGTCGATGGCGCCACGCGCCTCGAGGTCTGGCTACCCTTCGCCTGATTCGCGCCGCGCGCCTCCCCAGGTCGCCCCGCTGCAAGTCGCCCCGCTGCAAGTCGCCCCGCTGCAAGTCGCCCC
>JBLHKW010000168.1:0-10431 GCA_047618565.1 Planctomycetota bacterium
GTTGGCATCCTCGACGACCCGTAAGGGTCGCCTCCGGGGCCAACGCGCGAGAAGCACCACCAGAAGCCGAATCGACGCGTTTTGGCTCGCGCTTCATGAATTATCCGGGCTAGCAGGCCGTTGATAAAGTGCTTCGGCGCCAGGGCGACAGCATCCGCTTCGGAGTGGTGCCTGGAAACGCAGGCGAATCGGTGGATTCGGCGAGGTTTCCAGGCGCCGCACCGGAGTGGAGGATGCCGGCCTGGCGCCGGATGACTTTATCAACGGTCTGCTAGCCCGGGCGCGGTCCACTGCCTGGGCGTGACCCGCTACCTCACCACCTGAAGAGGCATGCCGGGTCTCGGCAGGGCGAAGGAGGCCAGTTCCGGCCGCCCGGCAGCCGGATGCAGGACCTTGACCACCGCGATCTCATCGCACTTGTGGAATTTCGGGCACCTCAAGCAGTCGCTGAAGACCTTGTGGGGCAATGCACCGTGGTCGACGATGGTGAAGCCCAGCTTCTCGAAGAAGCCGGTGACGTAGGTGAAAGCCATCACGCGCGCGATGCCCAGTGTGTCGGCCTCGTCGATCAGGTGCCCGGCCATCCTGGCGCCAAGTCCCAGTTTCTGATGCTTGGGATCCACTGCGATCGAACGGATCTCGGCGATGTCGGTCCAGATGATCGCGAGCGCACCGCACCCGGCGAACTCCCCGTCGACCGTCGCGACGATGAAGTCCCTGAGCTTCTCCACGATCGATGCGGGTGACCGGGGCAGCATGACTCCCTCGGCCGCGAGTCCGTTCACGAGCTCCATGATCCGCTCGACGTCGAGCATCGTCGCACCGCGCAGCTCGATCTTGGGGGCGTCCTTCATGCCTCTACCTGCTCCAGTGTGGATTTCCAGCGTTGCACTTCGGCCTGCACGCGCGCGACCGCTGTCCCCCCGACCACATCGCGCCGCGCGAGCAGCGCATCCGTGCCGAGTTCATCGGCCAGATTGATGTCGTGCAGCTCCGCAAGAGTCAATGCACGCGCAGCGGCAGAGAGCTCGGCAAGCGGTACGCATTCCTCGATGGCCGCGTTCACGGCAGCTCCGACTCGCTCGTGTGCCTCGCGGAACGGAACACCGCGGCGCACGAGCAGGTCGGCAAGGTCGGTCGCATCCAGGTGCCCGACGGCGCAGGCCGCGCGCGCACGCTCCGTATCGAAGGTCGCGTCCTGCGCCACGAGAGCCGCCACTTCGAGGCACGTACGGGTCGTGTCGAGTGCGTCGAAGAGCGCCTCCTTGTCCTCCTGCAGATCCTTGTCGTAGGCCAGGGGCAGGCCCTTCGTGGTCGTGATCAGTGCGGTCAATGCCCCGTGCACGCGACCGACCTTGCCCCGTAGCAGCTCGAGGGCATCCGGATTGCGCTTCTGGGGCATCAAGCTGGAGCCCGTCGACACCGTGTCGCCGAATGTGAGCAGCGCGGCCTCCTGGCTGGCCAGGAAGATCCAGTCCTCGGCCAGCCGCGAAAGGTGCAGCATGGTCGTCGTGCAGACGAAGACGGCTTCGAGTACGTGATCTCGATCGCTGACCGCGTCGAGACTGTTGCGCGTCGGGCCGGCCGTGAAGCCGAGTGCGGATGCCAGCGCGTCGCGGTCTACGGGATAGGCGGTCCCGGCCAGCGCTCCGGAGCCGAGCGGGCAGGTGTCCATGCGCGCGGCGACAGCCTTCACGCGATCGGCGTCCCGGGCGAGCATCTCGACATAGGCCAGGCACTGATGACCGAACGTGACGGGCTGCGCACGCTGCAGGTGGGTGTAGCCCGGGAGCGGCGCCGAGGTGTGCTCTTCGGCGAGCGCCACGAGCGCCCGCTGCGCGCCCTGGAGCGCGGCATCGATCTCCCCCAGGGCGGTGCGCAGGTGCAGCTTCAGATCCGTCGCGACCTGGTCGTTGCGGGAACGCCCTGTGTGCAGCTTCTTGCCGAGGTCACCGAGGCGGTGGACGAGCGCCTGCTCCACGAAGGAGTGCACGTCCTCGGCCCGTGACTCGTCGAGCGCACGCGTGTCGACCTGCAGGTCAGCCGCGATGGCTTGCAGAGCGGAGACAATCTGAAGTGCCTCGTCCTTGCTCAAGACCCCGGCACCGACGAGTCCACTGGCCCAGGCAGCGCTACCCGCGAGATCCTCGAAGACCATGCGCCGGTCGAAGGGCAGGCTGCGGTTGAGCTCCTCGAAGACCGGGTGTAGGCCGCCCTGAAAGCGCGCACCCCATAGCTTGGAATCATCCATGCTCACACGCCCCTTGCCGCTGCCGCGGCGACCGTGCCCGGCAGACCAAAGAGCCGCACGAAGCCCTCACTATCGCTCGGCTCGAAGCCTTCCCCCATCTTGAAGGACGCGAGGTCATCGCGGTAAAGGGACGTCTCACTGGTCGCGGCGACGCTGACGGCCCGCCCCTTGAACAGCTCGACCGTCGCGTGGCCACTGCAATTCGCCATCGCATTCGCAAAGAAGGCGTCCATGGCCTCGCGCTTGGGATGGAACCAGAGGCCGTTGTAGACCGTTCGGGCGTACTCGGGCGCCAGACGCTCGCACAGGTCGAGGGTATCCCGTTCGACACACAGGCTGCGCAGCGTGCGCAAGGCCTCGAACAGGATCGTCCCGCCCGGAGTCTCGTACAAGCCGCGCGACTTCATCCCAACCAGCCGGTTCTCGACGATATCGACCCGCCCGACGCCGTGCTGAGCCCCCAGGTCGTTGAGCGCCTCGATAATCTGCACGGGACCGAGCGCCAAACGGTCGACCGCGACCGGTATGCCGGCCTCGAACGTGATCGTCACGCGACGGGCCTGGTCCGGTGCATCGCCGGGATCGACGGTCCACATCCACGCATCATCGGGCGGAGCCGCGCCCACATCCTCGATCGCACCACCCTCGTGGCTGATATGCCACAGGTTGCGATCACGACTGTAGATCTTCTCGCGCGTGGCCGTGATCGGGATACCCGCGGCGTGGGCGTAGTCGATCGCTTCTTCCCGACTCGTGATATCCCAGGTACGCCAGGGCGCGATGACTTCAAGCGTCGGGTCGAAGGCGCGGTACCCGACCTCGAAGCGCACCTGATCATTTCCCTTGCCGGTGCAACCGTGCGCGACAGCCGTGGCGCCGACATCCTTCGCGTAGGCGACCTGCGCACGGGCGAGGATCGGACGTGCCAGACTCGTCCCTAGCAGATAACGACCCTCGTAGACGGCCATCGCGCGCAGTGCAGGCCAGA
Organism: Planctomycetota bacterium; assembly: GCA_047618565.1. Taxonomy (GTDB): domain Bacteria; phylum Planctomycetota; class UBA1135; order UBA1135; genus JBLHKW01. Next base: position 3,240 of record JBLHKW010000168.1, read on the forward strand.
TGGTCTCCACAACGAAGGGCTCCTTCAGATCCGCGACCTTGCAGGAAGCCGCGCCGCTCGCGGCAGCCTTCTGCTCGAGCCCCTCGAGCTCTCCGGCACCCTGGCCCACGTCTCCGGCCAGGCAGTGCACCTCCCACCCGCGCTCCTTGAGCCACGGGATGATGATCGACGTATCCAGCCCGCCTGAGTAAGCGAGAACGACCTTCTTGCCGCTCATGCCTGCACCTCCCCACCCAGCAACAGCGCCAGTACAGCCTTCTGCGCATGCAGCCGGTTCTCCGCAATGTCGAACACGATCGAGTCCGGCCCATCGATCACGCCGCGCGACACCTCGTGCCCGCGGTGCGCTGGTAGGCAATGCATGAAGACTGCGTGATCGGTCAGCTCCATCAGCTCCTCCGTGACGCAGTAGTCCGCAAAGACCGCCGCGCGTTCCTCGGTCTCCTCCTCCTGCCCCATGCTCGCCCATACGTCCGTGTAGACGGCGTGCGCGTCCTTCACGGCCACGCGCGGATCCGTCTCGAGGGCGAAACTCCCGCCGGTCGCCGCAGCTGATGCAACTGCGGAGCGTTCGATCTCCGCGTCAGGCTCGTATCCCTCCGGTGCACACACCGTGACGTGCATGCCGAGCTTGGTGCACGCGGTCATCAACGAGTGGCAGGTGTTGTTGCCGTCTCCGATATAGACCAGCTTCTTGCCCGCGACCTCGCCCCAGTGCTCGATCAGGGTCATCGTGTCCGCGAGCGCCTGGCAGGGATGCAGGAGCTCCGTGAGTCCGTTGATCACGGGCACCCTGGACGCCTGCGCCAGCTCCACCACGGTCCTGTGCCGGTACGTGCGCGCGACGATGCCGTGGGTCCAGCGCTCGAGATTCTTGGCCATGTCGCGCACGGACTCGCGTGCCCCCATGCGCGCGCCATTAGAGAGGTCCAGGAAGGTGGCGCTACCGCCGAGGTCCTGCATTCCGATCTCGAAGGTGAAGCGCGTTCGCAGGGACTCCTTCTCGAACACCATCGCCAGACGCTTGCCGGCCAGCAACCCGCGGTAGTCGTCAGGACTGGATTTGATGTCCCGCGCAACGTCGAGGACACTGCGCAGCTCCTGCGGCTCGAGGTCACCCAGGGAGACGAGGTCGGAGGTAGGGAACGGGGCGAGAGGTGCAGCGATCATGACGGGTCCTGCGAGAAATTGGAAAGCACGGAATCGATGCGGCCGAGGGCCGTGTCGAGGTCATCGGAACTCAAAACGTATGGGGGAAGAAAGCGCACGACGTCGTTCGCCGCAGAGCAGGTCAGGACGCCGGCGGCAAAGAACTGCTCGACGATTGCGGCCGAGTGCCCCGGAGCGACCAGGCCCTGAAGGAGCCCGAGGCCGCGTCGTTCAGTCAGGATGGCGTGGCGCTCGACGAGATCGTCCAGGCCCTTTTGAAGCGCGGCTCCGATCGACACGACGTGCTCCTGCAGACCGTCATCCAGTTCGTCCAGAAGGCACAGCGCGGCGCGGCAGGCGATCGGGCCACCTCCGAACGTCGACCCGTGTTCCCCGGGCACGAGAGCCTGTGCAAACGCACCGCGGGCCAGGGTCGCCCCGATGGGAAGTCCCGCGCCGATGGGTTTGGCAAGGGTCACCACGTCGGGCGACACGCCATGTTGTTCGCAGGCAAGGAAGCTACCGGTGCGTCCCCCACCACACTGAACCTCGTCGGCGATCATGACCGTGCCGGTGGCCGAACACAGCTCGCGCGCGGCGTGCAGGAAGGCCCGGTCGAGCGACCGTATTCCGCCTTCGCCCTGGATCGGCTCGAAGATGAAAGCTGCAGGTGCCCGCTCGAGAGCTGCGCCGAGTGCGGCGATGTCGTTCACAGGGACGAACTCGGCCTCGAGCCCCCGCCCGAAGGGTGCGCGATGGGTCTCTCTCGATGTGACCGACAGGCTTCCGAACGTGCGCCCGTGAAATCCGCCCTCGAGTGCCACGAAATGCTGGCGCTCGGAGCGGCCACCGGCAGAGTGAACCTTGCGCGCCAGCTTGAGCGCCGTTTCGTTGGCTTCGGACCCGGAGTTGGAGAAGAAGACCGCGTCCATCCCCGTCCGCTCGCACAAGCGCGCACTGAGTTCCTCCCCCGGTGCGTGACGGTAGAGATTGGAGACGTGACCCAGGGTGCGCACCTGATCGGTCAGGGCCGCGACCAGCCGTGGGTGCGCGTGGCCAAGACTGTTCACGCCGATACCGCTGAGGCAGTCGACGTAACGCTTGCCATCCTGGTCCACCAACCACGCCCCGGAGCCACTCTCGAAGAGCGGCGCGGCGCGCAGGTACGTGGGCATCGTGCAATCCTGAATCACCAGCTCAACCATTGGATAAGGACCGCACCTGGGCGGTCAGCAAGGTGCCATGCGAAGTCTGGACAGCGGCGGCGATCGGGTCGGACGCAAACGCGGTCGCGATCTTGACCAGCGCCTCGGGCAGAGCATCGGCTGCGTCCAGCGCCGCCTCGACCTTGGGCAGCATTCCGCCGACGATCACGCCGTCGGTTTCCAGCGCCTCGAACGCCGCCCGATCGAGGGACTCGACGCGCTCGCCGTGGTCCTGAACATGGGCAACGTCGGAGAGGAACAGGACCATGTCGGCACGCCATGCGCTCGCGAGGGGCGCGACGGCGGCGTCGGCGTTCACGTTCAGGAACACGTCTGTCTCACCGGGAGCGGGTGCCACGGTGGCGATCACCGGGACGAAGCCCGCGCCAAGAATGCGTTCGAGTACGGCCCCATCGGCGTGCACGACCGTTCCGACCCGGCCCAGAGCCGGATCCTGCGGCGCGGCCTTGAAGAGCCCACCGTCCGCGCCCGAGACTCCGATCGCATCGGCCCCGGCCGCTTGCAGCGCTGCGACCAGCAGAGCGTTGACCTCTCCGGCGAGCACCTGGAGCACGACCCGCGCGGTCTCGTCGTCCGTCACGCGCAGGCCACGAACACGCTGCGGAACGAGTCCGAGCGCTGCGGTCATGCGCGACACCTGTGCCCCACCACCGTGCACGACGGCAACCTCGTCGCCGGCCGCCACGGCCCGCGCCACGCTCTCCGCGAACCGGCCCCGGGACCCCGGATCATCGAGCGTCGCGCCACCCACCTTCACCAGTATCCGATGAGCCGTCACGCCAGCCCCCCGACCTCGTCGAAGCCCAGCTGCACGTTCATGTTCTGGAGCGCCTGGCCCGCCGCGCCCTTGACCAGGTTGTCGATCGCGGAGGTCACCACCACAGCGCCGTCCACGTCTGCCACGGCCAGGTGACAGTGGTTCGTGCCCGTCAGGTCGCCCGTCTGCGGCTGTGCGTCCAGAATGTGAACGAACGGTTCCTGCGCGTAGCGTGCGGAAAGCGCCTCACGGGCCGTGCTGGCGGACTCACCTGTGCTCGGATCCACGTACACCGTCGCGAGCATCCCGCGGAACATGGGGACGAGATGCGGGACGAAAGAGAGCTTGAAGTCCGCGTCGATGCGTGACGCGATCTCGGGTGCATGCCGGTGAGCACCGACACCATAGGCGCGCAGGCTCTCGTTGACATTGCCGTACAGGGTCGTATCTGTCGGCGACTTCCCGGCGCCGGAGACACCGCTCTTGGCATCGATCACGACGCGGCTACCCGGAGCGACGATCCCCGCCTGCACCAGCGGTTGTAGCGCGAGCAGACTCGCCGTCGGATAGCAGCCAGGGTTCGCGACGAGCCGTGAGCCCTGGATTGAGGCGCGCTCGTGCTCGGTCAGGCCGTAGCAAGCGGCGTCGCACAGGTCCGGTTCGGGGTGTTCGCTCCCGTATATACGGGAGTACGTGGCTGCGTCCCGGAAGCGGTGATCGGCCGACAGGTCGATGACGTGCGGCGCTGCCGGCCCGTCCAGGGCAGCACGCACGATCCCGGCACCCACGCCATGGGGCAGGCACACGAAGACGACATCGTGGTCGCGACCGAGAGCATCGAGGTCAAGGGGCAGCACGGTCCACTGACCGCGCGCATCGAGAGCCGTGGCCGCAATCCCGGCGCGTGCCGACATGGCCGTGACAGACTTGACCTCGGGGTGGCGGGCACAGAGCCCCAGCAGTTCCCGGCCGGCGTAGCCCGCGGGACCGACGATGGCGACGCGAATCACGATGCGCCCCTCACAAGTCGCCCAAGCTCCGCGGCGAGCGAATCGGCTGCTTTATCGGAAGGGCTGATCACCAGGATCGTGTCGTCGCCGGCGACCGTGCCGATGATGTCGGCCCGGCCGGCGGCATCGAGCGTCACGGCGAGCGGCGATGCCCCACCGGGGGGGGTGCGCAGCACCGTGAGGTTACGGGCCGGTGTCGCGCTGACGAGCCAGCGTCCGATGGCCTCCGCCAGCGGACTGGTCGTTGCCTCCGGCACGACGTAGCCAGCCGTCCCCTTCACCGCGCCGAGCTCGCGCAGGTCGCGCGAGAGCGTCGCCTGGGTGACCTCGACGCCGTGCTCGGACAGGGCCCCGACCAGGGCTTGCTGGCTCGAACCACGCCCCTCGCCGATGAGCTCGACGAGCAGCTTCCGGCGCGCGGACGCGCTGGTGGCATCCGATTGCATATTATTCACCATTGGAATGCATATCTATACACTCCAAGCCGCAAACAGCAACGAGCAATCCGGTCTAATTCGGGCTACAAATATGCCCTTGAAGCACTCCCACACCCGAAAGTACGCCCTGCGAGCCCTGCTCGCGTCCGCCCTGGCCGCCTGCGCTACCCATACGCCGGCACCCGAGACCACCCGGTCCCTCCTCGGGGCTGGTCTGGTTCCGCAAGAGCTCCCGGCACCACACCGGGGCTGGCTTCAGCTCGAACTGGATGCGGCCCTGGCCGCCTGGGAATTCCAGCCGACGGAGATGCACGCGATCTGGGTCGGCCGGCGCTTCGGCTATCTCGGCAGATACACGGAGGCGATCGACTGGTACACGGAAGCCCTATCGACCTACCCCGACAGCTATCGCCTGCGCCGCCACCTCGGCCACCGCTTCCTCACGGTGCGACAGCTCGATGCCGCCGTCAGCACCCTGAGCGAAGCGCGATCCCTTGCTGCCGAACACCCGAACCGCCTCGAGCCCGACGGCGCTCCGGGCCCGAGCGGTGAGCCGCGCAGCTCGACCCACGGCAACATCGACTACCACCTCGCACTCGCCCACTACCTGCGCGGCGAGTTCACCGAAGCCGCCGACCTCTGGATGGGATGCGTCAACACCTGGGCGCGCAGCGATGACTCGCGCATCGCGGCCCTGCACTGGCTGCATGTCAGTTTGATGCGCGCGGGGCGCGCGGCGCAAGCCGAGGCTGTGCTCGATCTGGTTTCCGAAACGACGGACGTCATCGAGAACTTCGCCTACGCGGAACTCGTGCAGATCTACCGCGGCCAGCTAACCGTCGACAGTGTCCTCGAGCGTGAGCTGCGCAGCCCGGGGCTCGAGTACGGACTCGCTCGACGCCTGATCGCGACGGGCGATGCTGATAGGGGTGAGGCCATGTTGCGCACACTCAGCGATCACGCAAGCTGGCCCTCTTTCGGAGTCCTGGCGGCCGAAGCAGACCTCGCGCGCAGCACGAGCCACGATTGAGTCCGGTCCCGGCAGTCCTCGCCTCCGGAAGTCACGCGTGGCGCTCGGTCAGCGCAAGAAGTCGGCCAGCGCTTCGGCAGTTGCCCGGTTGCCGCGGGCGTTGAAGTGCGTGTCCAGGTCGTGGTAGAGGTGTCGCCTGCCGTCTGTCATGGGCGCGACCTCGCGCAGAACCGGTAATAGGTCCAGGCAGGGAATGCCGCGCTCTCCAAGCCAGGCACTCAGGAGGCGCTGGGGGCGGTCTCGGTCGAGTTCGCGTCCGGCGCGTTCGCTGACCCGCGCCCATAGTTCGTCCTCGACCTGGAACTCGTCCGGGATGAGCATCACGCGCATCGGAATCTCCCCGGCGGCGCGCCGCATGGCCAGCAGCGATTCGAACAGGAGATCGATCGACGCGGGCACCTGGGCACAGATGTCGAGGGCACGCTCCGTCTCGATGCGGTAGAAGGCTTCCTCGGACAACGTCGCTTCCTCCAGCGCCGGGTCCTCCAGCCATGGGAAGGCTGCAGCGACCTGGGCGCGATCCATGGACCCCGCGGTAGCGCGCTCGCCCTGCACCGTTCCAGCATTGGCCCCGCGCTGCTGTGCTCGCGCACGCTCCTCGGCAACACGCGACATGCGTTCAGGGATGACGAAGAGCAGCACCTGGTCCCGCTGGAACCAACGGCGCAGCCACGCATCGGGCAGGCCTTCGAGGACGTCGTCGATGTTGAGATCGTTACCGACGAAGATGCCGACCAGGATCACGTCCGGATCGAGCGGCAGGACCTCGTCCACGAGCAGGCTCAGATACTCGGGGGGGCCGATCCCCGGCACGCCCATGTTGTAGATCTGCGCGCCTGTGAGTTGCTCGCAGACCGAGGTGAAATGCCATGCGTGGGGCACCGTGCCGACGTTGAACGAGTCTCCGATGGCGACGATCAGCGGCGTCTCATCTGCGGGATCCTTGCGGTAGAACTCCGTGTCGTAGAAGCCGCCGCTGTTGCACGCGAAACCGAAGCGCACCTGACCAGGATCGCAGCGGAAGCGCTGGACGAGCTCACCGGGACCCGCGCCAACGGTTGCGTTGATGGGCGCGGGCCGGACGTTCGCCCACAGGCTCAGACCCAGCTCGAGTCCAAGCGCCGCAGCACATGCGCCGAAGGTCATCAACTCGATCGCGCGCGCAAGACGGACATGCCGACCGCCCGCCGCGCGCTGGATCACCAGGACCAGAGCCCATGCGCCAGCTGCGCCGCCAAGGGCCATGTCGATCCAGATGCGCTGAAAGGGCTGCACACGCCACACGAAGAGCAGCCATCCCAGGACGGCCACGACGAACGCCCAGCGCAATGGACCGGCCACTCCGCGGTGGGGCTGCTCGCTTTGCGGATCCCGCAGCTCGCCAATGGACGCGCGCGCCAGGGCGAACAATCCCAAACCCAGGCCGGTCACGATGACGTGAAAGGTCGACCCGAGGATGACCAGGAGCGCGACTCGCTGAGTAAGAGCGAGCCAGAGTGCTCGCAACACCAGGCCAGCGCCGATCGACAACAAGACAGACATCACGACCCGCTGCCGTCCTTCGCTCGAGCTCTCCCGCATGT
>JBLHKW010000169.1:0-10327 GCA_047618565.1 Planctomycetota bacterium
CACCGCATGCGCGCCTCATCGGCAGCATGGGAGTCCCCGCAGAGCACGCAGACGAGCCGTAGCCTGGCCAGTGTCGACATGCCCCAACGATACGCCGAACGCAGGACAAAGGAAGCGGTGGCGCGACAGCCCGGGCCGGGAATGTGGTTACCCTGTGCTCCCCCACCAGGACCAAGCGCCTCCTCATTTCCCTCGCTGCCTTGGCCCTCGTGCTCGTCGTCTGCGACGTGCTGCTGGGGGCCTTGCTGATCGAAGAGGGGCTCTACAAGGGCCGCCGGCTGCCGCCCTTCGGCACATGGTCCGGGACCCTGGAGGCGCAGCGCGTGGCTGGAGAGCTCGCATCGCCCGACGTCGACGCGCCCGTGCGCTTCAACGACTTCCACCCCTATCTGGGTTGGAGCAACTCACCGGGTGAATACCACCGTAAGGGGGTCAAGCACTTCAATTCCATCGGCGCGCGCGGCTCGCGCGAGTACGCCCCGGTGGCACCCGAGGGTGTACAGCGCATCGCCTGTTTTGGCGAATCGTTCACCTTCGGGTCGGACATGAAGGACGGCGACGACTGGCCCGCGCAGCTCGATCCGCAGGTCGAGGCCATCGACATGGGAGTGGGAGGATACGGGACGGACCAGGCGCTTCTGCGCTTCCGGCGCGAAGGTACAAACCTCAGTGCCCACACCGTGGCCATCGGCTTGATGCTGGAGCACATCGGACGCAACGTGAACCGCGACCGGAAGGTCTTCTATCCCCAGACCGTGAAGGTGAAGCCGCGCTTCGTGCTCGAGGGGAATGACCTGCGGCTCCTGCCGTTGCCCTTCGAAACGCGCCGCGCCGCAATTCAGGCCGCCGTCGACGGATCGATCCGCGAGCTCCTGAGCGAGGGCGAGTACTGGGCGGGCGACGACCCCTTGGTCCCGTTCTCGAACATCGCCCGCATACTCGCCTGTAACCGAGCCTGGGCCAGACGCGACACGGCGGAGCTCTGGCGAGACCCCGAAGGCGAGCCTTTCCGAGTCACGCTCGCGATCCTCGAGACCTTTTGCCGGGAAGCACTCGCCTCGGGCGCGCAGCGGGCCGTGGTTCTGATATTTCCCGCCAAGCAGGATCTGCTGCACCTCGCCAGTACGGGCGTCCCTTACTGGCGCGCCCGTACTGGATGCCCTGGAGCAACGCAGAATTCCCTATCTCGACCTGTGCCCGGACCTGCTGCAGTACGAACGTGACCACGAAACGAAGGCCCACAAGGTGGCGCACCTCACACGGCGCGGCAATGGAGTCGTCGCCGCACGGATTCTGAAGTGGCTCATGCCGTGACGAGCTGACCCTGCCGGGTTAGCAGCCCGTGGTGAAAGTCACGACCCGCTCAAATCCGCCAGGCTCCGCCCTGGCGGCGTTGCGCTTCCTCCGAGTATCCACGAATACGCGTCGTCAGCGCGCCTTGCCAGATCGAATCCTGACGGCTTCGAGCCCGCCGTGACTTTCACCACGGCCTGTTATCGAGCAGGGATGCACACGCTGGTGTCACCGAAGCCTGCGAATGAGGCCCAGGCGAACGGGTGCGGAGACACCAGCAAGCGCTCGCGCTGGGCGGCGCTGATTGCCGCACGCGCGTCGGCACCGGCCGCCAGGTGATCGTAGAAACACCCCATGAACGCGGCGCAATCCGCGTCCGCGACCGGCCACAGACTGGACACGACACAACGCGTGCCAGCTCCCAGGAAGGCCCGGTTCAGGCCGAAGACTTCCTCGCCGGGTGTGTGCCCGAGCCGACCGGTCTCGCATCCGCTGAGGTTCACGAGCTCGAATTGCAAGCTCAGTCGCGCGACGTCATGCGCCGTCAAGAACGAGGAGCCAAGGCGTAGGCCCGAAAAGACCGGGTGTTCCGGGCGAAAGGCGCCGTGCGCACTCACGTGCAAGAGGCCGCCCTTGGGCGCCGCCTCTTCCAGCCGCGCGCGCAGGTCTGTCGAATCCAACGAATGCGCCTGGTCGGGGTAACGCTGCAGGATCGCTCGGACTTCCTGAGCGATCGCAGGCAGAGACTGCTCGTCACAAGCGACCACCGTAACCTGTCCCCGATCGACCGATGGCCGCGTTTGACGCGCCTTGAGCAGCTGGTATCCGCTCAGGGCGTAGCCCACATCATGGGTAGCAATCAGTGGTTGACCCTCGAGCCGCAGCGCATGCAGGGGCAGGCCGTGCAAGGCTCCATAGGGAACGAGCACGAGCTTCGTGCAGCCGGCAAGCGCATGCCTGAGGGGGCCGAGAACCAGCTCGCCGAGCTCATCCAGAATCCCGTTCACCGAACGCAACAGCCGGTCTTGATGCCGCGCCTGGTACTCCGGCCCAAGCTCGAACTTGTGCATCTGAAAGAAGAGTCGGTCGCCGAGCTCACGCAGTTGACGGTCGTCGACACTCAGTGGATACGCGCACACGCCCTTGCTGTTGACGAGCAACGCGTATGCCTCGTCCTCCACGACAACCCAGGTGATGAATGCCTCGTCTGTCGCAAGTCTCTCAGCGATATGAGGCGCGATCGGCTCACCGCTGCCACCGCTAGGCAGCTGCCGATCGACCGAACGCCCGAGGCGCGCGACCTCCTTCTGCAGCTCGAGAATATCCGCGTCGGTAACCGCGCCACCCTTGACCTCACGATCCCCGGCCGCAGGCCCCAGCTGCTCGTCGAGCTGGCGACCGAGTAACCAGTCGAGCCGTTCCCTGGCACGTCGGAACTCCTCACCGGGGAGAGAGCCGTCACGCTCCTCGCGCAGGCTGCGCAGCCGGCCGCGCTCGAGCACCTCGAATGCATCCGCGTGAGATCCGTCGTCAGCCGCCAGCAGTAGTGCGAGACGTGCGAAGGCATCGTGTCGGGTGCGGAAGAACGCGATCCGAACGTCCGTCCCGGGCACGTTGGACCAGGTGCTCTCGATGGCCTTGACGGCCAACCGCAAGGCCGCGATGGCTCCGGCCCGATTCCCCTCCACATGACAGACCTCGGCCAGCAGCATGCGCCGCTCCAGGGTCACGAGCGCATCGAGTCCGGCGCGCTCGTCCTGTCCATGGTCCAGGCTCGCGACCTCCGATCGCGCCGCCCTCGAATCACCGCGCGCCAGGTGCAGGCGCGCCAGGGCCACCGTCGCGAGGTCGCTCCAGAGCTGCAGTCCCTGTTCCTCCAGGGCGCTGCGAGCAGAATGCAACCGCTCGAGCGCCCCATCCCCCGGCAGCTCGGGCGACCCAGGCCGGGCCTCGAGCTCGACGACACTGCGGTGGATGTCGAGCACCGCCGGCCAGGCGCGATTGCCGAGCCTCGTGAGGATTTCACGGGCCGTGGTCATCGCGTCCAACGCCGACTGGCGCTCACCAAGCCGCGCATAGGCCAGCCCGGCGAAGAGCGAGCTCTTGGCGAACTCGTAGTCCATGTCCAGCGCTTCGAATCCACGCATGGCACTTCGAGCGTGCTCCGCAGCGTCCCGGCAGGCATCGATGCGGTAGTAGATCTCTGCCAGGTCCAGATCGCACATGGGTCCACCCGAGGGCTTCCCGCAGTCCGCATAGAGTTCGCGCGCGTTCTCAAGGTCCCGGATGGCCTGGCCAAAGCGGCCGCGGCGCGCCTCGAGGTAGGCGAGCATGTAGTCGCAGTCGGCCGTGTGAACCCGCATGCCCTTGGCGTGGAAGACGAGTCGTGAAGCGAGGAAGGCCCCGCGTGCCTCTGGCACGGCGTTGGCGTTCGTCTCGACCACCCCGAGGTTGTAGCCCGCCACGGCCAGGGAGAGTTCATCCTCCAGCTCCGTGAAGCGTCGACAAGCCTCGCCGTAATGGGCACGCGCCGCGGGATAGTCGTCCAGCCTGACAAACACGTTTCCGAGGTTGGCCTCGAGCTGTGCCAGCAGGCGCGGCTCATGCAAGCGTTCGAAGATCTCGCGCGCGGTGTCGGCACTCAACATGGCCTGGTCGACGTCGCCGGACATCTGGTACACGTCCACAAGACTGCGGTGCACGCGACCTAGCTCGATCTCGTCCCCATCTTCGGTGTGCAATCGAGCCGCCTCGAGGTAGTCCCCGAGCGCCTCGACCGCACGCCCGTTGGCGTGCTTGGCCATCGCTCGGCCTCTTGCAGCAACCGCCTGCACAGCGGGCGTCGATTGCGCTGCACGGTGCAGCACGTCGGCGGCGACGAGCGCGTGCGGCGGATCCGACCGGATGAGTCCATCCACCTCGGACTTCAACGCCGCGGCGATCCGCACCCGCTCGTCATCATCGAGCGCCTCGAAATCCGCCCAGGACCCAGCGGCGCCCGCATCGAGGGTCAGCCGCTCGATCCAGTACTCCACCGGACGGCCTTTGGCCTGTTTCCCTGCACGGTCAGTCACTGCTACGAGGTCTCCTTGCACTTCCCAGTAGGTCGGGTTCGTCCCGCAAGCTTCGAGTGCCCACCGGCGCGGATCAGCCCGTTCCGGCCCCGGGTGCCGGTCGATGCGGGCACCCATCCTGCGGGCTGCCCGGGGGCCCGTCTACAGCTTCCACCGGATCTGTCGCGGAGTTTCGCCGGTGCGCGCAGATCCCACCGCAGTCAATGCTCCCTGTCACCTGGTTTGAACTCGAGCGCCCGTTCCGGAACTCGATCCGTACCACTGAACGGGTCCTCCGATGCGATCTCTACGAGCACGTCCGACTGCATCGCCGGCGGATCCTCCTCGAGTAGCCGGAAGTACTTCGTCGAGCAGGACACCGAGAGGCCCGAGTTCGGGAGCCGGAAGCTGCGCAGCTCTCCGTAGCTGTCCGGCTTGCCGCCCGTCGCCTCGCCGATGAGGGTGCGGCAGGCGCTAGTCGCTCGTTGACAAAGAACGTGTCCCGCTGCCCCAAGCCTCAGAAGCGCATGTTGATCAAGGGCAACCAGCGCAGCCACTTGGGATTGTCTCCCACATGGTTCAGCAGCCCGATCTGAATCCCACGCAGCTCGCTCGCGTAGTTGAACAGGCCGATCGACATGCCGGTCTGGCGGCCGCTCACACCGTTGTAGGCTGCGACCGCAAGCCCGTTCATATCGTGGGAACGTGTCACGAGCCCGGCGACGGCAAGCCCGCTGATGCTGTTGGCCTGCACCCGGTAACCGGCCAGCATGATACCGCTCGCCCGAGAATGCCTGTCTCCGTCCGGCGCGCCGTCCGGCAACAGGTTGCGGAACTTGAGGTCCCCGGAAGCGACCGCAAGTCCGCCGATGCCGATGCCGTTGAGCTCGTCGCCAAACTGTGTCGCCAACCCGCTCACGCCAATCCCGCGCAGTCCACCTTCCGCGACGGTCGCGAGCCCCGCCAGACTGATGCCTTCCATCTGGCCCCCGGTAATCACCGCGAGCCCGGCGATGTTCACTCCGCGCATGCTCGGTTCAGCAGCCGGCCGCGCGGGCCCGTCCGACAGCTCGCCCAGCACCTGCCCCATTCGCCCAGCCTCATTGACCACGGCCAGTCCAGCCACGTTGATCCCCGTCGTGGCGCCGCCGGACACCACCGCCAGGCCGGCCGCATGCACACCGCTCAGCGACGAGGTCGTGACGACCGCCAGGCCACCCACGCCGATGCCCTCCATGGAGTCGTCGGCCACCAGGGCGAGCCCACCCAGCGCGATGCCGTCCTGGGTTCCGGCGCTCACGGCGGCCAGGCCACCCAGCTGCAGACCCACCATCGACTTCTCGGACACGGTCGCCAGGAGTCCCACCGCGATGCCGTTGGTCTCGGCGGCCACCGGAGCGATACCGAGGGCCACACCGTCGAGACGCTCGACCGCCGGACTCAGGGGCGACCAGAGCGTCAGGTTCACGCCCTGGATGTGTTCCACTCCATGGTCCCTGGCGTTGATCCGCAGACCCCGCCAGTTACGGGAGTTGCCGAACGAGATCCCCGCGCCCCTGTAGCCCAGATCCAGGCTCGGATAGGAGGCCTGGTGTTCGCTCTCGGCCACCTGGTCGCCATCCGCCACCTCCGTAACGGGGCGTTCATCGTCCGACGCAACAGCGTCCTGCGTGGGCGCCCTGCCCGGACCCGCGCAGGCGTGCAGGGCCAGGACCAGGGAAAGGAAAACGGGACGCGGGCGGATCCGGAGGAAGGGACTGTTCATCTCACGAAATGCGTGGGCACCTGCGCGGTATTTTCGATGGAAACGGGGCTCCGGGAGCTCCCTGACTGGCACCGGAGATTCTAAGGACAGAAGGTGATCGACAGCCCGTCGCTCAGGTTAAAGCCAGTCCCTCCGGGCCCGCTTGCGTCCCGATACCACAGCTGGAAATTCCAGGTACTCGCCGGTGTCACCGCCCCCGCTCCTCCACCGCCGAGCGGCGGCACGCCGAAGTCCAGCGCGCGCGAGTTCGAGCCCATGGCGTCGGCCATGAGCGGCGGATAGAGACGCCGGGTCGCGCCGCCCACGCAGCGGAAGCCATCGCCGAACGGCGCCTGGATCTGGTTCGGGCCGTAGAAGTACAGGCCCGATGTGCCGGGAACGCCACCATCCATGTGCAGGCTGAAGCTGTTCAGGCCGATCTCCGGCGTACCGCTCGACGACAGCAGCGCACCCGGTCCCGCTGAGTTCGGGGCAGCGATGCAGAAACTGCTCGGCAGCTGGCAGTCACCGTCTTCGAAGTAACGCACGGACACGTCATCGATGGCTGCCTCGACGATGGACCCACCGCCGATGTCAGAGACGATGAATCGCAGCTGGATCTGATCGGTGGCGGGCAACGCGGCATCGGCGGGGAACGAGTACTCGAACCATCCGCCGCTGGCCTGGGCGCCGGTCGGCCCGACGCTCTCGACCTCGGTCCAGATCAGGCCTCCGTCGATCGACTGCTCGATCTGGAACACATCATCCACGGCCGCGCCACCCTCGTCATTCGAGTACCAGCGCCAGTAATGGATGCTCGCAGCAGTGTGCCCCGTCAAGTCAAAGACCGGTGAGTAGAGTGTGGTACTGCCATTGTCCACGTCACTCTCCCCGAGCGAACCACCGACGGAGCCTTGATCCGTGAACCAGCAATTCGTGAGCACGCCACCCGGTGTGTGATCGTCCTCGGGCTGAGCGGAGGTACCGCGCGGATCGCCGCGCTCCCAGGTACCGGTCGTCGCATCGTTCGGACTGCCCACGCTCCAGCCCTGATCGCCGGCCGCATCGAAGTCGAAGGCTGCCAGCACCACCTCCTGCCCGACGATGAACTCGCCCTCGGTGTCCTGGGAGTAGCCGTCGTAGATGACCGTGACCGTGAACGGAATGACCGTGGCCGCCGGTGTTCCCGGCACCACGGTGAGCTGCAACGGAACGGCCCCGAAACCATCCTCGAAGGCCAGGATGACCCCGGACGACGTGGCGCCCACCTGGATCACCGCGTCCGGGCTCGGCGTGCTCAGCTGGATGTCGATCACGCCGGACGCGAGCCGTCCGGTGTTACGCAACGACACACTTATGTCGACCGACTCGCCGGCCTCGAAGAAACCATCCCCGTCACCAGCGACCTCATCGAGCGTCAGTCCCTTCACGCGCACCCAGGTCCCGGCGGCCAGCGCGGTAACCTGCAGGCCCGAGAGGTTCTCCTCGGCGAGCGGCACGATTCGACTCTGCAGTGGCCAGAAACCATCGCTCGAGTTGCCGATTTCCGGGGTCCAGGCCAGGGTGCCGTGGACACCGTAGTCGTAGTCGAACGTCACGCCATTCGCGATGTAGAGCACGCCACCGGCCGGACCGTATTCGTATCCGTTGACCGCCGTGGCGAGTGCGCCGAGCTCGTCGAACAATGCGAGATCCGGCGTTCCGGAGAGCTCATAGCCCCAGGGAGCCAGCCAGTAGCCGCCGTAGGTGTGAATGGACAGCGCGGTGCCGAAGCTATGGCTGTCCATGAAACTGACCATGGCCTGGATCTCGGGCTCGCTCTGGGCGGCGCTACCGCGGTAGACCTCGCTGTTCGGGTCGGGGCTCGAACCAACATCATCCAGGCCCCAGCTATAGGGGTAGTTGCGGTTCAGGTCGACGCCGAAGGCCCCGCCACCATTGTTGCGTCGGTTCTTGCGCCACAGTCCGCCGCCACCGGGGTTGATCTGTCGGTTGTACTCGTAGCCGTCCGCGTTGACGCAGGGCAGGAAGTACATCTCGCGCTCGTTCACGAGGTAGGTGGCCAGGGGATCACTGCCGTAGCCCTCGAGCAAGGACAGCATGAACCAGAGGGTGACCTGCATGCCTTCGGGTTCGCGCGCGTGGTGCAGCGCATCGATACGCATCTCCGGCTCGGCCTCGTCCACGTCGGGGTTGTCGGAGATCTTGACCATCCAGAGATCGCGACCCTCGACCGTCTGACCGATCGACTGGCGCGCGCTGATCAGGCTGGGGTACGCGGCGCGCATCTCATCGAGCACGGACTCGATCTCCGCCAGGGTGTAGTAGCCGCCCATGCCACCCTGACCAAAGGCTGTCGACAAGAAGCCGCCCAGGCTCGGCGGACCGAGAGCGGTCGCGGGCTGCTCCAGGCGCTTTGCGTACCAGGCTGCGAGATCGTGCACGAGCACCTGCGTCTCGAAGCCATGCTTGCGCAGCAGCGCGATCTCCGCGTCCGTCGCAAGTACCTGTGCTCCGTCGAACTCGATCTCGAGCACATCCAGGTCGAGCGCACGGAATCGATCGAGCGCGTCCCGGCGATAGCCCACCTCGACCAGGTGCTGAACCTCGGGCCGCGCAGCCTGTGAGTCCTGCATCGGCGTGAACAGGGTGGCGGAAAGAAACAGCGTCGTCAGCATGGGGAGTTCTCGATCGAGAGCGGAGGCGTGCGAAAGGGGACTGGCAGCCATCACTATATAGGGAACACCCGCAGCCGTGTGCGAGACCTCCTATTGAGTACGCCCGAAGTCCGACATCTCGCATATGTTGGACCCCCGCCCCGCAAAAGTCCGGCCCGACTTGGCTTCTGGAGATCTCCACCATGGGACTCAACCGACTAACGTCACCGCTTCTCGCGCTCGCACTGGGCGCCGCACCGGCTTTCGCAGACGTCTTCGTGGTCGACGACGACGGCGGTCCCGGAGTCGACTTCACGGACATTGCAGCAGCCATCGAGGCCGCCGCGGACGGAGACGTCCTGCGCGTGCGAGCTGGTCAATACGGCAACTTCTTCGTCAATGGCAAGGGACTCACGCTCGTCGGTGAAGAGGGAGCGATACTGGGCGGCGACTGCATCATCTCGGACCTGTCCAGCGATCAGCTGTTCTCGATCTCCGCCATGGAGGACCTGAGCATCTGGTTCGATGATTGCGAAGGCACCGTGGTGCTCGACCAGGTCACGATGGCCGCGACCTGCTGCTCGGCCTCCTTGATCGCCTCCGGGTGCGCGGACCTGCGGCTGCAGAGGTCGATCCTTCAGGGTGCCGCGCAGGGGATCAACGAGATCGTGCCCGGATTCGAGATCAACGACTCGCTCGTGCAGATCTCCGGCTGCACTATTTTGGGGCAGGTGGGCATCGATCCCAACGTGAGCCCGACCCCGGGCGGAGCGCCCGCGCTCCTGCTCAGCAGTTCGCGTGTACACCTGGCGCAGACGGCCATGACCGGGGGCACGGGCGGGACGTCCATGGACTGCATCATTCAACCGGGGGCTGGAGGCGCCGGCATCCAGGTCACGGGCTCTGACTCCAGCCTGATCGTCGCCGGTCCACCAAGAACCGCGATCCTCGGTGGCCATGGTGGCATCAGCCCCGCGCATCTCTGCGACGGCGCGGCGGGCAACGCCGTCCACGGAACCGACCCGGGCTCCAGCCTGCGTATCAGCGGCGTGCGGCTGATCGGTGGCATGAGCACTCCGGGACAGACCACTCCGCCGCTCGACTTCGCGGGCACGATTGAGACGCCTGACGAGCGCGATCCCACGCTGCGGCTCTTCCGCACGCCATTCCTTGGCCAGCAAGTGCCCGTCAGAATCAACGGTGAGCCATTCTCCGACGTCTACATCATGGTCGGCGCGGAATCGGCACGTATCGATGATCCGAACTCCGCCGCCGACCAGCTCACAACCGAAGAGCGAGTCATCGCACTCGGCACCTTGGGTCGACGCGGGAAGCTCGTGAAAACCTTCGTGATGCCCACGAACATGCCGGTCGGCGAGACCATCTGGGTTCAAGCCGCCACGGTCTCTCCGAGCGGTGACTTCGAGCGCTCGAACTCGGTGACGTTGATCCTGCGCTAGCCCGAATAATTCATGAAGACGCGGCCCAAACGCGACGACCGGCCGGCTTCGCCGTCCTTTCGGCTTCTGGCGGCACTTCTCGCGCGTTGGCATCCTCGACGACCCGTAAGGGTCGCCTCC
>JBLHKW010000170.1:0-10249 GCA_047618565.1 Planctomycetota bacterium
GGACTGCGCGCGCCTTCATGCAGTGCCTCGCACGTACCGGACCGCGCGCGGACGGCCACGGCGCGTCCCTGATCTTCACGGGCTCCACGGCCGGTCACTTCGGAGAGCGCGGGCACGCCGACTACGCGGCCAGCAAGGCCGGTCTGACGGGCCTCATGATGACCCTCAAGAACGAGATCGTCCTGCTCGACCGCTACGCACGCGTGAACGTCGTCGAACCGGGCTGGACGGTGACCGAGATGGCGCGCCGCAGCATCCAGGAACCGGGTGTGGTCGAACGGGTGGTGCAGACCATGCCCGTGCGCCAGCTGGGCCGGGCCCGGGACATCGCGCGCACCACGGCTTTCCTGGCGTCACCGAGTGCCGCGCGCCACATCAGCGGCCAGGTCATCACCGTGGCCGGCGGAATGGAAGGCCGCATCCTCTGGGAGCAGGACCAGGTCGACGGCGACCAGGTGCGTCAGCGACTGACGACGGACTAAGGCACTGGCGACGGACTAGCAGCCCGTGGTGAAAGTCACGGCGGGCTCGAAGCCGGCCGTTCGTGGTATTTCGTCCGCGTGCTCATGAATAGATCGGGCTAGAAGAGCCCCTGCATCCTGGGCTCCTCGCCCGTGGACTTGAGCGCGGCCTGGTAGGCGAGCAGGGTGTTGCGTGCGCACTCACGCCACGTGAATTCCCGCGCGCGCGCGCGGCCGCGTTCGATGAAGGATGCGCGGATGTCGTCCTCCTGGAGCAGGCGCCGGGTGGCTTCGAAGATGCGCTCGGGGTCGGTGGGCTCGACCAGAAAAGCCGCGTCGGCGCAGACTTCGGGCATGGCGGTCACGTGGCTCGTGACCACCGGCGTGTCGCAAGCCATGGCCTCGAGGGGCGGCAGCCCGAAGCCTTCGTTGAGGCTGACCCAGAGCAGGACGTCCGCCTGGGCGTAGAGGCGCGTGAGTTCGGTCTCGTCGACATGACGGCGAAGCTCGACGCGGTCGCGCACCGGGCTGCTGGCGAGGGCCTTGTGAAAGTGGTGCGCGCCGAAGCCGTCGCTTCCTACGACGATCCAGCGTTGCGGGTGGCCGTCGCGGCAGAGCAGCTCGAAGGCCTGCAGCATGCGCAGGTGGTTGCGTCGGGCTTCGATGCGACCGACGGTGAGCAGGTAGGGGGCGGTCGCGGGCGGGTAGCCGCCCGGCGGAAGCGTGCGCACGATGTGGTCGCAACCGGGCGAAGTGACGGTGACGCGGCCGGGGTTGATGCCGAAGGACATGACGACCTCGGCGCCCACGTACTCCGACGGAACCAGGATGCGTTCGGCACGCTCGATGAGCGTCTTCCAGGCCGCATGCCGTTGTATTGCTCGCTTGGGCGAGGCGTAGCCGGCGTCCTCGGGCTGGCCGCGGTCGAGACCGTCCGTGCAGTCGCCGATGGTGACCATCTCGACGGCGCTGCGCACGTGCAGGCTGTCGGGGCGCGTGTGGTGGTAGACCTCGCAGCCGCCGATCAGGTCATCCACACCCTTCGAGAGCTTGCCGAGCAGCCACGGGGTCCAGCGCCGCGGGAAGCGCAGGCGCACGAGCTGAGCCTTGCTCTCGGTCAGGCCGAGCTCGTGCCGCGCGAGACGTACCGGTTCGCCGCCATAACCGAAGAGCCCGAGGTTGCCGTCGAAGCGCAGGTCGCCCATGGCGCGTACGAGCTCGCGCACATAGCGCCCGCGCCCCTGCAGGTCGCTCAGCGCCGGGAGGTAATCGATGCCAACTCGCATGGTTACCTCCTAACCTAACCGGGCGCGCCGGGTGCTCACGGGAGGAGAAGCTGGGAAAGGGCGCGTCCGATGAAGAACAGTGCCGGGCCGACCAGCCAGCCCCAGGCACGGTGGCCGAACGGAATGGCGGCGCCCGCGCGTGCCAGGGTCCACGCAGCGCCGAGGGCGACGACGACTTCCGTCGCACAGGTCGCGATCGCGGCGCCCTGCATGCCGAGACGTGGGACCAGGAAGGTGTTGCCGACGAGGTTCACGGCCAGGGCCGCCGCAGCGACCCGCAGAACACCACCTGAACGGCCGCTCGCCACGACGCCGGTCAGGAATGGTGCGCCGGCGTAGACCGCGGCACACGCCAGGAGTAGC
Source organism: Planctomycetota bacterium (assembly GCA_047618565.1). Taxonomy (GTDB): domain Bacteria; phylum Planctomycetota; class UBA1135; order UBA1135; genus JBLHKW01. The sequence goes on from JBLHKW010000170.1 coordinate 2,111, forward strand.
CAGCGCAGGCTGGGAGCGGCGATCACGAAGTCCGGTCCGAACAGGGCCAGGACTCGCTCGCTGAAGGGCCAGAGCAGGCCCGTGCCGATTCCGGCCAGGGCGAACAGGGGCTGGGCGAGGTTCGAGACAGCCATACCGAGCCGGCCCGCGGCGTGTTCTCGCGTCAACCACGGCAATGCGGCCAGGGGAGCGAACACGGCCACCATGATCGCGTAGGACATCACGCGTACCGCGATGTTGTAGTGACCCAGGGCGGTGTCGTCGATCAGTGCGCGAATGAACAGGTTATCGACATAGAAGTAGGCCTGCTGGCAGAGACCCGCCACGCCCATCGGCAAGGCACTCCTCAGGAAGGGTCGCCAGTCTATGGCGGGACCCGGCGCGCTCGGGAGGTGTCTGCGGGCGACCAGGTGCTGGAGCAGGTTGCCGACGATGCTGCCCGAGGCGTGTCCGAGCAGGTACGCGGCGGGGGAGCGGACCTCGAGCGTGATCAGCAGGATAGTCGTGGCCAGGGACAGTCCCGCGGCGACGGCGCGGATCAGGACCGGGCGGCTCCATGCGATCCGGTTGCGGAAGACCAGGTTCGACAGTTCCAGGGCGTGCGTCAGCGGGTAGCAACTCGCCAGGAGGATCCACCACGCACCCTGCTCACCGATCGCGAACGCGCCGACGCCCACGATCAGGATGCCGAGGGTCGCGGTGGCGAGCCGCAGTCGACGCGCGACGCGCAGTACACCCGGTACACGTTCTGGATGCTCTGCGGTCCACTGCACGGTCGCGTGCGCGGTCCCCATGTCCGCCAGGCTGTCGAGCAGCATGAAGATCGCCAGGTAGAACGTGAACCTGCCGAAGTCCGCCGGTGCAAGGTGGTGTACGAGCAGGTACAGCGTTACGAGCGTGCACGCGGAACGCCACAGGCGCCCGAGCACCAGCAGGCCCGTGCTACCCCATACCCGACCTGGAACTTGTTTGAGCTGCATCACGGGCGGCCCGGGGCGTGCAATCTCGGGGCTGGCCCCGACCCATGGCGGGCCCGTGCGGGCGCGCCGCTTCGCATCAGGCGGGCGAGAGGCTGTCCTTCAGGCGCCGGGTGATCTCGGCCGTGAACTCCGTCGTGGAGAGCTTGCCACCGATATCACCGGTGGTTTGGCCCTCAGCGATCGCGGCGAGGATCGTGGTGCGCAGGGTCCTGCCGGCCTCCTGCTCGCCTATATGGCGCAGCATGTTCGCGAGCGCGAGCAGTGCGGCGGTCGGGTTGCAGATATTCTGGCCGGCGATGTCAGGTGCCGTACCTCCCGAGGGGTCGAACATGGCGATCGTGACCTGCCCGCTGGAATCGAATGCGTAGGAAGCGCTGTCGCCGAGGCCGACCGACCCGATCAATCCGCAGGCGGAGTCCGAGAGGAAGTCTCCGTACTCGTTCGGACATACGATCACCCGGTAGCGTTCCGGGAACATGATGATGCCGGCCAGGAGTGCGTCGAACAGTTCGCGCCGATAGGGCGTGGCCGGGTAGTCGCGCGCGACGATACCGACCTCTTCCTCGAACAGGCCATCGGTCGCCTGCTGGATGGTGTACTTGCTGGTCGAGACGACGCCGCAGCTGCGCAGCTGTGCCAGACGGAAGGCAAAGCGCGCGGCGAAGCGCGACGGGCGGCGCTCGATGACCCGCAGGGACACGGCAGTGTCCGATCCGATGCGACGGCCCACGTCCTCGTACGTGCCACCGGTCGCGATCCGGATCACGTCGATGTCGATCGACTTCGTGAAATTGGTCTGGATGCCCGGAATGGTGCAGACCGGTCTGTGGATGACTGCGAATTGCAGGCGCGAACGCAGGATCCTGTTGGGGCTCTCCTCGGTGGTCGCGGTGGGGTACTTCAGCGCCGTACCGACCTCACGGATGCGAGTCTCAGCCTCGTCGAAGAGTGCTGATCCTCGCTTGCGGCGATTCTCGTCCGACAGATCGATCTGCTGGAAATCGAGCTCGAAGGGCAGTGCCGCGGACACCTCGTGCACGCTGGCCGAAAGCTCACTGGAAATGCCGTCGCCCAGGAGTTCGATGATCTTGTACGCCATCTTAGCAGCTATCTAATTGGAGTTTCCTCGACCGGAGGTGCGTGCTGAGCTGGCAGAATTGCCTGGTAGCGGGCACGCGCGGGCCTGCGGCGAGGCGAGCAGAATAGCCCGACCCCGATCCGCAAGCACGCTTCGATCCGCCGTTACCCGATGACTCTTCGAGCACTCAGCCTGAGCGCGGTCCTGGCGGGCTGCCTCCCGGCACCGGTGGTCCAGGCCCCGGCGCCGACCGGTGCGCTCCCGGCCGGAATTCGAGGGCCGCTTCAGGTGGGAGCGCCCGCCGGGCCTGGGGTGCTGCTCGTTTCGATGCTCGACAACGGGACCTTCGATCAGCGACCGCCGCAATTCCGGGACTCGGACGGCTTGCGGCGCGTGCCCTGGTGGAAGAGCGCCGCGGGTGCCGAGCAATGCGTGGAGCTCAAAGGACGCACATGTCTGCGCACGGCGCCCGGGGAGTGGGCCTCGCAGCCGGTCGCGGCCCATGCCCCCCTGCAGCAGGGGCTGGAGGTACGCGGCTACGTCAAGGGACGCGGGCTGCTGGTACTGCGGGACGGTGCCGGTCGGGAGATGCGTGTCGCCGTGGGATCGGATGGGGCCCCACAACCGGATGGCTTCGAGCTCTTTGAGGTCCCCTTTTCGACGTTCGCAGCCACCCTGGGCGCGGACGCCGAGGCGCCGACGCCGCGCTACGTTCTCGCGCTACGCCCGGATGGCACTTCGACCGCCCACTGGTCCGGGATCGACGTGCGCGTGCCCTTGCCCGATCCCGGCGCCGCAGCCCTGCGCGCCGACCTGATCCGTGAGCTCGACTGGATCTTCGGTCTATGGCTGGAGCACGCCGCCGACGACCTGGGCCCGCGTTCGACAGGGTTTCTGGCCCAGCGCTTCGACATCCTGACGGGCGCGGCGCGGGAGCGCGTCCCGGGCGCGCACAACATCTTCTTCGATCTGCTGATGCGTGCCACGCGCGTGCACGACGAGCCGCGCTGGGACGCGGCCTTTGACCGTTTTCTGACCGACTTCCTCGAGCTGGGATTCGATCCGGGGACGGGCCTCCCGAGGCACTGGGATGTGGAGCGCGACGAGCCGCTCGATGCCTACCTCGAGATCGCGGAGACCCTGCGTTTCCTGCTGGATGTCGCCAGCGATGGCCCGCGCGCGCACCGCGAGCGAGCACTCGAGCGCGCGCGCGCGATCGGACAGACGGTTCTCGAGCGTGGGGTGCTCCCGGATGGACGCGTGGCGGTCAAGTACCGCGCCGCGGACGCCAGGCCGAACGTGGACGTGATCGCCCTGCGCCAGCTCGACCTGCCCGCTCAGCTGGGGCGGCTCGGAGCCATCGTCGGTGACGAGCGTTACCGCGATGCCGCGCTGCACGCCCTCGGCGTGCTCGAGTACGCACACATATGGCCCGGCGTCTGGCATTCGATCGATCCGGGTTTCGACGACCAGTTCGGCCACTACGGGGCGCGCGCCGCCGTGCTGTGGCGCGCCTGGCCCGATGAACGCAGTTTTCGGCGTCTGGCGTACTCGGGACTCGGTCACTACGTACCCCTGTGGGCTGACGCGCTGCGCCTTGGCGGAAACGTGGCCGCCGATCAGGTGCGCTGCTGGGCCATCAGCCTGGACGTGATCGACCTGGAGCCGAGCGCGCTGGAGCATCTTGCGCCGGTGCTGGCAGACGCGGGACGCGCACACTTCAAGGGCCAGCAGTACGGCAACGGCGCATGGGGCGACGTGACGCATTTTGGCTTCGATCCACAGCCGCACCTGCAGGTCGGCGATCTCACGGGTGTGCCCCAGAACCTGCTCGAGGGTCTGGCGCTGCTGCACGACGCGCAGCTGGCGCGCGCGGGAGGCATGCCGCTCGACGAGGTGCGCGCGCGTTTCTGCGCGGTGTGGGAGAGCAGTCGCGAGCACTACCGCAGGCCGTTCGGCTACCTCGCGACCCGCGAGCAGGCGGCGGGCGACAATCTCTCCTTCGGTTCGCTGCGCCTGGCCGTCGGGCTCGTGACCATGCTGGAGCGCCTGTGAACGGCTCGGCCGCCAAGCGTCCGGTGCTCGCGGACGCCATGCTGGAAGGCGAACGTGTGGTCCTGCGACCGCTCGTTCCTGGGGACGCGGAAGCAGCTTTTCCGCTCATCCACGAGCGCGCCCCGGTGCTCGAGTGGCTCGTATGGCAGGGTCCGAAGGACGTCGCGGACCTGCGCAAGCGTTTCGAGCACTGGCACAGTTCGACCGAGGGGGGCCACGGTTACCGCTTCGCGGTCGTCGAGCGCGAGACCCAGAGTTTCGTCGGTACGATGGGGCTGGGCTGCGGCGACCCCCTGTTCAACACGGAACTCGGGTACTGGCTGGCCGAGGAGGCTTGGGGCCGAGGGTTCGGGAGCGAAGCGATCAAGCTGGCGGACCGACTCGCCTTTGGCTACCTGAAGACGACCGTCGTGACGGCCGAGGTCTTCGTGGGCAACCACGCGTCATGCAAGGTGCTCGAGCGTAATGGCTTTCAGCGGGAGAGCCGGACTCAGCGCGCGCCGGGCGTACCCATACACGCGCGCGGCTCGGAACGCTGGTTCTACACGCTGACCCGTGGCGACTACACCCGCGCGAATGCGGACTATCGGGCCCCGGTCGAACGGGTGGATCTGGTGGCCACCGGATGACTTTGGGATCCGGGTTAGCCGTCCGGATTCTCGCGCAGCATCTCGAGCTGGCGCGCGAGTACGTATTGCGAGATGCGCTCGGCCTGCAGGGCCGCGCGCTGGGTCCGCTCGACATCGAACTCGACACCGTAATGGATTGCGGACCCGCGCAGTGCGCGGGTGCGCACATTCGCGTAGACGTCGAGTAGCTGGGCCTGCCCCGGAAGGCGGAAGGAAAGCCGCAGCGACCCGCTTCGAAGGAGCGTGCTCTCGTCGTCCGCATCCACAATCAGCCACGCACCGGTGCTCGAGATGTCGCAGAGTTCCGCCCGCGATGTGGTCTTGAGCGTGGTGTGCAGCAGGACCTGCACCGGGTCGCGCGGATCGGGCCGGGCACGGAATGCGTTGCGACGTCGGAGCATGCGAGCCACATTCCGCGCGCTCTTTGGAAGCAGCCTGAAGCGGTAGACAATCTGGTCGTCACGCTGACTCTGCACCACGACCCGCGCCTGGACATCCAGTTTCGCCTTGGGGTTGCTCGCGCACAGGGTGAGCCCGACTTCCTCGGCGATGGGCAGCATCGGGCTGCGCTTGCGGGGGAATTCGATCAGCACCGATGTCTGGTCATTGTTGATGACGAGTCCGTCGACGGAATCGAGGTCACCGACGGTCAGTGTCGCGACAACACGATCGTCGCCGTTGTAAAAAAAACCCATCGGTATGCAGCTGCTCCAATAGACCCCATGGGGCCGATTTGGCCTATCGACGGGGACTGACCAGGACTTGAGCTGGCCCGCTGTAGGGGGCCTTCAGCGGGGTCGTACCAGACTCACATCGTTGGAGAAGCCGTTTGCGACGGCGAGCGCTGCGGTTCCGCCCCGGTCGACATTCACCAGCAGGACGTCGAGGATTCCGCGCCCGGTGCCGATGTCCGGGAGGCGTACGAGCCCTTCGGGGTCAGCGCGCCAGGCATTGACGTGGTGACTGTTCTGGGCGCCGACGAAAATCTCGGACACGCCGTCACCGTCGAGGTCTCCGGCGCTGATCGCGAAGGGGCGCAGGCCCGTACGCACGCGGTCCAGCTCCGACCAGAGGTCGAGCACCTCGCGCGCGATGATGACCCAGCCGGTCCCGTCGCCAGCGCCGGGCTTGGAGAGCAAGGCAAGTTCGACCCCGGGGCTGCCGGGGTTCGGGATGACCGCGACGTCGGCGATCGGCAGGCCCATCTCGATGTAGTTGCGTTCCGCGAGCACCAGGGTCTCCCCGCGCTGGATCAGCTCGAGTTCCGCCAGCCCGACGCGCGGGCCCGGGTCTCCGAGCGCCACGAATACCTGCGTGCCATTGACGCACAGGGCCGTGGGCGACGTGGCCAGGGCCAGGGTGTGTGAGTGCGCGAGGCCGTCCGGGGTGCCGCGCAGAAAAACCACGGCGCCACCGGTGGGGTCTGCGATCAGGGCATCCGCGAAGCCGTCGTCATCCAGGTCGCCGAGCCACAGGTCACCGACGGATCGACCGCAGGGCAGGTCGGGTACGTCGTCGCGAGCAGCGAGGGCTCCCTGCCCGTCACCGAACAGGATCCGCATCCGTGCTCCCTTGGATGCGCGCAGCAGGAATCCGACGTCGAGGTGCCCATCGCCGTCCATGTCAGCGGTGGCGAGCGCATCGCCCGCCGGTGCTGCGGAGTGGCGCGCGACGACGCTCATGGAGCTCCTGTCTGTCTTGCCCTTGGCGTCGTCCGCACTCGCCGAGAGCACGACCAGTTCCTGATCCATCGCGTCGATGACCAGGACCTCATCCAGTCCGTCTCCATCGAGGTCGCCGCTGGCCAGGGAGTGCGGACCGCGCCCGACGGGCACACTCTCCGCTTCGTGGAACGAGCGCTCTTCCCGCCCGAGGATCAGGCTCACGCGGCGTGCTCCGCGGTTGGCGATGGCCAGGTCGATCTGGCCGTCTCCGTCGAAGTCTCCAGACGCCAGGCCCCACGGATCTTGCCCGGTACGCCCCGCGTGACGCTCGCGGCCTGCATGGAGGATCGAGTAGCTCAGGTTGCGGATCGACAGGGAGGCGAGCTCCGAAGGATCCGCGCTCGCGCCGCCGAGTACCTGGATGTCGAACGGTACGGCGCCCAGACGCTGTGTACCGAGAACACGCGCTGCCTTGTGCTCGAAGCCAGTCGTCCTCCAGAGGGAATGGTCGCCGCCCACGATCCAGCTCTCGCTGCCGCTCTCCGTCTGCACGCGCAGGTAGTCGCGCGGGATGCCCCCGAGGCCCAGCGGTTGTTCGTCCGCGAGCAGGCTGCCGTCCGGTTGCACGCTGTAGGCGCGCGCGCTGCGCTCGCTCTGGGAGCCCACGATCACGCGTCCTGCCTCGACGGCCACGAACGTCGGCAGCCCGTCGAGCAACGGGAAGCGCGACGTGCCGCGGTGGTCGATGACGACCAGCTCGTTCGAGAGCGTGGCCACCACGACGCTCGGGGCCTCGGCGGAAACGAGCGGGCCGGTGCCAAAGGCGTGCGGCATGGCTCCGATGGTGACGCGGTGCAGTGGCTTGGCGGGATCATCGGCGGTGGGCGCGAAGACCAGCATCTCTTCCGACTCGCGCGAGACGACCACCAGCGCGTCGACCGTGGCGAGCTGCAGCAGCTGCGGGCCGAGCGGGTAGTCGGGGATCGGGATCACCTGCGGCGGGTTCGACGCGTCGGTCCATAGGTGCAGCGTGCCCGGGTCCTGGGTCGCGGCCACCAGGCGCGCGCGCCCGTCCCCGTCGAAGTCGTGCAGCAGCACCCCGACGGGCTTCCCGCCAGCGGGGAGCTCGGCGCGCGCCGAGAAGGGCAGGGGCGGTCCGGGACCCTGCGCGCCCGCCGGCAGGGCGAGCAGAGTGCCGCCGGCCACCAGGATCATCGGCAGCCATCGGCGCTGAGAGCCATGGGAGCGAATCGTCATGGGATCATTGTGCCAGCCTCGAATCACTCGGCAACCGCCGGGCGTCACGGGACTATGATCCGCTGGACAATCTGGCGGACCTGGCACTTCCTGCCCCTCTTCATTCCTTTCCGGTGGGCCTACGGGCCACAACCGGGGACAATGGCTCCTGATGAACCGGTCCAACCAAAGTGTTCTGATCGTCCTGCTCCTGGTCCTGCCCCTCGGTGGAGCTGCCGCCTTGTGGTTCAGCAACCGAAGTGGCCCTGCCGCCGCGGCGGGTGTGACCATGGATCACGCCGCCGTGACGCCGGGCCCCGAGGTCAGCGTGCCGGACGCCGACGTGGCGGCCGTCGACCGCACCCTGGCCTTTCCCGATGAGGCGCCGACGACCGTCGCCTGGCCCCTCGAGGTGGACCTGACCCTGGTGCAGCGCGGCAGCTTCGAGACCCTCGCTGGAATACCGCCCGTGGGCAGCGGCGCCACCGCCAGCCTGC
>JBLHKW010000171.1:0-10237 GCA_047618565.1 Planctomycetota bacterium
GCCCCCGTCATTCGCCTGGCCGAGGGCGACCAGGACGCGCGCCTGACCGACGAGGACTCGACCGGGCTCAGCCAGCGCTACGTGGTGCCCGGCCCGGGGCTGTATCGCGTCGAGCTCACTCCGCCCGCGGGCTACCGCGCCGTCGAACCGGTGACCCTGTCCCTCGCGCCCGATGAGTTCGCGGAGATCACCATCGACGTGGTCCGCGACTGATCGGTAGGCGGCCTTCGAGGGGGCGCGCTGGCCTGCTTCCGTCGACCCTCATCCACAAAAAAAGGCCCCTATGAAGGGGCCTCCGTCCACGACTGGGAGTCAGGCGAGTCGTCCGCATTGCGAGCGGGCTCCCGGACGTTGGTTGCGCCCAGGTGGGTCAGCTCCACCCGGGCCTCATGGGTCCGGCGGTGTGTCCTCATTGTCAGGCATCGTTGGTCCGTCTCCATCTGGCACCACGGTCGGGATGTTGTTCCATCGGCTTCCGTCGTGGGGAATTAATAAGGGAGGGTCAGGTAAGAGGTGCGGCTCGCCGCCAGGTTTTGTGCGCCCCAGCGCGCTTCGGGGCATGGCGATGTCAGACGTCGGCTGCTGCGGGAGGGCCGCGGCCTCTAGAACGCCATCATACCGCCCATGTATCTTGATGTCAAGGTATATAGCTTTGACCCTCCTCCGCCCTCGATCCCGGACACGCCCTGCCGGTACCCTCACGGGCAATGGGAGACCTGGTTGATCGGATGGTACGCCAGTGGGGGCGCGAGCGGCCGGACCTGCCCCTGGCTGGAGTGGGTGTTCAGGCACGGGTGAAGCTGCTTGCCAAGCACTTCCAGCGCGAGGCGGACAGGGCCCTCGAACCGTTCGAGCTGGAGCCTTGGGCGTGGGAGATCCTGGCCGCATTGCGCCGGCAGGCCGAGCCCTTCGAAGCTACTCCGGGTCGCCTCTGCCGCTACACGGGGGTCACGTCCGGCTCCATCACGAATCGCATCGACCGGCTAGAGAGCCGCGGCTACGTCCTGCGTCACCCGGATCCCGCCGATCGTCGTGGGGTACTCGTGCGACTCACCGACACCGGGCTGGACCTCGTCCAGCGCGCGGCCAGCGCCCGTTTCCGGATCGCTCAGGAACGCATGAGCCCGCTCGATGCAGGTGAGCGCGAGCTGCTGGAGGGATTCCTACGGCGCCTGCTCGCGGCGTACCCGGAGTCGCAGGAAGTTCCCGACGCCGACGTGTGAGCGGCGCGCGGGTCGCTGCTTTTGAGTGGTGTCGCGCCCGGTGACCACGGGCCAGGGCCCCTTGGAACCGCGCTCCGGGTCGAGTAACGTCCAGCACTTGAGTCCCGACTCCGACAGCACCGCCAGCGACCGAATCGAGCGTGCCGAGACACTCTTTCTCGAAGCGCTGGCCCGTGTCGATGGCGACGTGCTCGACGCCGAGATCGTCGATGCACTGATCGTCGCGCATCCGGAGCTGAGAGATGAGCTGCGCGATCAGCACGCCAGCTGGAACTGGTTGGGGCAGGTCGCGCCCTCCGAGAGCGGAGATTCCGACGCTCCGTCGCTGACCGACAAGCTCGCGGTCGGCGCGGTCTTGCAGCTGGCTGGTACGCGCGATGAGGGGGACCGCTACACCCTGCTCGACGAGGTCGCGCGCGGCGGCATGGGCACGATCTTCAAGGTCTGGGATGCACATCTGAAGCGCACTCTGGCGATGAAGGTCTCGTTCAAGCGGCGGCGTGCGTCCGGCAGCTCGAGTCGTCCGTCCTCGAGCAGTAGCGAGTTCCGCTTCGTGGAGGAGGCCTCGTTGATGGGTCGGCTCGATCATCCGGGCGTGGTGCCTGTGCACGACATCGGTGTGGATGCGGTGGGCCACATGTACTTCACGATGCGGCTTGTGAAGGGCCACAACCTCAAGACCGTATTCGAGCTGGTGCGCTCCACCAGTGACGGCTGGAGTCTGGCGCGGGCGGTCGGTGTGCTGGTCAAGGTGTGTGAGACCCTCGGGTACGCGCACTCGAAGGGCGTCATCCACCGTGACGTGAAACCTGCCAACGTCATGGTCGGAAGGTTTGGACAGGCCTACGTCATGGACTGGGGCCTGGCGCGCAGTGCCGGTCGGGAGCATGGCTCGACGAGGACGGGTCCGCCCGGGTCGCGCGATGTCGATTCGTCGCCGGGTGCTGGACTGGTGACCACCGACGGGCAGGTTCTGGGAACGCCCGCGTACATGCCGCCGGAGCAGGCGCGCGGGGAACTGGGTCTCATTGGTAGTCGCTCCGATATCTACGCCGTGGGCGCGATGCTCTACGACCTTCTTTCCGGGCATGCACCCTTCTCTGACGGGAGGATGACGGCGGGGCGCACGGTGCTGCAGGCCCTACGCGAGGGGCCGCCGACGGCGCTGGATCGGGCCGCACCGTGGGCGCCGGGTGAACTGGTCGCGATCGCCGAGAAGGCCATGGCACGTGAGAGCGCCGATCGCTACACCGACATGCAGATGCTCGCGGCTGACCTGCGAGCGTACCTCGAGGGCCGTGTCGTTGGCGCGCACCGGACTGGCGCCGTGGTCGAGTTTCGCAAGTGGGTCCAGCGCAACCGCCTGACCGCCGGGGCGGTCGGTGTCACGGTGCTCTTTCTCGTGCTCGGAACGGTAGCCGTCGCGTGGGTTCAGATGAGCAAGAGCCGGGCGCTCGGCGAGACGAACCGGCAACTGGAGGCTCAGAGCCTGGAGCTATTCGCGAGCAACGATCGCCTGAATGATCAGCGTGCGCGCGCAGACCTGGCCGCGTATTCGGCGCGCATCGCTGCAGCGCAGGCTTCGCTGCAGTCAAACCGGGTCGATATCGCGAGCGACCACCTCGAAGCTTGTCCGGAAGAGCTGCGCGGATGGGAGTGGCACCACCTGCAGTCGAGACTCGATGTCAGCGTTGCGACCCTGTCCGACCCTGCCGGTAACGGCGCGCGCGCGTGGGGGGTGGCGTTCTCACCGGATGGCCAGCGTCTGGTGTCAGGTACCTTCGGAGGCCGTTTGCGCACATGGGCGCTTCCCATAGCGCTCGAAGCTCCGCAGTCGCCCGACATGGTGATCGAAGCGCACGACCGTTGGATCCGCGAAGTCGCGATCGACGGCGCCGGACGCTGGATCGCGACCGGCAGCGATGACGGTACCGTGCGCATCTGGGGCCTCGCTGGCGGCGACTCGATCTGGAGTTCCGAGCCGACCGGCGTGATCTGCGACGTCTCGTTTGATGCGGAAGGAGAGCGCCTCGTGACGGCCTCACTGGATGGAACGGCGCGTATCTGGCGTACAGCGACAGGGGTCGAGGAGTTCGTGCTCCGCGGGCACGTGGGGCGCGTCGACTCGGCGCGCTTCGATGCGAGTGGGGAGAGGGTCATCACGATAGGCTCGGACTCGATGTTGCGCGTATGGGATGCGCATTCCGGGAGCTCACTGCGCGAGGCCGAGGTCTTCGATCCGCTGATCGAGACCAACCGGGACAAGGCGCTCGGTTTGAGCCCTGACGGCCGGCTGGTCGCGCTCGGCGGACCCGCGGGCGATCTGCGTGTACTCGATGCGGTCAGCCTGGAGACGGTTCACTTTCTCTATGGGCACGTTGGGCACGTCAAGTCCCTGGCCTTCAGCCCGGACGGATCTCTGCTCGCCTCTGCGTCGGCCGATCAGACCCTCCGGATCTGGGACGCGGAGACCGGCGCCGAGGTCTGGATCGGTCGAGGGCACACGAGTGCCGTCGCGAGCGTGGCGTGGCACCCGGAGGGTGCCTTGCTTGCGACGAGTTCCGATGACGGGACCGTGAAGCTCTGGGATATCGGCGAGTCTGCGGACGTCGACGTATTCGAGATGGGGCGTGGGATGGCCGTTTCGGTCTCCATCCGTCCCGACGGGCGGGAGATCGCCATCGGGCGCAATACGGGCCCTGTCCTGCTGAACGCGGACACCGGCGAGGTTCGCTTCGGGCGCGCACATCGGCAGCTCTTCGAGTCGGCCACCGCCTACGATCCGACGGGTACCTGGCTGGCGGCTTCCCTCGGCGATGACTGGACCATCGGTGTCTGGGAGTGCGCGCACCCCGGGGACCCTGCGGTGCTCGACGGGCATGCGGACCTGGTCACGGACATCGAGTTCAGCGCGGACGCAAGAATGCTGGCGAGCTCGTCCCTCGATGGGACCGTACGCGTCTGGCGCGTGGCTGACTGGTCGAGCGAGATGACCCTTGGGCCCCACAAGAGCCACGTCTATTGCACTACATTCAGGCCGGGTCGCGAGGTCGACCAGCTCGTTTCGGGGACCCGGGCAGGCTGGCTGCGCGTGTGGGATCTCGATAGTGGGCGAGTGAGCCACGAGTGGCGAGGCCACGGCGCTCCGGTGCGCGGCGTTCGCTTCAGCCCCGATGGCGGACTGCTCGCCACGACCTCCGAGGACCACACCGTGAAGCTGTGGAATACCACGGACTGGACCGAGGTGAGGACGCTGCGCGGGCACGCCGATGGCGTGCACTCGCCAGTCTTCAGCCCGGATGGAAGCCGCCTCGCGACGAGCAGCCGGGACCGGTCGATCCGGCTGTGGGATGTGGAGTCCGGTGTGAGCGTGGCCACTCTGCTCGGGCATCGTGGATGGGTCACCGCGCTCGACTTCGCACCCGACGGGACGTGGCTCGTATCCGGGTCCAATGACAAGAGCGTGATCCTCTGGGAGACGACGCGCTCGAAGCGGGGTGCGCGGGCGCTACGCGAGGCCATGCGGCGCATGGTCCCACGGGTCGAGGAGCTTTATCGCCAGCACGGATCGGCCGCCGCTACCGAGGATGCCATCGATCGGGACGCGACGCTCAGTCCCGGCGACGCGCGCGCCGCGAGAGGCCTCGCGCGCATGCACGCAGGGGGCTGAGGGTCCCCAGATTTGCCGTCGAGCGTCTGGCGACTCGGAAAGCCAGGCCCGGCTGATACGATGCGTGTGTGGTCAGTCCCATGCCCGACCCCAAAGATCCACCCACGCCGCCAGACCCGCCCGAGGCCTCGGCAAGCGCTTCTCACGCGCCCGAAATCACTCTCGATGATGGTCTCGTTCGAGACGCGCGCGCGGGCATGGTCCTCGCGCAGGAGTCTCTCTACCAGGCTTTCTCCGGGCCGCTGCGCGGGTACCTACGGGACCGTTGCGGGCCCCAGGTGATGCGTGCGATCTCGATCGACGATCTTTGCCAGGAGACCTTCCTGCGCTCGTTCGAAGCGATCGGTGTCTTGCCCGACGGCGCGGGCATCGAGGCGTTTCGCGGGCTCCTGTTCCGCAACGCAGGTTGGCTCATCGGAAAGACCGTTCGCAAGTTCGAGCGGCAGCAGGGGGAGTCCGCCATCGGGGTTCCGCTCATGGATGCGGTACACGACCCCGTCGCCTCCCGTGGCAGCGTTACCCGCGAAGACGACGCGCACTGGCTACTTGGCCTGATCGATCGACTGGATGCGAGCCATGCGGACGTGCTTCGCCTGCGGATGAACGGCACTGGCTTCGATGCGATCGCGACGGAGCTCGGCATCAGCGTCGAGGCGGCCCGGAAGCGCTACCTGCGCGGGTCGAGGCACCTGCGCTCCTTCGTCGATGGCGACTAACCCTGGGGGGGGCAGGCCGAGGGGACCCTTGTTCGAGTCCCCTCGCTGCACCCTCCGGCCTAGTTACTGATCATGTAGAAGCCGTGACCGGCGCCGACATTGACGTCATCGAGCAGGACCGTTCCCGAGATCGAACCGTCGGTGGTCCAGGCTTCTCGCCCCTGCATGCCGTCGTCGGCGCCGAAGAGCAGTCGACCATCGGGCAGGATGATGGGCATGTAGCTGTTGAAGGACGTGCGCGCTTCGGCCTCCGAGTTGCCGGTCTGGTGGATGTCCTTGACGAGTCTGGTGCCAGCCTCGGTGCCATCGGACTTCCACAGCTCCCGACCGAAGGTGCCGTCGTTGGCCTGAAAGTAGACATCGCTACCGAGGGCGATGAGTCCGGAGGGACTCGAACCGCCGGTGGGATTGATATCCTTCACCAGAACGGTGCCCCCAAAGGTGCCGTCGGATTTCCACAGTTCCGAGCTTACGGAGTTGCTCGCTTCGGCATTGAAGAACACCGTTCCCTGTACGTTCGTGAGGCCGGAAGGGCGCGAGTCTCCGGCAATGTTGATGTCCCTTACGAGTTGAGTTCCGATTTCTGAACCGTCGGACCTCCAGATCTCCAGGCCGTTGGCGTTGTCCCTGGCCGTGAAGAGCAGCGTGTTGCCGAGCGCGGTCAGGTTCCCGGGGTAGGAGCTGTTGCCCGAACGGATGTCTTTCACCATGACCGTGCCCAGCTCCGTGCCATCAGACTTCCAGAGCTCACTACCGTTGACCCCGTCCCGGGCGCTGAAGAACAGATCTCCATTGACGCTGACAAGGCTACTGGGGCCACCGTCGTCGGTGCCCGGCAGGATGTCCTTGACCAGGACTGTTCCTGCGCTCGTCCCGTCTGACTTCCACAGCTCGCGACCGGTGCTGGCCGCAACCCGTGCACTGAAGAACAGCGCTCCATTGAACTCGACCAGGTTCGACGGGTTCGAGCTGGACCCGGTGCCGATGTCGATGTTCTTGACCATGACCGTGCCAGCCTCGGTGCCATCCGACTTCCAGAGCTCCACGTCAACCGTGTCCGTGGCGCGGAAGAACAGCGTGCCGCCGACCACCGTCAGCAGGTCCGGGTGGGATGAAGAGATGCCTGGCTTGATGTCCTTCACCATGACCGTTCCGGCCTCGCTGCCGTCGGACTTCCAGAGCTCGCGACCACTCGTGGAGCCATCGCTGGCGGTGAAGAACAGGAGGCCATTCATCCAGGTGAATTTCTCAGGGCTTGAGGATCCGTTCGGATTGATGTCCTTGACCATGACGGTGCCCATGGCGGTGCCATCCGTCCGGTAGAGCTCAAATCCGTCCGTGCCATTGCTCGCGACGATGAAGGTCAGGCTCGAGGGCGGGAAGATCGTGACAGTCCGAAGGCGCGCAGTCGCGGCATTGCCATCCGCGTCGGAGACGTTGTAGGTGACCGAGTAGGTGCCCGCCGTCGCCGTGTCGACCGCGCTGGCATCGATCACGATGCTGGCCGAGATGTCACCGTCCTGATCGTCGCTCGCCGTGGCGCCGAGCTCGACGTAGGCGCTGCCCAGGGCGATCGACTGGGGGTTGGCTCCGATCAATGTGACCGAAGGGGCCTCCACTGTCTGCGGGGGCGCCCCCTGTCCGTCACCTGCGCCTGCGCTGCTCCCGCAGCTCGGCAGCATGGGCAGAACGCACAGGGCGAGGGCCATGGCAGCGTGTCCTCGCATCAGCCGCGGGCGGACCTTGGCGCCGATCGGCAACCAGGTTTCGCTGAAGATCGAGGCGCTGTTCGAGCGGCGGGCGCCAGCGGTGGGCTGCAACGTCGGTGTGGCCATCGGCTGCGCTATCTTTCGGGGAGTCTGCCTCATGGCGATCGTCTGTAGTCTGAAGAGAGAGGGATGCAGGGGTGGCCGACTACCTCTCCGAGGGACCGTCCGTGCCCATCTGCGGGGTATCAGTCAAGGACCGCGAGCCGGCCTCGCTTGGACAGGAATCTCCCAAAACGTCGCCGACCCGTCGCCGGAGGGCCCGCGGCGCGAGGCTTCGCAGGCCCCGGGGTGGCGGCTTCGATGATGGGCAGCGGGGCACTGTCCAGGGTTGTCCGGCGGGTGCGGCCCCGTTCCGGGGGGGGGTGCTGGGTCCGGCACCGATGACGATGTCGGCGCGCGCTCGGGGCATTTCGGTAGAATCCATCGGCCGCCTGCCTTTCCGGGCGCGGTCGGCTTCGTTCCCCAGCGCCCCCCCACCTCCCCCCGATGATCCAGCACGAAGGCACGCTCTATCGACCGCCGTCGGAGGCGGACAGCTTGATCCTGCAGGCCACGATCGGCTGCAGCTACAACCGTTGCACCTTCTGCGCCATGTACCGCGAGAAGAGCTTTCGCGTGCGACCGCTGGACGACCTGGTGTCCGAGATCCGCTGGGCGGCCGGGAACCTGGGTGGCGTACGCAAGGTGTTCCTCGCGGACGGCGACGCTCTGATCGCCAAGCCTGCCTTCTTGCTGGGAATCCTGGAGGAGCTCGCGTCGCACTTCCCGGAGCTCGCACGCGTGAGCGTCTACGCGTCACCCCAGGCCTTGCAGGTGCGTTCGGTCGAGGAGATGCGGACGTTGCGAAAGGCCGGGCTATCGCTCTACTACCTCGGAGTCGAGTCGGGGCACGACCAGGTCCTGGAGCGGCTCGAAAAGGGCGTGGACGCCGCGGAGATGATCCGCGTGGCGCTCAAGGCGCATGAGGCCGGCGTGAAGCTGTCGACCATGATCCTGCTCGGAGCCGGTGGCTTCGAGCTCTCGGAGGCGCATGCGCAGGCGTCGGCCGAGGTGATCAGCGCGATCGGCCCGCGCTTCGTCAGCACGCTGGTCATGACGCCCGTGGAAGGCACGCCCCTGTGGGACGAAGCAGGCCGCGGGCTGGTGGACGAATTCACTCCCGTTGAGCTCGCGCGGGAGCTGCGCACCTTCATCGCGGGGTTGGATGTCGATGGGTCGATCTTCCGCTCCAACCACGCGAGCAATTACCTGACCCTGCGGGGCACTCTCCCGAAGGACAAGGCTGCGTTGCTCACCATTCTGGATCGAGCGCTCGCCGATCCGAAGCATGCTCCATTTGCGCCCGAGTGGCGTCGCGGCCTATGACGGGCCGCCACTCCGACACCACCAGGCCACAATAAGGACGCCATGATATCGATTCTGTTGTTCGCGCTGGTCAGCGCACCCGTGCAGGTCCCCAGTCAGCGGGCACTCGCGACAGCCGAGCACGTGGCCGAGCGACATGGCGACGCTGCAATCCAGTTGATGGGGGAGCTCGTTCAGTTCGAGACCTTCGCCCACGGGGATGGCAGCGGCGTCGAACATCCCGAGTTCGTCGAGATGACCGCTCATCTGAAGGCGGTTGCACGGACTCTTGGATTCGACTTCGCCGATCACGGAGCCGTCGTCGTCGTGGGCCTGGGGAATTCTGCTGACCGACTCGGGCTGATCACCCACGGGGACGTGCAGCCCGCTGATGCGAGCAAGTGGGCGCGCAGCCCGTTCGAACTCGACATGGAGAGCGAGCCGGGGCGGCTGGTCGGGCGCGGTACCGAGGATGACAAGGGCCCGATCGCGTGCGCTCTCTACGCCATGCACGGCATCAAGCAGCGCGGGCTGCCCCTGACGCGCCGCATCGAGCTAATCATCTCCTATACCGAGGAGAGCGACTGGGAGCCGTTCCGCGAGTTTCTCGATCAACACCCCGCGCCGGACCTGAACGTGGCGTTCGACGCTTCCTATCCGGTGGTCGTCGCCGAAAAGGGCTGGTGCTCGATCACGGTCAGTGTACCGCTCGAGACGGATGGGCCGCGTGCGGACGCGCGACCGAGACTGGAGTCGTTCACGGGCGGCTTCTTTCTCTCGCAGGTGCCGGAGGGCGCGGAAGCGATCATCTCCGGCTGCACGCCTGCGCTCGAGCAGGCGTTGCGCGCGGACGCAGAGAGAGCGTCGCAACTGCGGTGGAGCTTCGAGCGCGACTCGCGTGGATTGATCGTGCGTTCGCTCGGCAAGTCAGCGCATTCCTCGGAACCGGAGCATGGCGTGAACGGAATCACCCACATGGCCGCGCTCCTCGGCAAGCACGCCTGGCCGCCCAGCGCTGCGGCGCACATGCTGCGCCTCATCCAGGATCGTGTCGGGACGGGTTTCTACGGAGAGCGCTTCGGCGACCTGGCCTACGAGGACCCGTTCATGGGCAAGTTGACCCTCTCCTTCGGGACTCTCAACGTTCAGGACGGGCGCCTGGTGGGTGCCATCAACCTGCGCCGCCCGGCGGGCCGTGATCGGGAGCAGGTGGAAGGCAGCATCCAGGATGCGCTCGACTCCTGGCAGGCGGAGACGGGCGTGGAGCTCGAAGTCGAGACCTACATGAGTGACCCGCACATCACCCGAGACGCGGCGCACATCCCGGTCCTGGTAGATACATTTCGCGCATACACGGGACGCGAGGAGGCCGAGCCGATCTCCATCGGTGGCGGCACACACGCACGACTGGTGCCCGGAGGCGTGAACTTCGGGCCCGCCATGCCCGGCGTCGCTTACACCGGGCACAGCGAGCACGAGTACATGACGCGCGCCCAGTTCATGCTAAATCTGAAG
>JBLHKW010000172.1:0-10221 GCA_047618565.1 Planctomycetota bacterium
CGTCGAGGCGCTGCTGGGTGACCTCGGAGGCGAGAGCTTGCGCGGCCGCCAGGAACATGGGTTCCGACACACGGTTCGCCTCGCATGCGATCGCGCCCAGGCCGATGCCCGGGAAGATGTAAGCGTTGTTGCCCTGGCCGGAGTGGATGCGCCGCCCCTCGAACTCGACGGTGTCGAAGGGACTTCCGCTGGCGAAGATCGCACGCCCGCTCGACCAGGTGTATGCATCTTCGGCCGTGCATTCGGCGCGCGAGGTCGGGTTGGAGAGCGCGAAGATCGTCGGGTGATCGTTGAGCTCGGCCATGGTATCGACCACCTCCTGGGTAAACGTTCCCGGAGCGCCTGTTGCGCCGATCAGGACATGCGGCCGGATCTCACGCAGAGCGCCGACGAAGTCCATCGCCGGTAGGTCGTGGGAATAGGGAAGGTTGTGCTCCTGGAGATCCGTGCGCGATGAGACGAGCAGTCCCTGCACGTCGACGAAGGACAGGCGTCCGGTGGCCTCGACCCGGGTCATGCCCGCGTCCGTCAGGGCCTCGACCATCAGGTCGGCGATGCCCGTGGCTGCGGAGCCCGCGCCGAGGAACATGATGCGCAGCTCATCGAAACGCAGATTCGAGATGCGTGTCGAGGCGTACACACCGGCCAGGGCCACGGCCGCCGTGCCCTGGATGTCATCGTTGAAGCAGAAGGCGCGCTCGCGATAGCGGCGCAGCAAGCGGTAGGCATTCGGCGTCAGGAAGTCCTCGAACTGAATCAGGGCCCGTGGCCACTTGTCCTGCAGAGCCGAGATGAACTCTTCCAGCAGGTCGTCGTACTGCGCCCCACGTATCCGGCGCTCCGACACGCCGAGGTAGAGCGGGTCCTCGAGCAGCACCTCGTTATTGGTCCCCACGTCGAACATCACGGGCAGGCAATGCTCGGGCCGGATGCCAGCGCAGGCTGTGTAGAGCGCCAGCTTGCCGATCGGGATGCCCATGCCGTTGGCACCGAGGTCCCCCAGTCCCAGGATGCGCTCGCCGTCCGTCACGACCACCACGCGCACCTCCGGCTCGGGCCAGTTGTCCAGGTTGCGACGGATGTCGCCCTTGTCAGCCGCCGTGACGTAGAAGCCCCTCGGCCGCCTGAAGATGTGGGCGAACTCCCTGCACGCCTGCCCGACCGTAGGCGTGTAGACGATCGGCATCAGCTCTTCGATGTGGTCGATCAGCGTGCGGTAGAAGAGCGCCTCGTTCCGCGCCTGCAATGCCTGCAGCGCGATGTAGCGCTCGATATCGAATCCCTTGCGCCGCAGGCCCTCGAGAATGCGCTCCTTCTGGCGGTCCATCGTGCTGACCCGCGCGGGCAGCAGTCCGCGCAGCCCGAGCCGCTCGCGCTCCTCCAGCGTGAACGCAGTCGACTTGTTGGTCGCCGTGTGAAGCAGCAGGTCGTACCCGTGAGTGGGTGTGGTCACTGGTCTCTTCCCTCCGGGAGTCGAAATGGAATGGCCTGCATCGGAGGGTACCTCCGGAGGGCGTTACAGCATCAGATTTATCGGCGCACACCCAGATACGGCGTCACGGCACTCAAACGGCTTGGGTGTGCGGTTTTCAACCTGGTTCCGCAACGCTGACATAAGATGCCGTTACGGAATTTGATGTCGGCCGCCAGCCCGTTTCCCCGTCTTGTTCTCTGGGCCGAGAATTGGTCGTCGACCTGGCATCCCATCCGGTTCGCGCCTGCGGGCTAGCCTTCACTGGAGGAACGACAAGTACCCATGAACTCATCCCTCTGCGCCCTCCTCGTCCTCGCCGCGGCGGCATCCGGCCAGTCCACGCTCACCCCGACGAAGGTCACGGCTCCGATCAAGGATCGCGGCGTCTACCATCTGGCGACGGGCACCTGGTCGCGCGCCAATGCTTCGAGCAGCTTCAATTCGGACGTGCTGTTCAACAACACGGCCTCGACGGGCTACTTCTTCGGCACCACCTCCGGCTTCAACACGGTCGACCACGGGCGAATTCCGTCGACAAGCTCGCCGGCCACGCCCGACTCCGTCGTGGGCACCTTCGACTCCTACAGGATCGACTGTTTCCAGATCGGGTATTGCTCGAGCATCCTGGCGTCCGCCGGCGGAGTGGACATTGCGCTGACCTACTACGACGACTATGCCCCCTGCTCCGATGTGGATGTAGGTGGAGGTATCGGCATCGCCGCGCGCTTCATCGTATCTGGTCTCGCTGGCGCCACACCCGCCGGGGCCCAAGGTTGCTGGATGGTCGCCTTCGACCTGTCCAACACCACCGCAACCTTTTTCCTCAGTGGTGATGCGGACGGCGCTTGGGACAACGTGCCGAACACGGACAGCTTCGGCTGGGGGCTGGACTTCACCAACGCGATCGGTGGCAGCACGGGAAATGGCACGGGGCCACTCATCGCAGGCAACTGCCCCGTCGGCGGAGTCACGGTCCCCCAGCGCGGCTTCCAGACAACCTTCGGTGGGGTTCCCGGTGCGACGGACTCTACGGGCCTGGGCACCAACGACTTCTTCTGGATCGACGCGCCCCCTTTGGGATGCTCGATGTCCACGAACGGTGGCTGCTTCTTCTTCGGTGGCTGCACCACCGGCACGACTGGCCCGGCGTTCAATCCGTTCGGCGGCTACTGGCTGCAGCTGTTCGGCGACACGGTGCCCGAGCCACCCGGCACCGCTTTCTGCTCGTCGATAACCAACGCATCGGGTAGCCAGGCGATCCTGCGGGCCAGCGGCACCGACCCGAACGTCGACCTGACGCTCACGGTCACGGGCCTGCCAAACTCCACCGGCCAGCTATTCTTCGGGACGATGGGCTTCACCACGCCTGGTACCGCCATGCTGGGAGACGGCCCATTGTGCGCCGCCATGGCCGTGGTACGGATCAACCCCTTCCTCTCCGCTGGCATGATGATGCAGCCGCCCCACGCGGTCAGCCTCGCCCTCAACTACACGGCCCCCTACGCCGCTTCGCTCACGGGCACCCGCTTCTTCCAGCACTGGTATCGATCGACCCTGTCGACAGGTACAGGATCCAATGGATCCTCCGGCATCAAGATCACATTCTGATGATGGCGTTACGGAACCCGGTGTCACTGATTGAGATACGACTCCGCCATGAGGTCGCCGAGCTGGAGCACGCCTCCCGTACCGAACGTCGGCGACTGGGCGGGCACCGATAGGCCGTCCGTGTCGACAAACCAAAGCGATGGGTCCGTGTTCGCGACGCTCTGGATCTGCGCGTCCAGCTGGTCGAGGTTCGTGGAGCCCCACATCAGGCTGTCCGAGAGCTCGGCGACCCACCATTGCAGAGCGGGCGTGCCGAGATCCGTGCGCAGACCCGCGACGAGGGCCGTCAGGTGGGTCGCGTACTGGTTTCGGAAAGGGCCCCACCAGGCGTCGTGTTCGCCGGGCAACCACACCACCGCCTCGATAACCGGGTTCAGCCCCTCGGCCTCGAGGTCAGCAAGCGCCTGCTCGATGAAGCTCACGGCGGCCGCGTAGCGGGGACGGCTGGCGTTCACGGGCGTGGGCAGCCAGTCCTCCAGGAAACCGGCGCTATCGGTGATCTTGAGGATCGCTACCGGGTCCGCGAGCTCGGCGCTCACGGCCGCGCCGAAGGAGAGCTCGGGCCCGAAGTTCTCGAGGTAGTCCGTCGGCCCAAGGGGAGCCCAGTCGGTCGACGTGTGGGCGCCACCACCGAGGCTGTAGCGATACAAGACGTCCTCTTGCGGAGCGCCGAGCCCGACAAACTGCGGATGGTCATCGATCTCGGAGACGTACGCGTGTTCGCCCTCCATGCTGCGCTGACCGGCCAGGATGAAGACGCGCACGGTGGCGCCTTTCGAAGCCGGGAAGCCGCAGCAAAATGGCCGAGAGGTATGGCTCTGATCCAGACCGAGATTCTCCAGGTAGGCGGCGGCAAAAGCCTCGCCCAGCTGCAGCTGTCCCTCGGGTCCGAAGTGGTAGTGCGGCTGGCCCTGCCCGTAGTTGATATGAAACCCCAGGTGACTGGTCGGGATGAACTGGGCCAGCGGATCGGCAGCGACGGCGGACAGCTGCTGGCTGCGCAGGGTCTGCATGTTGGAACGGAAATCGATGCCCCAGATGCCCTTGAAGCTCGCTTCCCCCACGTACCAGCGCAGGTTCGGCGCCGCCAGATCCACACGCAGGCGCTGCATCAGAGCGCCCAGTCTCGCGCCGTACTGCGCCACGTACGTGTTGTTGAGCATGTCATTCTCGCCCTGGTGCCACAGCACGCCTTCGAATCGCCAGGGGATACCTCTGCTCGTCAGATCCCCCAAGGCGGCCTGCATCAGAGTCACCGTGCGCGCGTACATCAGTTGACCCGTCTGGGCGTCCGGATCCCAGTCCAGCGCAAGGGTCGTCCCGCCGCACGTGGACTTGACGATCGCTATCGGGCCGGGACTCTCGGTCTTCACCATGCGCGCGAAGGTGAGCTCGGGGCCGAAGATCTGGCGTTGCACTTCGGGCTGCAGCGGGATCCACCCCCCGGAGCTGAAGATGTTGTTCGTGAAGTTATTCTCGTACCAGAACCGAACGTTCTGCGGGTCGAGCGCGCCATCGAACGTCGGCAACTGAAGCGCGCCGGAGACGGAAGAGTCGGCGCCCTCGGCATTCGACTGGCCTGCGACGAGGAAGATCCGCACGGGATCCTGCACGCTCTGCGGGTGGCCACCGGCTGTCCTGCTTCCGGCGGAGTCCACCTGCGCGACAACCCCGGGCGCCAAGATGGAAAGGAGAGCGGCGGCTGCGAGTGTCTTCATGGACTGAGGATATCAGGAATTCCGTCAGGCGTGACGCAGCTGGCTCGTAACCGGCCGCCCCTGCAGTGCTAGCCCGATAACTTGGGTTACCGATTCCTGGCTTCGGCCCTGAGTGCTCGCACGACTTCGAGTCCTGCCTTCACTTCAATCCCGAAGCACACGCGCCTTGCGCGTCGGGTTCTATCGCTCCTCTTCGCAAACCTCTGCATCGCCAGCGCCTGGAGCTTACCCGGACCCGTGAGCGCCCAGCCACTTGGCGCAAACATTGCCTGGTTCAGCTTCGCTCCGCCCATGATTCCGGAGTCCTTCACAGGGCAAGTCACGTTCACGATCGCCCTGTCCGGAACGGATGACGTACGTTTCGAGCTCGCGGCGGGCGGCGTGATTGCCCTCACGCCCGTGACTCCGACGCTCTGGACCTGCCAGCTCAGCGCCGACCAGGTCTTGTTCGGCTACGCGCCCAACGATGCGAACCACAATTTCGTCGGGCGGGTTGCCGTACGCGAGAATGGCAACGTGTTGCTGCGGTTAGGTACCTGGGCGCTCATATCCGATGCCCAGATCGCGCCCATCTCCACGTGGAGCCCGGCGAGCGATATGCTCGCCAGCGACCACGTCGTCAACATCCACGACGGGAGCGCAGCGTTCATCACGGTGCCGCGGCTGCGCAGCATCGCCATGCGCTTCCATGAGGTGTTTCCGGACGAGTACGACTTCCTCAACCTCGTCTTCATTGCGCCCTCGATTCAGGAGAACCGGTTTCATGCGCGAGCCAAGAATGAGGTGCAGGGCATCGGCCTCAACCCGTTTGACTCGAGCGCTCTATGGGGTAGCGCGGGCCGGTTCATGGGCGTCAATGCGTTCCCGATCCCGGCATTTTTCGACGGCGCCGAGACGGGAATGTTGCACGAGATCGGGCACCAATGGATGAACCACCTCAACCTGCCGCCGCTCGCTCCCGGGCCGCATTGGCCGGCCGGAACCCAGGCGCGCGGCATCATAAGCGGCTTCGGGAGCGGTCAGGGACTCAACTTCCCGTACACACTCGTCGCCCAGACCAACGGAGACTACCGCATGCAATCCGCGTCGCTGCTGCGTGATTACACCGACCTCGACCTGTACCTGATGGGTCTGATTGGGCCGGACGATGTGGGCCCGAACTTCGTCTTCTCGAATCCGAACCAGGCCATCTGCAATGGCTGCTCGGGACCGGTGACGTTCTTCACCTCGATGACGTCATCAACGTCGCTGGAGCTCGCGTACCGGACGTCGCAACCTCGCAAAAGGATTTCAGGCTGGCGACCCTGATCGTGAGCAAGGACCGCATGCTGACCGCCGACGAGCTGGCCTATTTCGAGCACTTCGCCTTGCGCAGTGAGGCGCGCATCAGGAGCCGCTTCACGATCGGATTCGACGGGGGTATGACCAAGCCCTTCCATATCGCGACGGGGGGGGGTCGCAGGTCGCTCGACGCATCACTGGCCGCGTCCGTCGGTGATCCGTACTGCCCATCGACGCTGAATTCGTCCGGGGGCGAGGCCCCCATTACCGCCGCGGGCTCGACAAGCATCGCCGCCAACGACCTCGTCCTGACCGTACAACCGGTCCCGGACGAGACGTGCATATTCTTCTACGGCCCATCGCAGATCCAGCTGCCGGCCGGCGACGGCATCCGTTGCGTGGGTTCACCCCGCCGCATCTCCCCCAGGGCATCGGCCGTCGCCAACGTCGCAACGCGACACGTCGACCTCCCAAGCGTAGGCATCGCTCTGGTCGGCACGCTGAACTTCCAGTGCTGGGTGCGCGACACCTCCAGTGCCGGAGCGGGATTCAACATGTCGAACGCGTTAACCGTGACCTTCACGCCGTAAGACGAGACGGAGCCAGGTAGTTCGTCGCACACCCGGGTACGGCGCCACGGCACACAATCGGCTTGGGTGTGCGGTTTTAGACCTGGTTCCGTAACGCCTTCGATTCGGATAGAATGGTCCGGACATGTCCCAGTTGCGTCGAACGACTCTCATCGTCCTGCCATCGATCGTGCTGGCCATCGCCGGTGGGTGGTGGTTTCGAAATCACAGCGGGCCGCCGCCGCCCATCCCGGTGGACCTCGCCGACGCGGACCCCGAGATAGCCAGTCTGGTGCGCGATGCTGTCGATGCGGTAACCGCGCGCCTCGGTGACACGAGTCAGCGCTTGCAACTCGGCTTCGTCTACGAGGCAAATAACTACTTCGCGTTCGCGGCCCAGTGCTACGAGCAGGTACTCGAGCGCGACGCACGGCAGCCCCAGGCCTGGTACCGGCTCGCGATCTGTCGCGAGCGCGACGGTGAGCTCGATGGTGCGATCGAGGCCATGCGCCAGGTGACCCGGTTCACCCCGGACTTTGCACCCGCACACCTCCGGCTGTCATTCTGGTTGCTCGACACGGGCGCCGTGGCGGACGCGGCCCAGGCCATCGAACGCGCGGGCGCGCTCAACCCGGACGGGCGCGGACAGCGCGTGGCGGAAGCGCTCCTGAAGGTCGAACGCGGCGATGCGCGCGCGGCCGTGGCCCTGATCGAAGGCCACCGACTAACCGAGGGAATCGGTGGAACTTACGCCGCCCACCTGCTCGCTCGGGCGCATCGCATGTTGGGCCAGCACGACGCTGCACGGCGCGCGATCGCGGCGGTGGACGGCCGCCCTGCGAGCGCAGGTCCGGGCATCGAGGACCCCTGGTCGCGCCAACTCGCCTCCCTGAGGGCCGGGCTGGCGCCCAAGCAGCGCCAGGTCAGTGCTCTCCTGCGGGCGGGCAAGTACGCGGAAGCGATCGAGATGCTCGAGACCCTGCATCTGGCGGATCCGGAGGAGGTGCGCACCCACATCATGCTGGCCCAGTGTTTTCTCTCCACCCAGCGCCCGACGCAGGCCCTGCGCTGGGTCGAGACGGCGCTCTCGGTCGCGCCCGACCACTTCGGTTCGAACATCGGATTCGCCAAGATCGCAGCCCAGCTCGGTGGAAAATACGAGGCCGCCCTCGAGCGAGCCTTGGGCTGTGCTGAGCGCGCCATCGACATCCGCCCCACCTCAGGCGATGCGCACGATGCCCGTGGCAATGTCCTGTTCGCACTCGGCCGCTCCGACGACGCACTGGAAGAGTGGCGCGAGGCGTGGCGCCTCGACGCGCGCAGTCCGACATCCCTCGTGCGCGCCGGACAGCTCATGATCCATCGTGAGGAATGGCAGGCCGCACGTGCAATCTTCGACGAAGTGCTCGAGCACTTTGAAGACGATGCGCTGCCCTTCATCTGCCGCGCGCGAACGGAGATGGAACTGGGAGAACTCGACGCCGCAGAACGCAGCCTGGCCTCGGCGCAGGCGCTTCCCAGTGCGAACGCGGGCGCCATGCGCGGCGCGCGCGCTCGCTTGACGGTACTTCGGGGCAAAAGGTAGCCACAATGGATTGCACGCGATTCACACTCGTCTTCTGCCTTCTCGGCCTCGGCTCCTGCAGCGGCGGGTCGCAGACGCAAGGCGGCAAGGCCGCCAGGACGCCCGGCGAGCCCTGGTTCGAGGAAGTTTCCCAGGCTAGCGGCCTGGTCTTCGAACACACGTCGGGGCACGAGCGAGAGTTCCTGTTCCCGGAGATCATGGGCGGCGGCGCGGCCCTGTTCGATATGGACGGCGATGGCGACCTCGACGCTTACCTGGTGCAGAGCGGCACGCTGCGCGTGAAGCCGGACGACCCCGCGCCGGCGGTATGCGCCAACCAGCTGTTTCGCAACCGCGGCGATGGCACCTTCGAGAACATCACCGAGGGTTCGGGAGCGGGTGACCGCGGGTACGGGATGGGCGTTGCAACGGGCGACTTCGATGGGGATGGCGACGTCGACCTCTATCTGACCAACGTCGGTCGGAACACGTTGCTGCGCAACGACGGCGCCGGACAGTTCACGGACGTGACCTCGGCGGCCGGGGTCGGAAACCACTCATGGGGCACCAGCGCGGCCTTCCTGGACCACGACCTCGATGGCGATCTCGACCTGTTCGTATGCAACTACGTGGCCTGGACCCTGGCGGGCAACCTGGACTGCGTCGGCTTGCGTGGGCAACCGGACTACTGCAGCCCCAACAGCCTGGCCGCGCCCCAGCCCGACACGCTCTACCGCAACAACGGGGACGGCTCCTTCACAGACGTCTCCGCCCAGGCCGGATTACGCCAGGCATTCGGCAACGGCCTGGGCGTAACCTGCGGTGACTTCGACGGCGATGGCTGGGTTGACATCTTCGTCGCCAACGATCAGATGTCGAACCAGCTGTGGCACAACGGCGGCGACGGCACCTTTACCGACGTGGCCCTGGAGGCCGGTTGCGCGCTGGACAGCAATGGCAAGGCCAAGGCTGGCATGGGGACCCATTGCGCCGACGTGGACGACGATGGGGATCTCGACCTGATCGTCGTGAACCTCCACGCCCAGGCGGACTCGTTCTACCGCAACCAGGGCGCGTGGTTCCGGGACGACACCGCGCGCGTCGGGCTGGGCGCGGCCACGAGGCGTTACACGCGCTTCGGCACCGGGTGGGTCGATTTTGACAACGACGGGAGACTCGACCTGTTTCAGGCCAATGGGCGCGTCACACTCCCCTCGCAACAACCCGCCGATGGCGGCGATCCACTCGCCGAGCCCAACGTGCTCATGCGCGGCACCGATCAGGGCCGATTCGAGGTCGTGGAGCCGGCTGGCGGTACTGCCGCGGCGCTCGTCGCCACGAGCCGCGCGGCTGCGTTCGGAGACCTGGACGGTGACGGCGCCGTGGATATCGTCGTCGTGAATCGAGATGGCCGGGCACACGTGTTGCGCAATATCACGACCGAGCGCGGGCACTGGGTGCGCTTTCGCGTGGTCGAGACCGATGGCCGGGACGCGATCGGGGCCAGCCTGACGGTACGACTCGGGTCGCGAGCGCTGCGCCGTGACGTGGCGCCCGCATACAGCTACTGCGCCGCGAACGATCCGCGCGTGCACGTGGGCATCGGAGCAGAGACCACGGTCGAACAGGTGGACGTACGCTGGGCGGACGGCACGCGCAGCACCGTGGGGCCGTTCGACGCGGACCGAGAGCACATGATCCGGCGCTGAGCCGGTGGCGCCACGGGCGATCAATCCTCCCCACTCCCCCACGGGCCCCGGGGCAGGCCAGCACATGCTATTCACCTGGCCCGGAAGCCCGGAACAGGTCGCGAAAGGCTACGGGTACTGACCTACCCGAAGATGTCCGTGCTGGCGTGACACCAGTGGACGAGCGGTGTCGCATGGACACCGAACAGGACCGTCAACACGGCCATGACGGCGAGCCAGCGGCAACCGTGGGCCCGGTAGGCGGCGAAGGGTACGCCGCTGATGCGGAAACGCGCGCCGCGGGCGAATGTGCCAGGCC
>JBLHKW010000173.1:0-10179 GCA_047618565.1 Planctomycetota bacterium
CGGGCGGAGTGAGCTCGACGCGATACAGCCCCGGGCCGGGCACCACGTAGCGCTGGCTGAGCCCGGTCGAGTCCTCGTCGGTCAGGCGCGCGTCCTGGTCGCCCTCGGCCAGGCGAATGACGGGGGCTGCTCAGCGTCAACTAGAAATCCCCGTTCAACGACAACTAGAATTACCCATCGGGTTGTTGTGTGACCAGGCCTAGCCTGGTGCTCGTTCTGGCTGAGGCGCGAAGCGCCGCATGCCACGCCCCCCCTTGGGGGGGCGAAAATTCTCAGACCCAGTCCGGGTCCCCAGCATCATGTTGCGCTGGCCGCCACCTCCTGGCGTTGGTGCAGTATTCACCCGTCCAACAGCCTCTCAGGGCAGCCCTGGCGCGATCTGGTCACGCGCCGGGCTGCCTCTGTCAACCTGGACCAATGAACTCACGAGTGCGCCCGAAGTTCAAGACCCGCTACCGCGTCGCCAACTGGGTCGACTACGACCATGCCCTCGTCCAGCGCGGTGACATCACGCTCTGGATCACCCCGGCGGCCATCAAGGCATGGACGGCAAGATCATCGGGTCAACGAGGAACGCCACGGAAGTACTCGGACCTCGCGATCGAGACCGTGCTCACTCTTCGGCTCGTGTTCCGATTGCCACTCCGCATGGCGGAGGGTTTCCTTCGTTCCCTCCTCGCGATGATGGACCTCACCCCCGAAGCGCCGGACCACACGACGCTGTCGAGGCGCGGCAAAGGACTGCCTGTGGTACTTGGACTCGTCAGCTCCAAGAAGCCCATTCACTTGATCATCGACAGCACGGGCCTATCGATCGTCGGGTAGGGCGAATGGGCAGCGGCCAAGCACGACAAGCGCGAAAAACGGGGTTGGCGCAAACTGCACATCGGCGTTGATCCTCGTGGGCAGATCCACGCACAGGTGCTGACGGATAGTTCGGGTGACGACGCGAGCACCGGGCTCGAGATCATGGAGGCGGTCAAGGGCAAGCTCTCCAGCGTAACTGGCGACGCTGCGTACGATACCGTCGCGATCTACGACGCTGCCGACGCACGCGGGGCGAAGGTCGTAGTGCCTCCAACGCGGTCGGCGAGGGTCTCGCGGCGAGGACCACGGTCGGCGGAGCGGGACAGCACCATCAAGAAGGTGAAGCGGCTTGGCAGGCGACGGTGGAAGAAGGAGTCGGGCTACCATCGGCAAGGCACCGTCGAGAACGCCTTTTTCCGTTACAAGTCGATGCTCGGCGACAGGCTTCATGCGCGCAATCTGAGGGCGCAGGAGGTCGAAGTCGCGATCGGGTGCAAGGTGCTGAACGCGATGATGGCGCCTGGCCGACCGAGGTCAGTGGTCGCTTCTCGTTGAATCTGGCGATGAGAGGACAGCTCTCGCCCCAACCGGGATTGCGCAACAACGCCCCGCGGGTCCAGGGGCGTGGATCATGCTGGCGCTGCGTGCTAGCATTGAATGATGACGGGATCGTGACGACGGTTGGGGCAAGACGCTCCGGACGACGCGCGCGATGTAGTGCATGAAGAAAACTGCCATCGCTACCATCGTGATCGCCTGTCTCGGCGGCGGATGCTCCCCGGACAGGCCCACCAGCGCGTCGGAACCGGCCAGTTCGGTCGCGCTCGGAGAGGTCGAGCCCGTCGTACAAGACGCTGTCCGGAGCCTGCTCGAGCAGATCGCTACCTCGCCGCAGGATGCCGAGCTGCGCATGGAGCTGGCAATGCTCTACCACGCCTGTGGCCTGGCCGACGCGGTCGAGCTCGCCTACACCCAGGCACTCGACCTGGCCCCGACCAACGCCAAGGGCTGGTACCTGCTTGCACTCCATCGCAACGCAGAAGCGGACATCCACGGCGCGCTGAATGCTTGTCGGGAGACGGTCCGGCTCGCACCGGGCAACTCGGCGGCCAGACGCAAGCTCGGGGACCTGCTGCTCGACCTCGGCGAGCCGGAAGGGGCTCTCGAAGCATTCGAGCAGGCCAGCGGGCATGAGCCCGAGCACCCCGCCAACCTGGTCGGACAGGCGCGCGCGCACCTGCAACTTCATCACTGGGCGCAGGCTGCGGGACTGCTCGAAACGGTGATCGCGACCCAGGACGGATACGGGTACGCGTACATGCTGCTGGGCCGCGCCTACCTCGGCATGGGTGAACGGGAAAAGGCGCGCGTGGCCTCGTCGCGCGGAGCTGGAACGGTGCCCCCGTTCTTCGATCCATGGGCGCAGGAGCTCCTTACCCATCGCATCGGATACTCCGGCACCATGGCCGAGGCCACGAAGCTCTTCCGGGAACGCGATAACGAAGGCGTCATCCGCGTCCTGAGCAAGCTGCGCGAGCAATACCCTGACGACGCGCTGCTGCTCAACAACCTCGCCTCCGCCTACAGCCGCATGGATCGGATCGACGAGATGCTCGCGACGCTCCAGCACGCCGTCGCGGCCCACCCGGAGCACTACTCCACCCACCTGAATCTCTCCTACGCCTACTCGGGCAAGGAGAACCTGGTGAAGGCGCTCGAGCATGCCCAGCACGCAATCCTGCTGCGGCCCACCCAGGGCCCCGCGCTCGCCCAACTGTGCAGCATCTACGCCGACATGGGTGATCACGAACGGGCGCGCCGCTCGATCGAAGCAGCCATCGAGTTCCAGGGTAACCGGCTCGCGTTGCGCATGCGGCTGGGGAAGCTGCTGTTCGAGATGGAGCTGTTCGAGGAGGCCGCGGAGAGCCTTTCCGGGCTGACGACCCTGTACCCCTCCTCCATCAAGGGCTTCCAGCTGCTGGCCCGTAGCCTCATGGCGATCGGTAGGTTGGAAGAAGCGGCCGCTGCTCTGACGGCCGCCAAGCGCCTCAATCCCGACCATCGGAGCAACGCGGAGATCAGTCGCTTGCTGCGCGAACAGATCGAACAGGACTCCAGCGAGAGTTCGGCAACAAAGGCCTCAGATTGATGTCAGGACCGACCCACGACAGGACGCGCGCTCGAAAAGGCTGGTCGGGAACGATCCTGTGCGGATCGATCGCGGCGCTGATCACCGCTTGCGGAGGGGCCCCGGACGGAGAGCGATCGTCGGCCGACCCCGTAGCCTCCGATCCGTGGTTCACGGACACCATCGACAGCTCCGGCATCACGTTCGTCCATACGACCGGACATACCGAGCGCTACCTGATGCCCGAGAACGTGACCGGTGGCGGCGCGCTGTTCGACATGGATGGCGATGGGGACCTCGACCTGTACCTCATTCAGGGCGGCAACCCCTACGACCCGCAAGCGAACGAGCTGCCCAACCACCTGTACGAGAACCTTGGCGACGGCACGTTCCGCGATGTGACGCAGGGGAGCGGGACGGGCGACAGCGGGTACGGCATGGGAGTGGCCTGCGGGGACTACGACAACGACGGCGATGCGGACATCTACCTGACGAACCTCGGCCGCAACGTGCTCTTCCGCAATGACGGCGACGGGGTATTTGTCGACGTCACCGCCGAGGCCGGGGTCGGCGATGACGGTTGGGGTACGAGCACGGCATTCCTGGACATCGATCGCGACGGGGACCTCGACCTGTACGTCTGCAACTACCTGATCTGGTCCCTGGCCGTCGAAGAGGATTGCCGCAACAGCCACGGTGTCCTCGACTACTGTGGCCCGGCGGTCTACCAGGCATCGGCCCGCGATGTCATCTACCGCAACAACGGCGACGGAACCTTTGTCGACGCCTCCGTCGAGGTGGGCCTCGGCCAGTCCTTCGGAAACGGGCTCGGCCTGGGCTGCACGGACTTCAACGGAGACGGCTGGATCGACGTCTTCATCGCCAACGACCTGACCCTGGACCAGCTCTGGATGAACCAGGGCGACGGCACCTTCACGGACGAGGCCGTGTTCATGGGTTGCGCCGTGGACGAGAACGGGGTGGCCAAGGCGGGCATGGGCGTCGCGATCGCGGATATCGACCTCGACGGGGACCAGGACATGATGGTCTGCAACCTGAGGACCGAGACCGACTCGCTCTACATCAATCAGGGCGGATTCTTCTCGGACAGCACCGCGCAGCTCGGCCTGGGGCTCGTCAGTCGCACCTTCACACGCTTCGGGATGGGCTGGGCGGACTTCGACAACGACGGACTGCTCGACCTCTACCAGGCGAACGGGCGCGTCAAGCGCGAGGACAAGCGCTGGCCCGAGGACCCGGACGACCCCTACAGCGAGCCCAACGTGCTGTTCCGCGGCAGCCCGAGCGGGTTCGAAGAGGTGCACCCGCGCGGTGGAACCGCTGAGCTGATCGTCGCCAGCAGCCGCGCTGCCATCTTCGGTGACATCGACAACGATGGAGCGATCGACATCGTCGTGGTCAATCAGAACAAGCTCCCGACCGTGCTCATGAACCGCTGCGGCGACGGGGGCCACTGGGTCACTTTCCGGGTCGTCAACCGTCACGGAAGCGATGCACTCGGCGCTCAGGTGCGCATCCGGATCGGCGAGCAGTGGATCGTGCGCGACATCCAGCCCGCATACAGCTTCCTGGCGAGCAATGACCCGCGCGCCCACTTCGGGCTGGGCGAACGGACCGCCATCGACGAGGTCGTCGTGGTCTGGCCTGACGGGGAGCGCGAGTCCGTTGGGACCTTCGCCGCGGACGCGATGCACGAGATCCGGCGCGGGAACGAGTAGCACAGGCCGTTCGAGCACGCTCGGGCGATCCGGCTAACGCACGTAGCCGAGCGCCTTGAGCGCCTCGAGATCGCCGTCGTGCAGGTTCGGCGTGGCGTCCATGAAGGAGCCCTTCATCCAGCCCTCGAGCAATCCGCGCAGCTGCACGACCTCGGGCCGCCCGGGAGCAAAGAGGTCCTCTGTCTCGTGCGGGTCGGCGTCCACGTCGTAGAGCTCCCAGGCCTTGTCAGCGGACTGAAAGGGGGTCCAGATGAGCTTCCAGTTACCGAGGAAGACCGCCCGGAAGCGTCCAGCGACGTCATTGCGAATGCGCCGCCCCACGTACTCGGGGTAGTAACAGTAGCCACTCTCCGCGAAGAGCGCGCGCGCATCCTGGGGCTCGCCGCGCATCAGTGGAACGAGTGACTGACCCTCGATCTGGCCAAAGATCTCGTCCGATCCCGGTACCCCCAACAGGTCGAGAATCGTGGGCGCCACATCGACCAGGGAGGAGTGCTGCGTGATCCGCTGTCCTCCATGCAATGCGTGCCCGGCCGGGAATACGAAGCCCATGGGGACGCGCGTGGTCGCGTTGTAGACGTAGTCGCCGTGATCCCAGTACAGGCCGTGTTCACCGAGACTCTCGCCATGGTCGGCCGTGAACACGATCAACAGGTCCTCGCCATACAGCTCTTGCATGCGCTCCACGAGTGGCGCCAGGGCTCCATCGAAGCAGCGGTACATGCCCGCATGCAGGCGACGAATGTGCTCGTTCACGCGATCCGAGAAGGCTGGCTGATAGATGCGCCGCGCACGCTCGGCCTCGAGCATGTCCGGGCCGCGCAGGACGAACTCCTCCTGGTGCGGACCCTCGTAACCCGGATCAAACTCGCTCGCCAGGGGCTCGGGCGGGTTGTAAGGGATGTGGGGATCCAGGTAGTGCACCCACATGAACAAGGGCCGCTCCGGATCCGTCTGTGCCAGCTCCTCGAGTGCCACCTCGGTCACCGACGGGGCGAACGGCTGATTGGCGGAGTGGCGGTACTTGTCGAAGCCGCGTCCGAGCCCTCGACTCGGAGCAAGTATATGGTTGGTGACTACCGCGAGGGTCTGGCGACCGTCCTCCGAGAGGGCTTCCGCAAGCGTGCGAACCGCCGGTGCCAGGCTGCTCGTCAGGGTCCGCACGCCGGTCGTGTGGGGGTAACTCCCGGTGAGCATGGACGCCATCGCGGGCGTCGTACGCGGAATCGGTGTCAGCGCGTGTTCGAAGTACGAGCCCTCGGCCAGCAGACCATCCAGATAGGGTGTCGTCGGGAGTGGATACCCGTTCATGCTCATGTAGTCCGGGCGCACGGTATCGACCGTAATGAGCAGCACGCTCTCCAGTGCGCCATGGACGACGGCTACATCGTGCTCGCCCGCACAGCCCGCGAGCAGCAATCCGGCAAGCAATGCTGACGGGCTTCGAGAAACAGTTGTCATGACGGCGGTTCTCCTGGCCTTGATTGTAGGCCGGCGAGCGCCGCGCCCCCCCCGGCAAGCCAGAGATGGGGCAACTTGCGGCAACTCCCACCGCACCGGGGATGGAGCCGTTGCAGGCATGGCCATATGGCCCGACGGGGAACCTGACACGGTATCTGTCCCCGGGTAGCATACGGAGTCCATGGAGCGTCACCCGTCCCCCCACGTACGCGCGGCGCGTACCGGCCCCCATCGGCGGGTCCGCCTCGCGAGCGCATGCCTCGTGGCCCTGGGCCTCGGCGCCTGCTCCCAGCAGGGGTCGACGTCGCTCCCCGAGCCGGGCGCAGCGGCGGGGTTCAATGTCCTCGTCGTGACCTTCGACACCACCCGCGCCGACCGCATCGGCTGCTACGGGGCTGGCGCCGACGCGACGCCTACGGTGGACCGCCTTGCGAGCCGAGGCGTGCGCTTCATGCACGCAACGGCGGTCACGCCGCTCACCATGCCATCCCACTCGAGCCTGTTCACCGGGCGCACCCCCCCTAACCATGGCGTGCGCGACAACGGTCTCTTCGTGCTCCCCGAGCACCAGACGTCACTGGCCGAGCTCCTGCACGACGAGGGCTACCAGACGGCCGCCTTCGTGTCGGCCTTCGTCCTCAATGAGAGTTTCGGCCTGGACCAGGGCTTCGACCTGTACGACGACGAAGTGGACCCCGCTGAGTTGCAGGGAGCCGGTGGCCACGACACGCGACGCCGGGGCGACAAGACGGCCGCGCGCGCGGCGACCTGGCTCAGCGCGAGGCCAGAAGATCAGCCCTGGCTCGCCTGGGTGCACCTCTTCGACCCGCACGCCCCCTACACGCCCCACCCGGACCTGATCGACAGCCGCAGCGCGTACGAAGCCGAGATAACCTACGCCGACCAGCAACTGGCGCGGGTGATAGCGGCCATCGAGAAGCGCGGCGAGCTTGAGCGGACGTTGATCCTGTTCACTGCGGACCACGGCGAGTCCCTCGGCGAACACAAAGAGAAGACCCACGGTCTGCTGGCCTACGACGGGACGATGCAGGTTCCGCTGATCCTCTCCTGCCCCACGCTCTTCGCGAGCGAGATCATCATCGACGACACGGTCGCAAGCCTCGTGGACGTCACGCCCACATTGCTCGCGCTGCTTGGCCTCGGCCGCCCAGCTGACATCGATGGAGAGTTCCTGTTCGCGCAGCTGGGGCCGGACCGCGCCGTCTACTTCGAGGCGCTCGGTGGTTACTACCAGCACGGCTGGGCGCCCCTGCGCGGCCTACGCAGGGTGAACGACAAGCTGATCGATGGAGTAGACCCGGAGTACTACGACCTCGAAACTGATCCCGCCGAGGACATCAACCGCTTCACGTCTCCCGCGAGCCTGGAGCTGCAGGAGCAGCTCGTGAACGAATTCGGTCCCTTCGACGAAGTGCCGCGCGCCACCGAGCAGGAGACCAGCGTGGACCCGCGCGTCGCGGCTCAGCTGAATGCCCTGGGCTACGCCCATAGCGTTGACGCGAGCGAACGTGGCGGCCAGGCGGATCCGAAACACGTCATCGTCAACTGGAACCGGACAGCCAGCGCCGATGATCTGAGCCGCGCCGGCCAGCACGACAGGGCGCGCGCCAAGATCGCGCGCGTGCTCGAGTCGGACGGAGAGAACGGTCACGCCTGGTGGACCGCAGCTGTGATCGCACGCCGCTCCGGCAACCTCGACCAGGCGGAGAACTGCGTGCGCCGTTCCCTCGAGTTCAGGCCAGATGCCAGCGCCCGCGTGCTCCTGGCCCAGCTCCTCTTGGTGCGCGGCGAACTCGACGAGTCCCTGGCCGAACTGGCCCTGGCGGAAGCAGCCGACACGCGCCTGGGCGGAATCTACGTCACCCGTGGCGAGATCTTCCTGCGCCGGGGCCACGAGGAAGAAGCCCGGGTCGAATTCGAACGCGGAGCGGAGATCGATCCGTCGAACTGGGGGACGCGCGCACGGGCACGCATCGAGAGCCTGTCCGGCTCCGAACGCTGATTCGACGGAATCCGCGCGAAGGACGCGTCGATAATTGCAGCTTATCGATGTGCACAGAAGAAGCGGCAGGGCATTAACGGCATCGACAGGCGATCCTTACCCTGTCATGTGGATTCGAATCATCAGCTGCATCGCCCGACTCCTGGGCTGCTTGACCCTGGGTGCGTGCCTGGCCGCAACTCCTCACCATCCCGGCACGGGAACCCAGGTCAACATTCCGCTCCCGACCCTCGGCGGGCTCCAGTTCTGGGCTGACGTCGAGTGGAGCGACGGCTGGAGGATTCAGGAGAACGTACTCTTCCGGCACCACCGTCTGCTGGATCCGGACGACGTTCGGCGCGCCTGGGGCAGCCGCGCCGCCTGTCGCGCGGCCCTCGATCGCCGGGTACCTGTCCCCGAGTGTCGTGAGCCGATCGATCACCTGGTCGTGCTGCTACACGGGCTCGGTCGCTCCAGGCACTCGATGATGCCGCTCGCCAGGTCCGTCGAGGCGGCAGGCCTGGACACGGTCTCGCTGGCCTACCCGAGCACGCGCGCCGACCTGGAACAACACGCGCGGCAGCTGAATGGTCTGCTCGACAATCTGAGCGGCGTCACGCGCATCTCCTTCGTCACCCATAGCCTGGGCGGCATCGTGGTACGCAGGGCCCTCGCAGAGAGCGCCCCGTGGCGCGCGCGTATCGAACTGGGCCGCGTCGTTCAGCTCGGCCCACCGAACCAGGGCTCGCAGCTGGCGCGCTGGTTCGCGCCCACCCCGATCTCATGGGTCCTGGGTCCCAGCCTCACCACCCTCGCCAGCGACACGCCCACCGAGCTTCCTGCGCTACCTTGCGAACTGGCCATCATCGCCGGTGGCAAGTCCGATCAGTCCGGCTGGAACCCCCTCCTTGCCGGCGATGACGACGGTGTCGTTCGCGTCGGGGAGACCTGGCTCGATGAGGCGAGCGAGCACCATTCCGTACGCAGCATGCACACGCTCCTGATGCGCAACGAGAGGGCGCTCGAGATCACCGCACGCTTTCTTACCAGGTGACCTCTCCCCACGGAACGGTCCGCACGCGACCCTGGTTCCGGCTAGCCCGAAGTGCTCACACGTTCCAGAGTCCAGTACATGGCGACGGCACCGATGCAGTAGGCCGGAACCCACTCGGCCCAGGTGGGCGGTCTGGTGATGACGCGACGCGCAAGCGCTAGCAGCACCAACGCAGCTGCGACAAAGAGCAGCTGCCCGGCTTCGACGCCCACGTTGAAGAGGAATAGTGCGACCGGAATGGCGTGCCCGGGTAGACCGACCTCGCTCAGGGCGCTGGCGAAACCCAGGCCGTGGAGCAGGCCGAACACCAGCGCAACGATCCATGGAGAGCGCGCGGTGAGGCCCTCTCGCCCGCGCAGACCGTGCACGATTTCAGCCGCGACGAAGACGATGCTGAGCGCGATGACTGCCTCGACGGGGGCCACGGGTACGTTCAACCAGCCGAGTGTGGCTGCGGCCAGAGTGATGCTGTGCGCCAGCGTGAAGGCGGTGATCGTCATGAACAATCGTCGTCCTCCCTTCACAAGCATCAGCAAGGCAAGCACGAACAACAGGTGGTCGATGCCGCCCAGGATGTGCTCGACCCCCAGGGTGAAGTACGTTCCGGCCAACGCCCACATGCTCGGTGTGGCGGCCAGGAGCAAGCTTGGCTGTGTGGGCGCGATGCGATTCACCAGCGTCGTGCCGTCGAGCCGTTCCACGCGCACCAGCACGTCGGTCATGGTGGCCCCGAGCCCATCGATGTGAATCGTCTGGTCCGCCAGGCCACCGGGGTGGCGCACGCTCCAGCGCTCGACAAAGGCCCCGCCAATGAACAATGCACGGTGCTCGCGCGTCTCCTCGGTTGCAGCGGGAAGCCGCAGATGAATGCCAAGCCGCATGTCGGTGCCAGCGGCCGGCACCTTCCAGAGCACGTCGTAGGTCTCCTCGCCGGTCTGCTTGAGCTCCAGATAGCCAGGTCGCATCTCGTGCGCCTGCGCCGGAGTGC
>JBLHKW010000174.1:0-9985 GCA_047618565.1 Planctomycetota bacterium
CCAGCGTCGGGATACGCCCCTTGGGGCCCCGTCGCTGGCGGTGACGGGGCAAGGTGGGGCGTCCCCCCGTTTTGCTCCAGAGCCCGAAGCAGAGGGAACCGTATCCCCATCCATATCCCCATCCATATCCCCCCAACCCCCAACTCCCCCCCAAAACAAAAACAGCCCGCTGTGCTCAAAGCACAGCGGGCCGCTGATCACGAACGCGAACTTCCTAGAGGATATCCAGGATGCCCGTGCCGAGGCTCGAACTGGTGAGGGTCACCGTGTTCGCGCGGTAGTTGATGTCCATGGAGATCTTGGTGTTCCACGGCAGGGGTTCCTTGTCGCAGACGATGCCGAGGGCGACGGCGGCGAAACCGCGGGCGGTGTCGGTCATGTCCTTGTCGTTCTCGAGCATCGTGACCAGGGGGGCCAGCGAGCGCTGGTCACCGATGGCGCCCAGGGCTGACGCGATGGCCGCCTGGGTTGCGAGGCCGCTCGCCTCGGAAAGCATGATGAGGAGATCCTCGACGAGCTCCTTGTCGCCCAGCAGACCGAGACCGATCGCGGCTTGCTTGAGGAGGTCCGGGCGGTACTTCGATCCCAGGATGACTTCCTGGATCGGCTTGACCGCGTTGCGGTTCTCCATCAGGCCGAGGGCCACGGTGGCCTCGCCACGGGCTTCGTTCGAACCGGCGAAGAAGTCCAGCTTCTCGAGCAGCATGTCCATCGACTCCTGGTCACGCATCATGCCCAGGGCCATCATGAACGCACCACACTCGGCGGGGCGCTTGTTGTCCTTGCACGCGGCGCGCACGGCGAGCAGCGTCGACGGGTCAACACTCTGACCGGCGTCCAGAAGGGCACGGCCCATGACACCGAGCGAGAGCGCGGCCCAGGGCTTGAGCTGCGTCTTGCCGCGTGACATCTGCTTCAGCAGTTCGCCACGTGCCTCGGGAAGACCCGCGTAGGGATCGTCGCCTTGACCGGGACGGCTGCTGCTCTGGGCCAGGCCCATGAGAGCGAAACGCTTGGACTGCTCCTCGCCTTCCTTGGCCAGACGGATGAGCTCGGCGCGGATCTTGGTGTCCACGTCGTCCTTGCCGTTGTCCGCGTCGCCGATCTGGCCCAGGGCCAGGGTGCAGCTCTGCAGGATCTCGCGCTGCTCTTTCGAGTGACGATTACAAGCGCGCAGGATGACGTCGATCACGCGACCCTTGAGCTCGTCCTGATCCGGGGCCGAAACCAGCAGACGCGCCATCGCGGTCGGAGCGTGGGCACGGACGAACCAGTGGCGCGTCTTGTTGTTGGCACGCTCCTTGGCCGGGTCAAAGTAGTCGATGATGTAGTCGACCTGCGCCTGACGCGACACCACGTGGGTGCGGTTGGAACCTTCCTCGACACCCTCGGCAGCCGCCGCGGGATCGTCGACGATATCGATGGGCGTGATACCCAGGGCGGTCATGGCCGCCACCTTCACGTCGCGCGTGGCGTAGTGCGGTGACTCGAGCAGGTCGACGAGGTGCTCGGCGATGTCCTGGCGCAGAGCGTTGTCGCTGGAACGGGCGCCGATCAGGCCCAGGCCGTACGCGGCGAAGGCGCGCGTGCGGTAGGGGACCTCGTTCGAGCCGACGAGCTTACGCCCCTCGGGCTCGTTCTTGGCCAGCGCGACGAGCGCCGGAACCGAAGCTTCGTTGGCGAGGATGCCGAGCGAGAGCGCCGCGGTCTCCGCGACCTCTTGCACACCATCACTCATGAAGCTGGTGAAAATCTTCACGAACTGCGACTCGCCAGCCTCGTCGGTGGAATCACCGATCTTGGCGAGAGCGATCATCGAGCCCGTGAGGATGTCGTTGTTCTTCTCGGTCTCGAGCGCCTTGATCAGCGCCGGAACCACGAGGTTGCGGATGTCCGCCTCGGAGGGCCTACGGCTGTTCTTGGCCTGGTCCTGCTGACCTTCACCCAGGAAAAAGTTGTCGCTACCGGTGGCGACGCCGCCGGAGTGGATCTTCGACTTCAGGTTGAGGTACGGCTCCTTGTTGAAGCCCCACCAGAACTGCCAGATCGTGAGGTCGGGACCGCCGGCACCAGCCTGCGTGTTCGCCGCCTGGGCAGCCGCCGGCTGACCGGCCGCGGCACCGGGCGTCGAGGGGCCGGGCGCACCGGGTGCAGCCGGGCCACCGGAACTGGGTCCCGAGGGACCGGGCGCGGACGGAGCACCGCCACCGCCGCCGCCACCGCCGCCGGGCGGAACCGTATCACCAGGTCCGCGGTACGTGCCGCCGTGGGCGCTCGCGACGTCCTGCAGGCCGAGGAGGCCAGCCGCGCAAAACGCACTGAATAGGATCAGTTTCTTCATAACTCTCTTCGTTGGATAGATTCGTGAGTGGTGTTCGATTCGCACTGGCCACAGTCGGGCTGGGCCTCGAGGGCACCTC
Organism: Planctomycetota bacterium; assembly: GCA_047618565.1. Classification (GTDB taxonomy): domain Bacteria; phylum Planctomycetota; class UBA1135; order UBA1135; genus JBLHKW01. The sequence continues at coordinate 2,421 of JBLHKW010000174.1, forward strand.
CCGAAGTGCAAGGTCCGTGCCAAGGCCTCGGGTGCTGCGGACATAATAGTGTTGGCGGCGGACGGGTTGCAAAGATATCGGGCGCAAGGCACGTACGACCCACGTCGGACTCCTTCTGGGCCGGGTCAGCAGCGCCCGTCAGCCTGATCTTCGAGCCACCACGGGCCCGCCCCACGCATCGCGAGGGCACCCGCCGGGGTGTTCGCGTTCCGAAAAGGTAGCAAGGTCGTCCGTTTTCGACAGGCTGGGTGAAGCCTTCCATGGGACCCATCCGGCGGGCAAAATATGGGCGTCGCTCCGTAACGCGACCCGTCGCTTGGACGAAACAGCCCACTACAAGACCAGCCCCGACCGCGGCCCCTGCCGGGGCGAAAGCGGGCGCGATTCCGGCCAGACCGCCCTTGAGGCGCTGCTTTGGGGTGCATGCGAGGGCTGGGGCCTGGCGAGCGCCACCTGGATACCCGTGCGCTCCGAACCCGCGAGTGCCGGCTTCCTGTTCAGGCCCAACGCCGAGCCCGTTTCATCCGGGCGCCGATTCCGCCCGCGGGAGGTGGACTGGAGCGTTCTCGATGATCTGGTCCCCGGGGCGTGCCAGCGCCCCACGCGCCGCCGCTCGCCACGGGCCGCGGCGGGGGAGTTCGACGAGCTCTGGGCCGCCCCGGGTCACGAACGGCCGGGCGGAGTCCTGCACCTGCTGGGAGAGGCCCGCCGCCTTCCGGAACCGGAGCCTGCGCGCGCCCTGGCCGAGCGCCTGAACGAGCTCGAAACGGCTGCCAGCTCGGCGCCGGACGGGCACGCCCGTGACGCGGGCTGGGCCCACGACATGCGCAACCGATTGACGCATGCATTGCTCGGACTTGAGCGACTGCGGCGCGAACACGGCGCAGCCCCGGGCGCCGCTTCCCTCGACGAGGTCGCCCTGAGCCTGCAGCTCGCGCGGACTGCGTGCAACGACAGGCTAAGCCCGGGAGGCGCGCACGCCGACACCACGGCGCGCCGTCAGCGCGGCGCGCCCCAGCTGTTGCGCCCGGTCATCCTGCGCGCCGTCCAGGCCGCCACGGAGATCGCGAACGCCCACGCGGACTGCGCCGTGCGCGTGCTCGTACGCTGCCCGTCGACGATGCACATCAGCGCGGACACGGCCCTGCTGCACCGCGCCGTCGAGAACCTGACAATCAACGCCCTGCAAGCCTCGCAGGCCGGAAGCGACGTGCGCGTCGAGGCCAGCTGCGACGACGGCGACGCGTGCGTCACGATTCGCGACGAAGGCTGCGGCATGGGGCCCGCTGAACTCGACGCTTTTCGGACACCGGGACGCTCGGGACGCAGCGCACAGGGCGGCACGGGCTACGGCACGGCCAGCCTGTTCGACTGCCTCGGGCGGCTCGACGCGGAGCTCTCCCTCGAGACCCAGCGCGGCGCCGGCACGACGGCCATGGTGCGCTGGCCCGAACGCGCCCTCGCGGCGATCGCAACCGAGGTCAGCTGGAGTCCCTGGCAACAGGTCGCCGCGATCGACCGGCTGCACATGGCGCAAGGCCAGCCGGGCCCAGCGGTCCACATCCCACGCGGCGCCTACGGGGCGCATGCGACCGAGTTCCTCGAACTGTGTGCGCAGCGCGGCCTGGCACCCGCGCTGAGCTCGTGCCTCACGAGCGTGGACGAGACCCACCCTGCGGGCAGCGACAAGCTTACCGGTCCACGACGCGCGACCTGGGCCGCGCGTCGCGAGACGTCGGTCAGTCCGGCGTCTTGACCATCCCCAAGACGAACTCGCGGTTCGCGCGGGCGATGTTCGAGACGGAGATGCTCTTGGGGCAGGCCGCCTCGCACTCGAAGTGATTCGTACAGTTCCCGAAACCCTCGGCGTCCATGGCCTCGAGCATCGCGATGGAGCGCGTCTCGCGCTCCGGCTGACCCTGCGGCAAGAGCGCCAGCTGGGAGATCTTGGCCGACACGAACAGCATCGCGGCCGCGTTCGGGCAGGCCGCGACGCAGGCGCCGCACCCGATACAGGCGGCCGCGTCCATGGCCAGCTCGGCCACATCGCGCGCCACCGGGATCGCGTTACCATCCGTCGCGGAGCCCGTGTTCACGGAGACATAACCGCCCGCCATCTGGATGCGGTCGAAGGCCGAGCGATCGATGGTCAGGTCGCGGATGACCGGAAAGGCCTTGGCGCGGAAGGGCTCGATCGTGATCGTGTCCCCGTCCTTGAAGCGCCGCATGTGTAGCTGGCAAGTCGCGGTACCGAGGTCCGGACCGTGGGCCTGGCCGTTGATGACCATGCTGCACATTCCGCAGATCCCCTCGCGGCAATCGTGGTCGAACGCCACCGGCTCGCGGCCATCCAGGGTCAGCTCCTCGTTGAGCACGTCGATCATCTCGAGGAACGACATGTCGGGACTTGCGCGCACCTTGTGCGTCTCGAGGTAGCCGACCTCCTCGGGGCCGCGCTGGCGCCAGATGTTCAGGGTCAGCTTCATCTCGCCGCTGTCGTGGGCCGCGCTCATTTGTAGCTCCGGGTCGAAAGTTTCACTGACTCGAATTCGAGGTGTTCCTTGTGGAGCGTCTCGGCCGCGCCCTCTCCCTGATATTCCCAGGCCGCCGAGTAGCAGAATTTCTCGTCGTCCCGGCGCGCCTCGTTCTCTTCGGTCTGGTGCTCCTCACGGAAGTGGCCGCCACAGGACTCCTCCCGGTGCAGCGCGTCTCCGACCATGACCTCCGCGAACTCGAGGTAGTCCGCCACGCGTCCAGCACGCTCCAGCGTGCCGTTCAGACCCTCGCCATCGCCGGTCAAGCGCACGTCCTGCCAGAAGGCCTCGCGCAGCTTGCGGATCTTGCCCTGCGCAACCTCCAGTCCGGCCTGGTTGCGCGCCATGCCGCAGTGGTCCCAGCAGATCAAGCCCAGCTCGCGGTGGAACGAGTCCACGGTGCGCGAGCCGCGCAGGCCGAGCAGCTTGTCGTAGCGCATGCGCGCCGCCGCCTCGGCCTGGGCGAAGGCGTCGTCGTCGGTCGTCACGGCCGGCAACACACGCCCCGCCAGGTGACTCGCGATCGTCGCGGGAACCACGAAATAGCCGTCCGCGAGGCCCTGCATGAGCGCGCTCGCGCCGAGCCGGTTCGCACCGTGGTCGGAGAAGTTGGCCTCGCCCAGGACGAACAGGCCCGGGACCGTGCTCTCCAGGTTGTAGTCCACCCACAGGCCGCCCATCGTGTAGTGCACCGCCGGGAAGATGCGCATCGGCACCTTGTAGGGGTTCTCGCCCGTGATGCGCTCGTACATCTCGAACAGGTTGCCGTAGCGCGAACGGATAGTGCTCTCCCCGTCGCGCACGATCGCGTCCCGGAAATCCAGGAAGACTGCCATCTGGGTCGAGCCAACGCCCTGGCCGTCATCGCAGACGTTCTTGGCGTTTCGCGAGGCGACATCGCGCGGCACCAGGTTGCCGAAGCTCGGGTAGCGGCGCTCGAGGTAGTAGTCGCGATCCGAATCGGGGATCTCGGACGGAGTGCGCGAATCACCCTTCTTCTTCGGAACCCAGACGCGACCGTCGTTGCGCAGGCTCTCGCTCATGAGAGTCAGCTTGGACTGGTGGTCGCCCGAGACGGGAATGCAGGTCGGGTGGATCTGCGTGAAACACGGGTTGGCAAAGAATGCCCCGCGCTTGTGAGCGCGCCAGGCGGCCGTGACGTTGGAGGCCTTGGCGTTGGTCGAGAGGAAGAACACGTTGCCGTAACCGCCGGTGCAGAGCAGGACCGCGTCTCCGGCCCAGCGCTCGTACTCGCCGGTGATCAGGTTGCGCGTGATGATCCCGCGCGCCACGCCGTCGACCTTGACCAGATCGAGCATCTCGCGGCGCGGGACGATCTTCAGGTTGCCGCCGCTGGCCTGGCGCATCATGGCCCCGTAGGCCCCGAGCAGCAGCTGTTGACCGGTCTGGCCGCGTGCGTAGAACGTGCGCGAAACCTGCGCGCCGCCGAACGAGCGGTTGTCCAGCATGCCGCCGTACTCGCGCGCGAACGGCACGCCCTGGGCCACGCACTGGTCGATGATCTCGTTCGAGCATTCGGCCAATCGGTGCACGTTCGATTCGCGCGAGCGGAAGTCCCCGCCCTTGACCGTGTCGTAGAAAAGGCGGTGCACGCTGTCGCCGTCACCCTTGTAGTTCTTGGCAGCGTTGATACCGCCCTGGGCAGCGATCGAGTGCGCGCGCCGCGGGCTGTCCTGAATGCAGAAAGCGGTGACCTGGTAGCCCATCTCCGCGAGCGTCGCCGCAGCCGAGCCGCCCGCCAGACCGGTGCCGACCACCAGAATGCGGAACTTGCGGCGGTTGGAGGGATTGACCAGTTTCAGGTCGAACTTGTGCTTGGTCCAGCGCTCGGCCAACGGCCCGCTGGGACACCCGGAATCGAGTACGGTAGGGGACATCAGTGGACCTGCGCGCCTTGGATCAGGCAATAGATGGGAAACGAGGCGAAACCGAGGAAGAGGATGACGGCCAGGCCGAGGCCCACCTTCTCGATCAGGGGCGAGTAGCGCGGGTGGTTGACGCCCAGGGTCTGGAACGCGCTCTTGAAGGCGTGCGACAGATGGACTCCGAGTGACAGGATCCCCACCAGGTAGATTCCGGCGCCGACCGGGCTTCCGAGGCGCGTCTTCACCGCCATGGCGATGTCGTTCATGCTCTCGTCGCCCATGGCCTTGGCGATGCGGAAGTCGATGATATGCACCACCAGGAAGACGCCGATGATCAGGCCCGTGACCAGCATCGAGCGCGATCCGAGGGTCTGCTTGCCCTTGTCCGCGCGCACCTGATAGCGGTCCACGCGCGCCTCCCGGTTGCCCCGGGAGACGGCGAGCCCCAGGGCGATGTGGGCGACGAAGAGGATCAGCAGCCCAACCTCCGCAATCGGCAGCAGCGGATTGCTCTCCAGCACCTCCGCATAATGGTTGAAGGCCTCGCCATCAGCGTCTGCGAACAACGTCAGGTTGCCGGCCAGATGGGCGATCAGAAAGCCAATCAAGCCGAGGCCCGTCAGGGCCATCAGAGTTTTCTTACCTATGGACGAGGAGCAGAATCGTCCGAACCAGTTCAGCATGGTCGAGCCTCAGCGGGATAACGAGCGCAGTCTTGGCGGAGTGGTGAAAGACGGTCTAACACAACGACTTGGAAGCTATCCTCAGGGCTGCCCCTGGGCAACAGCGGGCCGCGAACTCCAACGGATCTGATGGCGATGATGACAAGATGCTCGATCTGCCTGCTGCGCCACTCCGAGGTGGACGCCAGCTGGCGCGGCCGGATCTACGGTTCACTCGATGCACCCCTTTCGGAGCGGGGCCGCGAACAGTCGCGCGCCGCCGCCGCGGGCCTGGCCGGAATTCCCTTCGCAGCGGTCATTTCGTCCGGCCTCGAGCGCGCGGAGGATACGGCCGCACACTTGCGTACCCGCATCGGGCCCAGGTCGGAGCGGATCGACGATGTGCGCCTGCGCGAGATCGACCGCGGGCGCTGGGCGGGATGGAACGAGGCGCAGGTCGAGGCGGACCAGCCGGGCGGCTGGGGCGCCTTCTGGGGCGGTGGGGGACTCGTCATTCCCCCGGAGGGGGAGACCCTGGCACAGCTCCAGCAGCGGGTGGTCGAGGCCCTCGATGAGTACGCCGCGCGCTTTGCCCCGGGGCCCATCGCTATCGTCGCGCACCGCTGGGTCCTGCGGGTTGCGGGCGCCCACGCGCTGGGCTGGCCGCTCGAGAAATGCGTCCGGGTCGAAGTCCCCTACGCCGGCATGCTCGTGCTGGACTGGCCCGCCGAAGCGGACGCGCGTCCGCCCGGCCTCGTGCTCGCATCCGCGCGCGCCACGCGCGGCTGGGAAGCCGCAGTATCGTCCCAGCCCGGGTGAGCCAGAGATGAGCGAGACACCGAACAAGATCGAGGATCCGCGCAGCGAGCCGTGCCTGAGGCTGGCCTGGGACAGCGAGTTCTTCGGGCTCAGCGTGGCACGCGTCCAGGCCAGCGCGCTTCAGCTGCAAAGCGCGCGCGCCGTCCGCGACTGGGCCGTCGCAGAGGCCGTAGAATGCGTCTATTTCCTGAATGAACCCATAACGCAGGCCAGCGTGAGTGCCGCGCTGGAGGTCGGGTTTCGCGAGATCGACGTGCGCGTCGAACTCGAACTCACGCTCGAACAGGGCGCGCCAGCCGAGAGCACGCCGTCACCCGACATCGGTCCCGCGCAGGATCAAGAGCGGGCCGCCGTGGCTTCCATGGCGCGCGGACTGCACCTCGATTCACGCTTCTTCGAGGATCCGAACATCCGGGACGAACGGGCGCGCGAGCTCTACGCGCGCTGGGTCCAGAACGCGTTCCGCACGCCCGCCGACGAGGTTCTCGTGGCGCGTGTCGACGGTCGACCCGCGGGCTACGTGGCGTGCCAGATGGAAGCCGACGAGCAGGGTCCAATCGGTCGCATCGGCCTGATCGGCGTGTCCCCACAGGCCCAGGGCGCGGGCCTCGGGAATGCCCTGATTCAGAGCTCGATCGAGTGGTTCCGGAGCCATGGAGCCGGTCGCGTACGGGTGGTCACCCAGGGCCGCAACGAAGGCGCGCTGCGGCTCTACACGCGCGCAGGATTCTCGCCGTACAAGCGCAGCGCCTGGCTACACCTGTGGGCCCTGCGGCCGACGGACTGACGGCCTCGCCCGGCGCGGATCAGTTGTTCGAGGTCCCGGTCGGACCCGGCGGGCCCGACGGGCCCGGCGGCCCGGGGGGTCCCTTCGATCCGGGTCCCGGTCCGCCTGGGGGACCGGCGCCGGGACCTGGTCCGGCACCCGGCATTCCCGGCATGCCTGGCATCCCCGGCATGCCGCCCTCGAGCGTGCGGCGCATCTCGAAGATGCCCTCGCCGAAGTGATAGGCGAGCCAGATGAAATAGCAGTCGACGTTGTCGACGGGATCGTCGACCTCGAAAGCAGCCTTGCACGTGAGGTCGCAGGGCCGCTCCTTATTCATGAAGCAGAACTTGGTCATGGCGTCAGGCCGGAAGTGTACGCAACTCCAGGCGCGTCCGAAACCCGTTCGCCAGGCTCGCGAGGACCAAAACCGAGCGCCCGGGCCTGCCGGGGCATACTGAATGCAACATAACGTACATTATCCGACGCTACGAATATCGTGCCCTGGGGGTCACGGAAAGGTAACCAGGAGCCCCAAACACGCACGCGCGCTCTGGTATCCGACGTCCAGATCGCCGACCCTGATGACCTGACCCGCCGGATCGACCCAGGCCACCGCCGAACGATGATTCCAACTCTGATGCTGCACCAACGCGCCGTCCTGTCCGTCACCGTTCTCCTCGCCATCTGCGCATGCGTCGCGCCGTCCGCTTCCCTGGGACTTGACGGCACGCCGATCAGTGCCGGGCCCGCGGTTGCCGTCGACCTGCCCGTGGCGCAGCCGCCCTACGGCACGATCGAGGCCAACTGGAAGCAACGCATCGACCAGCCCTACATCTACATCGACCTCACGGGCAGCTACACCGGGACGGGCCGTGTACTCGCGCAGCTCGCGCAG
>JBLHKW010000175.1:0-9982 GCA_047618565.1 Planctomycetota bacterium
AGACGGCGGAGGCGGCCCTGTAGGGCCGCTGAGCACGGCTCGACGAGCACGACGCAGCGGCGGCGGAGAGGGCGAAGTCGAGTAGGGAGTTTTTCAACGGGCTGCTAGACTCTTGGATACCCGGCCGGTCGGCAGACGACCCGGGACTCTCAGGTGACGACCCACACATCCCGAAACTCCACCCTGGCGAGCTGGCTCATCGGCCCGTCCGCCCTGCTCGCGATCGGCGCGGGCCTGGCGATCGTGCGCCAGGGTCCGGGCTGGATCGTCGCTGGCGTACTTGGGCTGGCCCTGGGCGGGGCCGTGCTCTGGGTGATCGTCTCGGCCCTGGCACCGGCCACGCCCGACAAGACCTGCCCGAGCTGCGGCGAGGATCGACTGCGACGAATGGACCCGGCGACGACGCGCGGCGTGGCCTGCGAGAGCTGTGACTGGTCGGACGAGTCCCTGAGTTCGTTCTACCTGGCCGAAGAGGACGGGGCGCCGATCGAGGCGATCGTCATCGCCGAGCGCGACAAGAGAGCAGAACACCGCAACATGTCAGAGGCAGCACGATGAACGGACAACCCCGCGAAGCGATGGTCGACATGCGCTTGAGCCGCGTGATCATCCGCGACGGTGGCGAGCAGCAGTGGATCTACCTCTCCGAGCGCGGTGGCGAGCGTGGATTCACGATCGTCATCGGGACCGCCGAGGCGCGCGAGATCCACCGGGTCGTCACGAGCCTCGAGCCGCCGCGCCCGATGACCCACCAGTTGACCTTCAACGCGATCGACGCGCTCGGTGCCCGGATCCACGAGATCGAGATCGTCGACCTGCGCGACAACACGTTCTATGCGCGCGTCATCCTGGAACGGGACGGCGAGCAGTTCTCGATCGACGCTCGGCCCAGCGACGCTCTGGCCCTCGGACTGCGTGCCAGTTGCCCGATCCGGGTGGCCGAATCGGTCCTGCAGCAAGCGCGCACGGACCCGAGCCCCGATGCGTTGCCGGATGGATTGCCCGACATGCTGGAGGGCGACCTCGGAGACGATCTGGACGACGACATGGACGACGATCTCGAAGTGGATTTCGACGAGGACGACGACTGAGATCCCGGCCGCCGCGCCCCCCTGAGCGTGGTAGTCTGCTCGTAGGCACTTCAGCCCCCCCGCCAGAACGCACGTCCCATCTAGCTGGCCCATGCTCTTCGCTAGCGCGACGTTCCTCTACTACTTCCTGCCCGCGTTTCTGGCGGCCTACTACCTGACGCCGGTCAGGTTTCGCTCGCTGACGCTGGCCGTTGCGAGCTACGTGTTCTACGGCTGGTGGCGCCCGGATTTCCTGATCCTGATGGCCGTGTCCACGATCGTGGACTACACCGCCGGAGCCCGGGTACACCGCGCGCGCAGCCGCGGAGAGCGCGGCAAGCCCTGGCTGCTGCTGTCGCTCGTCACGAACCTGGGCCTGCTGGCCTACTTCAAGTACGCCAACTTCGGGATCGACACCCTCAACCAGCTGCTGATGACGGCCGGTTCGAGCCCCCTGAGCTGGACCACCGTCGTGCTGCCCGTCGGCATCTCGTTCTACACGTTCCAGACGCTCAGCTATACGGTCGACGTCTATCGCGGGACCACGCCCCCCGTAGGGCGCTTCCGCGACTTCATGTGCTACGTGGCGATGTTCCCGCAGCTCGTCGCGGGCCCGATCGTGCGCTACAACACGGTCGCGGACCAGCTCGCCAACCGCACGCACACGCTCGACAAGTTCTTCCAGGGCGTGCTCGCCTTCCAGGCCGGGTTGATCAAGAAGATCCTGATCGCGGACATGCTGGCCTCCGTCGCCGATGACGTCTTCGCCGCGGACGCGGTCACCACGGGCGAAGCCTGGCTGGGATCCCTGGCCTACACCTTCCAGATCTACTTCGACTTCTCGGGCTACTCGGACATGGCCATCGGGCTGGGACTGATGATCGGTTTCCGCTTACCGATCAACTTCGACGGACCCTACCGCAGCCGCTCGATCACCGAGTTCTGGCGTCGCTGGCACGTCTCGCTCTCCTCGTTCCTGCGCGACTACCTCTACCTCCCGCTCGGCGGCAACCGACGCGGCCCCCTGCGCACCTACGTGAACCTCGCGGTCGTGATGTTGCTCGGTGGTCTGTGGCACGGAGCGGCGTGGACCTTCCTGGCCTGGGGCGCCTACCAGGGTTTCTGGCTGATCCTCGAGCGCGCCATCGGAAAGCGCGCGCCGTACTCGGGTACACCGCGCGCCGTGCAGATGGCCCTGACCTTCGTGCTGGCGATCATCGGCTGGGTCTTCTTCCGGGCCGAGAGTCTGGGCGACGCGGGCCGGATCCTGGCCAGCATGTTCGGCTCGGCTCCCGAGAGCGCGCGCGCCATCCCTTTCCTCCTGCGACCGATGCACCTGGTTGCCTTCGCCGCCGCCGCGATCATCGTGTGGGGTCTTCCCACGACCCAGCGCCTCCTGCGCGAACCGCCCCTGTGGTGGGCCATCAGTCTGCAGCTGCTCCTGCCGCTCGCTCTGGTCCACATGCACCACGAACAGAATGTGCCCTTCCTCTACTTCCAGTTCTGAGGCTGACGGCCTCGTCCCGGCCATGCCGGGTGGAGCACGGTCCGGCTGGCGCCGCGCCGGCGCACCACTGATCGTGGGTCTGTTCCTGCTAATCACGACAGGGCTCGGGATTCTCGACATGCTCTCGCCCATGGAGGGGCCCGCGCTCACGGACAAGGCCCAGGCCGAACGCCGCCGCGAGCGCGGCGTGGCCAACGTGGCGGACGGTAGCTCGATGCGCTACCTCGATCGGGAGCTGCAAGAGCGATCGAACCTGCGCTACGCGCTCGTGCCGTGGTACATCGCCTACGCCCTCCTGCCCATGCGCGAGGGCGGCTCCGGCGTCGTGGTCGGCAAGGACGGATGGCTCTTCCTCAAGGACCGCGTCCAGCCGCGCGGCGGAACCCACCGCCCCTCGCACGCGCGCATGGCGGCCAACATCCTGACCGCTTTCGATCGCCGCGTCGCGGCACTCGGCATCGAGACCCTGTTCCTGCCGTTGCCTCGCAAGGCAACGATAGTGACACCCTACCTCCCCGAGGGGACCGAGGTAAATGCCGACTACGAGCGCGAGATGTTGCGTCTCTTGCGAGAACGACGCATCCCGCACGTGAACCTGTACGACGTGTGGGAAGGCATGGATCCTCGGCAGCTCTGGCAGCGCGAGGACACCCACTGGAGCCCGCTCGGCATGTGGCACGCGCTCGATGCCAGCGCTCGTGCACTGCGCGAATGGGTCGCCCCCGAAGAACGGCTCAGTAGCCTCGAGCCGGAGATGCCGCGCATCGTCAAGCGCCAGTTGCTGTTCACTCTGGGCATCCCCAACGGTCACCCGGCACTCTACTCCCTGGAGCGCGAACGCCTGGTCGGCCCCGTGGTGCGCAGGCCGTCGTTGCGCAAGCTCCCGAATGGCGATCCGGCCATCGTCCTGCTCGGCACCAGCTTCACGGACAACCATTCCGCGGAGCGACAGCTCTCGCACATGACCAACCGCCGCGTCCTGAACCTCTCCCGCGGTGGAACGGTCGTCGGCATCACCCTGGATGAGGCCCTGAACAGCGACCGTATCCCGGAGGGCGCCAGCCTCTTGCTCGAGGTTCCCGCGTTCCAGCTGCAGGGTCTGGGCTTCGGAAGCAAGGGCCCCGAGCTACTGAACTCGCAGATGATGCAGCCCCTGAGCTTCGCAGAACCGCCGGCGTGGAGTGTGCTCGCACCGATCTTCGACACGGCCGACCCATCCCGCTGCGGAATCCCAGCGCGCACGTTCGCCAGCAGCGCGGACGGAATCGCCCACCTCGAACTGACGGGAAGGGCCGCCGGCAACAAGACCATCCGGGTCACCCTGATGAGCGGCGGCACGCGCCTGATCGTCCGCTGGCTGCCCGGCGTCGAGACCCTGCACATCCCCATCGTCGGTATCGACACCGAGGCCCCCGCAATCGTGGTCCAGCTCCCGGGCGTCTCCGACGACCACTCGATCCAGATGCATCTCGTCACGGAGCTCGACCTCGAACACGCCGTCGTACTCCAGGAGACCGCGATCACTTCGGGCGCCGACGGATGGCAACAGGAGCGCCCGCTTCCCGCCAACATCACGAGCAGCCGTCACGCCGCGCTATCGATCGACCTGGCACCCGATGGCCCCGCCGGGCGGCTCGAGGTCGAACTGATCCCTCACGAAGGACGACCCCACCCCGTCGCCGCAATCTCACTGACCACCGAAGGCTCCGCCCTCCTGAGCCTGTCCGCCGCCGCTGGCACCTGGAAGTCGGTCCGCATCAAGGGCACCGGAGAAGCGCCCGAGCGTGTCGGCCGCATTCGCATCGCCGACCTGCCCGCGCACTGACCCGCGCGTCGCGCTACTGGCGACACCTATCGCCTGGCCCGGCTTATCGGTCGATCAGAAGACGATCGAGATCCCGTTCGACGCGTTTGACCCGGTGCCTGTCGTGAGCCCGGAGCGAAACCAGTGCTGGAAGTGCAACGTGCCGGTGAGACCGGCCGCGTAGGGGGCCGAGTAGTTCAGGGCGATGCTGGCCGTATTCGCCAGCTGCATCATCATGCCAGCGCTGACGAAGGGCAGCAGGCGCGTCGTGGTGCCCCCAACGCAGCGCAGGCCGTCGCCGAGGCTCGAGCCACCCGCAAGCATCATCGAACCGAAGAAGAACTGGCCCGTCGTGTTCGGCACCGGGCTGCTGACCAGGACCAGGCTCGAGTTCGGGTCCCCGCTGCATGTGAGTACGGCGGCGGATCCCGTCTGGTTCGGGAGTGAAGAGCAGAAGGACACGCAGGGCTCGGGCGGCTTGCCACAGACCTGCATGGCGTACTCCCAGATTTTGGGCGACCACGTGCTCCCGGGGGATTGGTTGGCGAAAGCGCTACCCGGGACACCGTTCACCGGATCCACGCCGGCCGCTGCCCAGAACCAATCGTCGTCGGTATCGCCCGTCGTGTCGTTGGATACTTCGAACCAGTAAGTCCCGGCCGGCAGGATGACTGTCACGGACGGAGTCAAGCTGTGCAGGTAGACCTCGCTCACTCCCTGGATGAGGTCCATGGTGAGGACGCGCGTCGAAGCGATCCCCGTTTCACTGTAGATCACAGAGCCCGGGAGGCCGGCGTCGTCCGCATGGATGATCAGGGTGAACAGGTCGACCGCCTGTGGAGTCTGCGTGTACGCGTACGTCCCCGACACGACGAGCTCACACAGTTCCAGCGCGTCCGTGAGGATGCAGTTCTCGGCGGCAGCCGTCGGAAAAGACGGGTCGGAACCGTAGGCGTTCAAGAGATTGGCCGACTGGTCGAGGTGCGGCGCGCAGCCGTCCGAACAGAAGTCCGGCTCGGTCCCTGCGATTACGTTCGACACGCTGACACCCGAAGTGACGGCGGGCGCGAGCCCCCCACGAAGCTCTTGCGGGTAGGCGCCGCCCGTCATTACAAACGCGGTGATGGCAGCGCACAGGGCTGCCCTGTGGGCAAAAACACGACGGGGCATGGGCGGTCTTGGTTCGGGGCGCGGGGGATAGGATCCGAGAGGAGAAAAGTGTAGCCGAAAAGGCGGATGTACGGAGCCAGAGCAAAATCCGACGGGCATCTGCCAGTATGACGGGTCGTCCACAGGCTTCCAAAGCAAGGGCACCCGCGAAGCGCCCGAGCGAGTCAACCGCATTCGCATCGCCGACCTACCCGCGCACTGACCCGCGCGTCGCGCAACGAGCGACCACACATCGCCTGGTTCAGTTTACCGGTTGATCAGAAACTCCGCGACCTGGTCCAGGAAACCGCCGAGCCCCGCGCGCAGCGCCTCGTCCTCGACACACTCCTCCAGCGCCGCCCGCATGTTCGACATCCACGCCTCGCGCGCCGCACCATCGACCGCGAACGGCGCATGCCGCTGCCGAAGCCGCGGATGCCCACGCTCCTCGACGTAGCGCTGCGAACCACCGAAACGGAAGACCAGGAAGCCCGCCAACCGCTCCTCCGCTGCCGCAAGATCCCCACCCGGGTACATCGGGCGCAGAAGAGTGTCCGCAGGAATGCGCGCGTAGAAAGAAGCGACGAGCTTCCGTATTCCGTCCTCGCCGAGCTGCCCCAGGACGGCTTGTTCAAGGGTCATCGCCATGTGCGGAAGCCTACCGACAACCCGTCATACTGGCAGATACCCGTCGGATTTTGCTCTGGCTCGGTACATCCGCCCTACACCTGAACGGACTGAAGAAACGCCAAGCTCGCAAATAAGAAACTGACTTCGATCATCGTGCAGTCCGCCCATCACATGATTCCAATCAACACCACCCGCGGCAGCGCGTGCCACTTGGGTATCGCACGATAACCGACGACCTAAGAAACCGTCAATGGTCGTACCGTACCTCCGGTGTTTACGCCGGCCGGATGTCGTGACGCAGGAGGATTGCAGCCCAGTCGAGTGATGCTGCCGCGGATAGGCGTTTCAAGGGGCGCGCGATGGTAGCACTGTTGAGCATGATTGGGCACGGGAACAGCCCCCCGTGCCATCCGTGACAGTCGAGAACCTCTCGAACAGCCGGGTTTCGGCCTCGTGCACCGCCGGAGTGCGTCGTCTCGAGCAAGTTCGCGGACTCCAGCTACAACGCCCCCACTGGACGGCACCTGAGAGGGCGGATGTACCGAGCCGGATGTACCGAGCCAGAGCAAAATCCGACGGGCATCTACCCGCAGCGCATGGTCTTCCACAGGCTTCCGCAACAAGAGCACCGGCGAAGCGCCCGAGCGAGCCTGCCGCATTCGCATAGCCGACCTGCGTGACGCGCTGACCAGCGCGTTGCGCAGCTAGCAGCCCGTGGTGAAAGTCACGGCGGGCTCGAGGCCGTCAGGATTCGATCTGGCAAAACGCGCTGACGACGCGTATTCGTGGATACTCGGAGGAAGCGCAACGCCGCCAGGGCGGAGCCTGGCGGATTTGAGCGGGTCGTGAATTTCACCACGGGCTGCTAGGGGGATGCTATCGAAGCCTGGAAGCCGGCTCTTCGGGTAGGCCGGGAGGACAACGGAAGTTCTCTGACGTGGCGCTCGAGGCTGCGCTAACGCTCTGACTTGTGCTCCCTCTCCCGTTGCGCCGGCCAACGGGGCCATGCATCTCATCGTCGGCAGCAGCGGGCCCTCGATCGTTGGCGATGGCGATCGGGCGGCAGCGAAGCATGAAGGGCGCGGCAAGCGCGGCTGGGCTGTTGGCCTATTTCGATTCGCGCACCACCGCCCTTCATCGTAAATATCTTTGCCGCGCTAATGCCGCTTGACGGTCGACTTGGCCCGGAGTTCATGTCAGGAGTAGGCCTGTGAACCTCTGGCAAATCCTACTCGACGTCGTAATTCTCCTCGGAGTTGGCGCACTCCTCGGAGGTCTCCTCGAGCGCGTGCGTCAAAGCGCAATCATCGGATACCTGCTTGCGGGGGTCCTGCTCGGACCGAACGTACTGCACGTGATCCAGAGTACGGACGAGGTGATTGCCATCTCGGAGCTCGGCGTGGCCCTGCTTCTCTTCGCGATCGGACTGGAGTTCTCTTGGACCCGACTGCGCGGCATGGGCAAGGTCGCCCTGGGAAGCGGCGCCGTACAGGTGGCCACGACCGCAGTCATCGTGGCAGGAGTAGCAACTCTCGCCGGACTCGGCCCCAAAGCGTCGATCGCAATCGGGGCCATTTGCGCACTTAGCAGCACCGCTTGCGTACTACGTGTGCTCACGGCTCGGGGCGAAGTCGAGAGCGTGCATGGAGAACGCGTGCTCGGAATCCTCCTCCTTCAGGACATGGCTGTAGTGCCTCTCGTCTTGATTGTCAGCGTGCTGGCTGAGAGTGGTACGGGGCAGGAAGTGTTCTGGGAGTTCCTCCGCACGACGAGCATTGGCTTGGTCCTCGTTGGTGCTCTCTATGTGATCTTCAACTATCTCGTCCCGCGGCTGCTCGAAACCACTCCGATGCGGTCCAACCGCGAACTCTCCCTGCTCATCGCGGTAGTCTCGGGCCTCGGATCCGCCGTGGCGGCACACGCCGCCGGAGTATCGCCAGCTCTAGGCGCCTTCCTTGCCGGCCTCCTACTGGCGGAGTCCCCCTTCGCCGTTCAAGTACGCGCGGATGTGTCCTCGCTGAAGACGCTCCTCCTGACGTTGTTCTTTACGTCCATGGGCATGCTGTCGGACCCCGGATGGATCGCGTCGAACGCGCTCCTCGTTGGAGCGGCTGTGGCGGTGGTCGTCCTTGGCAAGAGTGCCATCGTGTGGGGCTCGCTTCGGCTGTTCGGTGCAAGCGGACGGAATGCGATCGCTGCAGGACTCTGCCTCGGACAGATTGGCGAGTTCTCGTTTGTCTTGGCCGAGATCGCTCGCGGAAGTCTCCTTGACGAGCAGATGTTCATGCTCATCGTGTCCACCACGGTCATCACCATGACCCTGACACCCTACCTCGTAGGGAATGCCCCTGTGCTGGCGTCGCGACTTGCCCGACGTCCACTTCCCACCGGCCGAGACACGGACAAGAGCGGAGTAGCGAATATCGCGGTCGTCATCGGATTCGGCCCCGCTGGCCGGGCCGCCAGTGAGCGCATCGCTGAAGCGGGGTGCCACGTTGTCGTGGTAGACGAAAACCCAACCGCCGCACGCGAGGCCCAAGCCCTTGGGTATGGATCCGTTACGGGAGACGCCCGCTACTCGGACGTACTTGCCCACGCAGGAATCCAGAATGCCGCGGTCGTCATCGTCACTCTTCCCGGGGCAGAAACCGCCATCGAGGTCGTACGCGACATCCGACTACATAACCCCGCTGCTTTCGTCTTCGTGCGAGCCCGTTTCCACCGCTCTCTAACAGCGCTGAAGGCGGCGGGAGCACACGTTGTCATCGACGAGGAACACGAGGTTGGACGGCTCATAGCCGAGGCCTACGAGACGATCACCTCGCAGGCAGCCGTTGGGCGCAACGTTACACCTGAGTGATCCGGATCGAGGACACGCGGCACATCGCCCCACTTCGGAGGTCGGGAGTCACCACGGCCCGCATCATTCCGGGAGAGGTGCGCCGTTCAAGTAGATCTGGAATGTGCGCTCGACTCCGAGGCCCTGACAGATGGCCTGTGCAAAGGCATCGGTCACCGGCCCACACTCCTCCTCGGTCTGGCCTAGCCCTCTGATGTGAGCAAGCTCTTCGAGTTCCGCCTTGCCAAGGAACTCGATCAGCGGCTCCACGACGGCGCAAACGGAGACACAGTAGCCGCTTCCAGGTCCATGGGTGTGATAGTTGAGAGCCAAGGGAAGGCCTTGAGCTATCGCCCCCTGAACAGCAGGCCCGTAGCTGGAATGCTCGATGATCTTCTGTACTACGTTCTCGAACATGGCGACTCTCCTTGAAAAACGGGCCGGCGGGCGGAACCTTCGAACAGTGGCTCAGCAGGAGTCAAAAGTCCAAGAGCGGATAGGAGTTCCAAGGGGCCTATGTGTACAAGAGCGTGGAAGGAGAAGCCGTCCTCGGTAGCGCACAGGGAGCCGGGCTGGATGGGACTCTAGTTCGTGGTTACGCCGCCACGAAGTGCGGCGTTGGTGCACGAATCGTACGCTCGGAGCCATCAGGAGTCGATCCCCTGGCCGTCCTGATGGTCGATGGGAGATGATCGCGGCATGAATTCGCGAGTGCACCCCACGTACAAGACCAAGTACCACGTCAGCAACTGGGCCGAGTACGATCGCGCGCTCGTGCAACGGGGCGACATCACTCTGTGGATCTCGTCGGACGCGGTCGAGGCATGGAAACCGAAGCCGTCCCGTAAGCGTGGTGGGCAGCGGAAGTTCTCAGACCTGGCGATCGAGACCGCGCTGACGCTCCGGCTCGTGTTCCACCTTCCGTTGCGCCAGGCCGAGGGCTTCCTGCGCTCGATACTGGGCTTGATGGACGTCGATCTCGA
>JBLHKW010000176.1:0-9819 GCA_047618565.1 Planctomycetota bacterium
CGCTGATCGTGAGCGGGGCGGCCACGGGCGAGGCGCCCGCTGGGGCCTCGGTGCGCACGCTTCGAGCGGCCGTGGACGGTCCGCTGCTGCTCGGTTCCGGGCTCGATCTCGAGCGCGCGGATGAGCTACTAGCAGCCCTGGACGGCGCGATCGTGGGAACGGCGTTGAAATGCGATGGGCAGGTCGATCAGCCCGTGGACGTTGACCGGGTGCGCGCGTTGCGCGAGCGCTTCGACGCCGCGACTCCGACAGCCGCGAGCACCTGATCAGGGCACCAGCAGGAGCGGGTCGAACTCGGCGAGCGCTTCGAAGGTGGCGATGCGCCACTCGATGCCATCGCTGCGCAGGGCGATCCGGGTGGGGAAGGCGAGCGGTCCGTCGTGGGACCAGTCCAGGAACTCGCGCGTGACGGGCTGCTCGCCGCTGCGGTCCGTCAGGCGCACGGGGATGCCGGCATCGTCCAGCTCCAGCACCACGTCCATACCCTCGTCGTCCCGGATCACGAGATTGTGGTCCGCGTCCAGGCGCGCTCGCAGGCCAGCGCTACGCGCCAGCCGGTGCAGGATCTGCCAGAGACTGCGGCGCTTGGAAGCCAGCTGGTTGCGGTGCGCTTCCGCGCTCAGAATCGATGTCCCGCTGGCGGTGACCTGCAGCATGCGTTGCGCGTCCACGACCAGCACGACCGTCTCGCTCGCCATGAGGTACTCGGCCCTGAAGCGCGGACCGGACAGATCGCTCCACTGGCGCGACGGTATCTCGCGGCTCGGCAGGACGATGTCGATCTGGGCATGGATGGCCGCTGCGTCCGCCCAGGCCTGGCGCCCACCGAGCGCGCTGAGCATCGTCTCGACCTCATCGGGCTGGCTGCCACCGGGCGCCAGCGCGCGCTCGAGCTGCAATTCCTCCACCTGGCCCAGGGAACCGAGCTGTTCGCGCAGTTGCTCGATCGGACCGACGGCGACGATCACCAGGCGTGCGGGATTCAGGCGCTTGCGGGCAGCTTCGCTCAGAACCTCAGGCGTGGCGTTTCGCCAGCTCAGCAGGCGTTGACGATAGTAGTCCTCCGCGTACCCGTGGAAGGCCAGGTCGAGCGAGCGCTTCAGGGCCTTGCTTCGGGAATCCGTGGCAGACAGCTCCTCGTTCATGAGCCGCTGGCGCACGCGGTCGATCTCGTCCCGCGAGAGCGTGGTCAGGGAGCGCTCCAGGGTGTCGATCAGGCCGGCCAGGGTGCCCCGGACATCGGCATTGGGGGCATTGAACGTGGCCGTGAAAGCGCCCGCGCGACTCCATTCCGGGCGGAATCCGGCCTCGATGGATCGTTCGGGGAAGCGCCGTCCCAGGCGGTGTGCGCGGCCACCTTGACCGACGATGCGTGACCACAACTCGAGTACGGAGGCTTCCGGATCCAGCCGTCGCAGTCCGGGCGCGGCGACGCGCACCTCGGTGTGCAGAGCATCGGGTCGATCGACGATCCAGACCCGGGTCCGGGCGGGGTGGATAAAACCGGAGAACTGTCTCGGGGCGGCCGGTCGTGGCGGCGCGGCCGTGGCGTCCGGTTGCGTCTCGTCGGGCCCCGGCGCCGGGCCGGCGAGCAGCCGCACGAGGGTCTGCAGCTGATCGTCGCTGGGTAGGCCGACGAGACCCACGACCACGTCGCGCGACAGAATATGGAGTCCGTGGAATGCGGCCAGGTCCGTGGGCGTGATGGCGGCCAGGGATTTTTGCGATGGGCGGCGGGCCAGGGGTGAGTCCGTGCCGTAGACGACCAGCGCGAGGGCGCGGTCGGCCACGAGCTCCGGTGTCGTGCGCTGTCGGGCCAGGAGCGCGACCATGCGCCGGCGCGCATTCTGGAGCTGGCTCGGATCGAGTGCGGGGGAGTCGAGCACGGACGTGAGGCGCTCGAACATGCCGTCCCAGTCGGCGGGCAGGCAGGTGAAGCGCACCTCGAACCGCTCGACGTCGGCCTCGATCGTCAGGCTGGCTCCACGCTCCGCCATCCACGCATCGAGCTCGACGCCGGGGTGCTGTGCGCTGCCTCCGTAACGCATCACGTCGGCCAGGAGCGTCGCAACCCCGATCGCACCGGGCGCCTCATCCGCTGTTCCCGTGCGGAAGCGAAGCATGCCGTGCAAGAGACCCGAGTCGCTCGGGATGACCGAGATCACGTGACCCTCACCAAGGTCGATCTGTCTGGGCGTCGCCGTGGCGAACAGCGGCAGGGCGGGGATCAGGATGTCACGCGGGTGTTCGGGAAGCGGGGTGGCCTGTTCCTGTGCGCCCAGCGCGAGTCCGCTCAGCGACTGCGCCAGCGCGAATCCCAGCAGCGTTGTTCCGAGGCGTCCACGCGAACTCATCGGGGCTCCTCCGTCTGCACTCCCGCGGACTCATCCGTGGCGGCCTCGGGCGCGGGGGGCGCGGCGTGCTGCTTGGGCTGCAGTCCAGCGATGGCGCGCCGGACGTCCGTGAAGTACACGTCGACGACAGCCTGGACGGACTGAGCCGTAACACCCTGCCAGCGCTCGTCGTGGTCGAATGCAGAGCGCCAGTCACCGGTGAGCAGCAGCTGGCGATTGAGCAGCCGGGCCAGCTGAACGGGGTCGTTCAGAGCGCGCTGGCGTTCCGCGATGAGGCTTCGCCGGGCCATCGCCAGACTCTGGTCCGACGGACCGTTTTCACGCAGGTCGTGCAGTTCCTCCGTAACCGCCCGCTCGATGGCGAGTGGCTCCACCCCGGCGAGCGGCGCCAGCTTGACCAGGACCAGGCTGGCAGAGAGATCTCCGGGCCAGCCCGTCTGCAGTGTGAGGTCGGCCGCCATGGCATCCTGGCGAACGAGTCGTCGGTGCAGGCGCGAGCCCGGGTGCGGTCCCAGGATGCGCGCCGTGAGCTCGACCGCCGGGGTGTCGACGTGCGCGTGTTCGGGGACGGACCAGCCGATCGCCATCAGCGCTGGTGCGTCAAAGGAGATAGCGATGCGCCGCTCGAGGGTCGGTTGGGGTTCGGGGCGGTCGGGCACTGCGGGCGCGTCGGCCTGCACACCCGCGGGCGCCGCGGTGAAGTAGCGCTCGATCAGCGCGCGCACCCGGACCGGCTCCATGCCGCCCACGATGGTCGTCACGAAGCGCCGGGCTCCGTAGTGCTCACGGAAGAAGTTCTCCGCGTCGGCGCGGCTGAAATTCGAGAGGTCGTCGATCGAGCCACTCGCCGGATACCGGTAGGGGTGCGTGGTGAAGACGGCCAGGCGCAGTTGTTCGAGCAGGATCGTCCACGGCGCGGCTTCGAGCTCCCGGTGGCGTGTCTCCAGCCAGCGATCGCGCTCGCTGAAGAAGCCGCGCAGGCAGGGTCGCGTGAAGCGTTCGGCCTCGAGCCAGCACCAGGTTTCGAGCTGGTTGGAAGGCAGCGAGACCGCATAGCGCGTCCAGTCCGGAGCGCTCTCGACCTGGATCGATGGCGCTCCGCCTGCATCCTCAAGAAAACGCCTGAAGCCCTCCGCGGAAACGAACTCGCGCGCGCGGTCGCGTGCGTCCACGAACGCTGCCCTGGGGGCGGCCGACTCATCCGGATCTTGTTCGCGCGCCTGGCGCCAGCTGAGGAACGACTCCTCGACGGTGGACAGGGCCACGCGCTCCGAGGACCAGTTGGTCGACCCGAGGCGCTCGGAGCCCTGCAGGGTGAGGTGCGCGAACAGGTTTGCGAGGCCGCGCTTACCCTCCTGCTCGTCCACCGAGCCGATGTCGATGACGGTCTCGATCGCGACGATCGGTGGCCCGGGGCGCGGGACGAGCAGAAAGCGCCAGCCGTTGCCGAGGGTGAAATCCACTACGGACTGCTCGATCGGATCGAGCGCCCTCTCGCCGGACGTTTCCACCGCTGGCGTTGCCTGCAGGCCAGCCAGGGCGAGGGAGAGGATGAGTGGCGACATCGTGGACGGATTGTAGGGGGCGGCCTGCCCCGCAGGCCAGGCTGCGTCCATGGCCCCGGCGTCGGCCACCTCATATCCATCGGTGCTTTCCCGCAGGCACTCATGGATAATGTCGGCATGAGTGTCGAAGAGCATCGGGGCCAGGCGCCCGCACGAATCGGCTTTGGCGTCCTTACGGTCAGCGATACCCGCCAGCAGGGCAACGACCCCGGCGGGGACTACCTGGTCAGGGCGCTCGAGGAGGCCGGGCACGATTGCCACTGGCGCGAGCTCGTCCCGGACGAAGCCGCGCGTATCCGCGCCGCCCTGCGCGACGCGGTGGGTCTGGCCGGCGTCAGCGTGCTGCTCGTGACCGGGGGTACGGGCATCGCGCCGCGCGATGTGACGGTGCCCGTGCTCGAGGCGGAGTTCGACTCCTCCATCCCGGGCTTCGGAGAGCTGTTTCGCTCGCTCTCCTTTGCCCAGATTGGCAGTGCCACGATCCTCAGTCGCGCCACGGCCGGACTGGTGGGGCAGACCGTGGTCTTCGGGCTGCCCGGGTCGCCCAAGGCCCTCGAGCTGGCCATGGAAGAGATCATCCTGAAAGAAGCCGGCCACCTGGTGTCCCAGGTGCGCGGCTGAGCCCGTCCCGCGGACGCCACGCCGCAGAACCCCTGGAAGCTGGCGCACGCAGCCGGGCGGGGCGTCGCCAAACGGGGCCGCGTTTGGAAGAATCGGGGCCCCGGTCACCCAGGCCCACTCCCGTTCGGTACCCATGAGCCAAGACACCCAACCCACAGACGCGGATCCCGAGAACAAGGCCGACCAACCGGGCGTGTTGCACGGCACCTCGGTCGCCCCCGGCGTCGCCATGGGGCGCGCCTTTCGCAAGGACTACGATCTGTCGCAGGTGACCCTGCAGCGCGTCCCGCGCGATCATGTGGAGCGCGAACTCAACCGCTTCCACAGTTCCCTGACGGATTCCCGCGATCAACTGGAGGAGCTCAAGGGGCACCTGCGCGGCAACGTTCCTGAGGACCACGTGCGCGTCCTCGACACGCACGTGGCGTACCTGCGCGACTCGGTCTTCCTGTCGGATGTGGAGAACCTGATCCTCAACGAGCAGATGTGTCTGGAGGGCGCCATCGCGAAGGTGATCCTCGACTTCGACCGCATCTTCCGGCTGGTGCAGAGCGAGACCCTGCGCGAGCGCGCCGTCGACCTGCGCGACGTGGGCATCCGCGTGCTGCGCAACCTCGAAGGCGGGGAAGGGCCGGAGGAGCGCCCCCAGCGGCCGAAGGGGGACTACATACTCGTGGCGGGCGAGCTCTCGATCGTCGACATGTTCAGCGTCGACAACCAGCACGTGCTCGGCATCCTGACCGAGGGCGGCAGCTTGACCAGTCACGGTGCCATTCTGGCGCGCTCGATGCGTATCCCGACGTTGACCGGCGTCGAGGGCCTGCTGGACGAGGTGCGCGAGGGCGACTTTCTGATCGTCGATGGCACCGAGGGCGTCGTGCGCGTGCGGCCCGATGAGTTCGTGCGCGAACAGTACAGCTCGGGCACTGATCCTGACGACTCCGAGGGCGCGGAAGGTGCAGCGGGAGAGGCCCCCGAATGGGCGGACTTCCCGGGCCATACGCGCGGCGGCGAGTCGATCCAGATCGCGGCGACCTGCGGAACCCTGCCGGAGGTGGAGCGTTCGGCCCTGCTCGGCATGGCGGGCGTCGGGCTCTATCGTACGGAGCTGCTGTACCTGATCGATCGGGAGCCGCCGTCGATCGAAGCGCTGAGCGCACACTACAAGTCCGTCATCAAGCGCGCCGAGGGCGGCAGCGTGACGTTCCGGCTGCTGGACGCCGACTCGAACCTTCAGCTGGGCTACCTGCACGAGGAGCGCGAACTCAACCCTGGCCTGGGGCGCATGGGCATCCGGGCCCTGCTGGCGAACACCGAGGTGCTGCGCTTTCAGGTGCGGGCCATGTTGCGCGCCAGCGCCGATACGGACGTGGTCGTGCGCATCGCCGTGCCGAAGGTCGTCGACTGCGACGAGCTACGGCGGGTCAAGGAGGTGCTCTTTGCCGAGCGCCACGCCTTGCGCAAGGCGGGCACGCCGTTCGGGGAGGATCTGAAGGTCGGGGCCGTGCTCGAGACGCCCACGTCCATTCTCGGCATCCGTGACCTGGCCGGGGAGTCCGACTTCCTGGTCATCAACTTCAATTCCCTGCACCAGTACCTGCTCGCGGCCGACCGTGAGAACGCCCTGGTGGCCGGCTACTTCGCGCAGCTGCACCCCTACGTCATCCGCACCCTGCGCAAGATCGTGGAGGTCTGCGCGGAAGCGCAGAAGCCCCTGAGCATCTTCGGCGCGACGGCCGTGAGCACGGTCAACCTGCCGCTGTTGCTGGGCGTGGGCCTGCGGCACTTCTCGGTCGCACCGGTGGCGGTCAAGGCATTCCTCGAGTCGATCGCGAAGATCGACCTGCGCGAGGCCACGCGCTTGGCCGAGGAAGCTGCGCGCGCGGTGACGAGCTCGGAGCTCGATCCCGTCATGCGCAGCTTCGGCGACGGCTACGGGAGCTGACTCCCGGGCTCGACCCGTGGGGCAGAGAGGGCCGGCGTGACCACCCGGCTCGTGGCGCTGCCCTGTGCCCGTTCGAGCTGCTCGGCCATGGCGCTCGCGATCGCCGCGCAGTCCGTCTTTGCGGCCAGGGCGATGAGTCCGGAACCGCTGCCGCTTATGGTCGCGAGCCACGCACCGCCTTGGCGGGCGGCCTGTAGCGCTTCGGCCGCCCCCGGTATCAATGGCAGCCGGTAGTTCACGTGCAGGCGGTCCTCAGCGCCCAGGGTCAGCAGCTCGGGATCACCGCGGCGCATGCCTTCGAGCAACGCTGCGACGCGGCGCGGGTTCTCGACGGCATCGACGAACGACACGTGTTCGGGCAGCGCACGGCGACCCTCTTCGGTGTGCAGTGGGCGCTCGGGCCACGCGATCGCGAAGCCGATGGATGGGTGGATCGTCTGGCGTATCACTCTCCATGCCATTTCGCCGGGCGCCGTCTCGCCGGAGGGCTTCGGAACGGCGAGCGTGCATCCACCGAGCAACGATGCGGTGCTGTTGTCCGGATGACCTTCGAGCAGCGCTCCCTGCGAGACGACCTCTTCGATCGCAGGCTCGCTGCGTGCGAGTGCGTGTCCGAGCAACAGTCCGGCGATGGTCGCGGCGCCACTACTTCCGAAGCCACGTCCGGTAGGAATTTCGGAACGCACGGTCATGCGCAGTGCGAGCGGCGCGTGACCCGCATGTCGAAGCGCGTGGTCGATCGCGCGTGTCATGCGATTGTCTACGCCGATGGGCCAGCTGGCCGCTGCGCCGTCGAGCGCAACGAACTCGTGCTGCCCTTCCGATGCGGTACCGAGTACCGTCACATCGAGCGGCAGATCGAGCGCCAGTCCGAGGAAATCGAAGCCGGGTCCGAGGTTCGACGTGGACGCGGGAACCCGGACGGTGATCGGGGCGGGGAGCGGGGGGGAATCCTTCATCGTGGTGTGGCATTTTGATCGCCGCCGAGCGCCCCGGTCGAGCCTTCTTCGCGGCGGGGTGAATCTTCGCGGGCCCCGGTGGCTCGCATCAGCCCTCTGGATAGTGCTTGTATGGGGCTCCAACGCTAGATAGGGTACAAGCGCGGACCTGGAAAGAGGGGCTCTGGCCGACTTCGAGCATGGCTCGCGTGCTCGAAGTGCTATGGGGAAACCCGCTGGCCCATTCTCGGGACGCCGCCCGGATCTCACTCCAACGAGCCAACGAGACGCGGAGGAAGCAACATGGACCTCGAATCACCTAGACCCAACACTCCCCAGGAGAAGGATCGCTTCTCCTCGAGATTGGCCTCGATCCCTGGGGTCCACCCCCTGCCGTCCATCGGCGACTGGATCCTGCTCCAGGTGGCCAGGCCGAGCGACCTCGCTCGCAAGGTAAACCGCAGACTGACCCCCGGAAAAATGACCGTCCCGCGCGGGATGGCGGGCGCCGTCCGTATCCATGTCGGCGAGCCCAAGGACAACGAGACCCTCCTGCGCACCCTGCGCGATCTGGTCGCGTAGCAGGCCGGTTCAGGGGAGACGGGAAGCACGCCTCCCGCGGTCGATCCCTGGTAGGCTTGCGGCCATGCGACGACACGTCTTGCCGCTTCTGGCCATCCTGTTAATAGGGTGGGAGTTCGGTGCTGCCGCCAGCTCCGACGGGGACCCGTTACCCACCTTCGATCCGAAGCTGACCCGCGTGGAGCTGGAGCACCACGTTCGCTACCTGGCTTCCGATGAGCTGCGCGGTCGCGAGGCGGGAACACCCGACGCGGTGCGCGCCGCACGCTACCTGGCACGCGTGCTCGAACGCGCCGGCCTCGAGCCGGCCGGAACGAACGGGAGCTTTCTACAGGAAGTGCCCCTGGTGCGCGTCGTGCACGAACGCGAACCGACCCTGACTCTCGAGACCTGGGCCGGCACCCGCATCGAGGGACGCTTCGGGATCGACTTCGACGTCTCACCCCGGGCAGAACCCAAGGTCGCACCGGTCCTGGAGCTGCTCGTGGTCCGCAGTCTCGAAGAATTGCCCGAATCCCCGCGCGCGGATCGGGCCCTTTGGCTGGACGGCTCGCGTTCGGAGCGGCGCGCATGGCTCGGTGAGCGAGGCATGGGCGAGGGCCAGGGTTGGGGCCTCTGCGTGGCGCGCGGATTCTCGCGCGAGCGCAACGGTCGGCGGCCACCCGCGCCCCAGCTCACGCGCGAGCGGGTCGACCCGGACCCGGCGGACATCCTGCGCCTGCACGGCGCACTGCGCACCTTGCTCGAGGACGGAGAGATCAAGAGCCTCGAGCTCGTCTATGGCGCCCGCGTCGAGCGCGTCCTGGACTTCAATGTGGTCGGTCGCATCGCGGGTCAGGACCCCGATGGCGAGGGCGAGGCGATCGTCATCAGCGCCCATTACGACCACATCGGGCTGGATGCGGAGCACGCGCCGGCCAGCGATGGCGACGAGGAGGCGGATCTGATCTTCAACGGTGCCGATGACGATGCGTCGGGCACCGCGGCGGTGCTCGAGCTGGCCGAGGCCCTGGCTGACGGGCCCAGGCCGACCCGGACGCTGATCTTCTTGCTGGCTGCGGGTGAGGAGAAGGGCCTGCTGGGCACGTACCACTACGTCGAGCACCCGTCCTTTCCGCTCGAGCGCACCGTGGCCAACCTCAACCTGGAGATGCTCGGGCGTCCCGATGAGCTGGCCGGGGGCGCGGGTCAGCTCTGGCTGACCGGATTCGAGCGCACGACGCTGGGGGCGGCTTTCCAGGAGCGCTCCCTGGCGATCGTCCCGGACCAGCGGCCCGACCAGAACTTCTTCATGCGCTCCGACAACATCGCCTTCGTGAGACAGGGCATCGTCGGGCAGACCCTGTCGTCCTACAACCTGCACAAGGACTACCACGCGGTGACCGACGAGGCCGACAGGATCGACTTCGAGCATCTGTTCAGCTGCACCAAGACGTCGCTGGCTGCCGCTCTGCTCCTCGCCGATGGCAGCGTGACGCCCGAGTGGCTGCCCGGCGGCAAGCCACAGACGCGCTGATTCTCGGGCCCTGGCGCGAATTTGTCGCGGCCTTGGCCCGTGTGTTCCTGAATGATCCCGGCTAGGATTCCGCCAGGACACAACCCCTGCCCATCTCTCCAAGTACACCCATGCCGACCAGCACCAAGACACGCCGCACCACGGGCCAGAAGCAGTCCACCGCGGCACCCTCCAAGAAGGGTCGCAAGAAGGACCGTCGCCTGAACGCCAAGAACGCAGACCGCTACGATCTCTACCAGCGCTCCGTCAACTCACCCGAGACGGACGTCGAGTTCCTGCGCGAGACCTACGTCACCCT
>JBLHKW010000177.1:0-9756 GCA_047618565.1 Planctomycetota bacterium
CGTCGGAAGACGGCCTGCTCCGCGAAGATGAACAGCATGTAGATCACGACGAGCAGGAGGCCCTTCGTGAAGTCGACTCCGCCGCCGATCAGGCCGGTCGCGAGCCCCGACAGGTCGATGTCGTCGAGCGCCTTGGACAGGTAGGTGACCAGCGGGGCGGGTAGCGAGGACTCGTCCATCCTGGCCTGCGCGCTGTCCTTGATCGCTTCCCAGCCGGCGGCGTCGGCGGTGATCTGGCCGCTCGTGTCGGAGAAGACGTCCAGTTCGTCCGCCGTGAATGGATCCGCTCCGAGGAAGGCCGACAGGTTGGCCTGCAGCAGCAGTCCGACGCGCGCGAAGCCGAAGAAGATCAGCGTGACCATCAGGATGACGGTCAGGACGGGCGGGATCTTCCAGCGTGCGAGGCCCGCAACCACCGGCTGTAGCATGCTCGCGAACAGAAGCGCGATCACGAGGGGCTGCATGACTGCGGCCCCGACGTGCAGCACCCAGCCGACCAGGATGGTCGTCAGGATGCCCAGCAGGAAAGTGTTCGCGCGGTTGTTGCTCGTCACCGCCGCAGCTTAATGCGCGCGGGGCGAAACGCCACGCTCGGACCGGGTCCGAGCGCGGGATTCCGGTAACAAGGACCCGCTGGTCCCGTCCGGGCCTCAGGAGTGCTGGTCGCGGCGGAACAGGGGCGGCGGAACCGGCGGTGCGGAGGGCAGCGGAGCGCTCGGCTCGTCTGCCTCGATTCCGGGCTCCATCGCGGCTTCGGGGCCGGCCTCAAGCCCGGGTGTCTCCACCACACTGGAGTCCTCAAGCGGACGAGGTTCCTCGGCGGGCATCTGGCTGGGATCCAGGATCGGGTCCGCGATGGGGTCCTTCAGGGGGCACTCGAGCGCCCTGAACTCCATCCGGGCCAGGGCCGTGGTCAGGGCCTGGGTCACGGACTGGATCGTGTCGATCCCGGCCAACGCGGCGTGTGCTACGAGCGGCTCGATGGACCTCTCATGGCAGGCGCGCAGCAAGCGGCCCTTCAGGTCAGTCGCCTGCACCTCGATCTGGTAGCGTTCCTGCGCCCGTTGCAAGGGCGCAGTCTCGGCCGCGCAGCCGTGCTCGAGGAAGTGCAGGAAGCCCCACCGGAACTGCAGCACGCGTGCGCGCAGTGCCGAATCGGGGATCAGTGCGGGTCGCAGGTCCGGGCGCCGGAGTGCGGCCATCTGCTGGCACGTCTCCATGTAGGCCGCGCCGGCAGCGGGTGCCCACTCACAAACGGTGCGCAGCTCGGCCGGCGCTTCGCGCGCGAGGATGCGTCGCGCTGCGCCTTCGATACTCTGCGCGCGCTCAGTGACGGACTCGATATCGCGCGTTGTTCGGAAGTCGGAGACCTGCTCTTCCCCGAGCACCTTGCGGGCCAGGCCGGAGGCGGTCTTGCGCATCGCCTCGAGCTCCTGGCGCATGCAGTCGAACGTCAAGCTCGGCAAGGCCAGGGTGGTCGTGTCCCTGATCGGTGAGGCGATGCCATCCGAATCGAACATGCCGAGCCGGCTCTCGACGATCCGGACCCCGGGCCTGACCAGGGGGATGCAGATGAGAGTCGAGGCGAGGATGGCGGCGCTGCTCCAGGCCGTCAGCAGCCAGATCGGCTGGTTCAGGGGCTGGGGCGGGTCGTTCAGGAGCGGCAGGACGAGGGCCAGTGACAGGATCGTCAGCGCGGAGACGAGACACTGGAAGCTCGCCATACAGAGAGCTGCGCGGCGGGCCTGGGGATGGCCGTCACTCTTCCAGGCGGGAAGCGTCACCGCGAGGGATCCGAGACTGGCGCCGACGAACAGCGCGACTCCGGTCGTGATGTGCAGACATCCGTGGTCCGCAGCGAACAGGGCCGCGACGAGGATGGCGCCCGGCGAACGCAGCACGGTGGCTGCGGCGGTGCCGAGCAGCGCAAAGACGATCAACCGTACTGGCATCGAGAGTCCCCACGCATCGAGCCGAACGCCGGCGATGGTGGAGAAGGCGTGGTCGAGCTGGAGCAGTCCGAGCAGACAGGCGCCCAGGCCGAGCGCGGTCCAGTAGAAGCTACGGCCGCGCGGGACCGCGGCGTACAGCAGGCCGCCGAGTCCGAGCAGTGTCCAGGCCAGCGGCTCGAACGCTCCGGACGCGCTGCGGGCTGCCAGGGCCAGCCATGCGCTCCCGGCCAGGGCCAGGCAGGAGCCGATCGTCTGCCAGACGGTGTGCTCCAGTGGACGACCCGGGGTGTGAACGGTGCCGAGCGTGGCGCGCGCACTCCACGCACTCGTGGGTGTCGTCAGCGCGCTCGCCAGGCCCGTGAGAAAGGGCGTCCCGCGCCCTGCCGTGCGCTGCAGCCTGCTGGCGATCCAGTTCCAGCTAGTGGGTCGCGTCGCTCGCAGGCCGGTGACGATCCAGTGCTGCCCCGCCAGGAATAGACCCAGGGCGCCAACGATACTCGCGGCGGAAATCCAGAGGGACATCCGATTATCTCCTTCAATCAGGCCGCTCACCGGCGCCCTGGCCAATCCTCCGACCATCGGCGCATCCCCCCTGGATGCGCTGAACCACCGCTCTATTCGGGTGCCACGACGGCCGGTCTTTAGGGCGAATGTACCGAGCCAGTGCAAAATCTGACGGGTGTCGGCCAAACCGGCAGGCGCTGCCCGTCGGAGTTCGCGCTGGCGGCACACGTCACCCTCGACTGGCGGTGTTGCGCTACGCGATCGAACACCTTGAAGCGACCGTGCTGGAGTCGCTCGTAGAGCACCCAGAAGCCGGATCCATCCCAGGCCAGCGCCTTCATCCGGTTGCGGCGCTTGCTGAAGAAGACGAACAGGTGGCCGGACTGCGGGTCTTCGTCGACGGCGCCTACCAATTCGCCGCTCAAACCGTCGAATCATTGCGCATGTCGACCGGGCTGCGGCCAACGAAGATCCTGACCGAGGATGAGGGTGGAAAGCTCAGCATCCTGCGAGCACGCCCATCAGGCGGCGCAAGGCTTGCTCGTCGAAATTGCCCGGGATCAAGAGTCGCTGACCGCCAGATAGCACCGGTCCGTCCTCAGAACTCGTACGGACACGTAGTCCACGGCCGGGGGACGACCTCCATCAAGGAAAGCTCCGGCATGTTGGACGTCGTCATGGCCCTGTTCCTCGCCGTCAGATCGACACTATGGACCCCGTCGGATTTTGCTCTTGCTCCGTGTGCACCGCGACACGTTCGCCTTAGCCCAGCTCGGTCTGTAGCCACGCGCGTGCTGTGCGCCAGCCGCGTTCGATGGTACGCACGCTGACGTCCATGGCCTCGGCGACTTCTTCGTGGGTCAGGCCTCCGAAGAAGTGGAGTTCGGCGATCTTGCCGAGTTGTTCGTCGCGTTCGGTCAGGCGTTGCAGGGTCTCGTCGAGGATCAGGACGTCGAGGGGCGGTCGTTCGGACTGTGCGATGTCGGGGCCAAGTTCGACGGCTGCGAGTCCGCCGCCGCGTTTCTGGGCTTGCCTGGCGCGGGCGTGGTCGACCAGTACGGCGCGCATGGCGCGGGCGGCGGTGCGGAAGAAGTGGGCTCGGTCGTTCCAGCGCGTCTGCTTGGGACCTGCAAGGCGCATGTACGCTTCGTGGACCAGGGCGGTGGCCTGCAGCGTGTGGTCGGAGCGCTCCTGGCCCATGCGCTTTGCAGCGAGCCGGCGCAGTTCGTCGTAGATCAGCGGGAGCAGCTCCTCGGCAGCGGCCGCGTCGCCATCGGCCATGCGGCCGAGCAGGATGAGAGTTTGCTGGGTGGCCGGGTCGTCCATGGGCTGGCGAGGGTCTCTGCCGTGCGCGCGTGCGCCTTGCTCGTCGGTTGGAGGATATGGGGTGACGGCGGCCGGCGATAGGGTCGCGCCTATTCGGCGGTCAGGTCGGAGTCCGCCGGCCGGATCGCAAGCGCGATGCGCAGGCCCACGTGCAGGTCGATGGCATCGGCGCTCAGGAAGGCGCGGTCCGCGCAGCGTGCCTTGCGCGCGGCGACCACGAAGCTGCCGCCGCGCAGCACGCGCGCCTCGGATGCTTCGCCGGTTCGGTAGCCCGTTCCCGCCGCGGGCTCGAGCGTGTAGTCCGCATAGCCGTCCAGGCACCACTCGTAGATGTTGCCGAGCATGTGGTGCAGACCGAAGGGGTTCGGTGCGAACGCATCGACCGGGGCGTGGAAGGGGTAGCCGTCGTCCAGATCCGGCCATTCATCGATGGTGGGCCAGTCCTGACCGGCGCGCTGGGCGGAACGGTCGGCGATGTTGGCGACGTTGCGTAGGGTCTCGCGCACATCGCCGGTCCACCAGACGGTCGCAGTCCCCGCTCGCGCGCTGTACTCCCACTGTGCTTCGGTCGGCAGGGTCAGACCGTGGCGTTGCAGGACCTCGATCGCGGTGTGCCAGCTGACCTGCTCGACCGGGTGAATGGGGAGCGTGTCCGCGCTCGTGATCCGTGAGGAGTCGAGCAGGTCGGCGTCCGTGAAGTAGCTCGGGGCATCGCCGGAAAGGCGTTTCCACTGGGCGCGCGTGGTCTCGTACTTGGACAGGAAGAAGGGCGCCAGTTCGACGCGCCGTACAGGCGCCTCGTCGTTGCCCGCGAACGGATCGCGCGCGCCGGGTTCGGCTTCCGGCGTCGATGGGGGCAGGGCGCCCATCAGAAAGGAACCACCGGGTATGAGGGTGAACACGAAACCCGTTTCCGGAAGCACTTCGTGTGTGCCATCCGACCTGCGCGCGGGAGCTGCGCCACTCTGCAGGTGGGCGAACTCCCAGAGCCCCGAGTGCGGGTCCGTTCCGAGGGGGATCAGACCGACCTGCGGCGTCAACTCGAGTCCGCCGTAGAGCGCTGAAGTCGCGATCGCGTCGCAAGTGGCATTCCACACGGTCTGATGTTCGGCGATCGTTCGCCGCACCACGCTGCGCGCCCATGTGAGGCGTTCCTGCACGCTGACGAAGGTGCCGATCTCCGGCTCGGAGAAGTGCATCAGGTCGGAGACGAGCTGCACGAGTACCTGTCGCTGCCAGCGCAGCTCCATCGAGGTCTCCACCTCCGGCGTTCGTTCGAGCGCGGCCAGGGTCTGCCGGTGGGTCTCGAGTCGCGAGACGACGGCGGTGGCCTCGACCATCCACGCGCGCAGGTCCTCGACGCGCTCGGGAGTGGCCGGCCAGAGCTGATCGGCGTGCTCCGTCAGCTCCTCGAGTCGCAGGGAGTCGGCCAGTCGTCCGTAGCGTGCATTGGCCGTCTGCAGGCGCGTGTTGACGCGCGCCAGGATCAGGGACGTGAGCAGGGGACCGATGGTGACCGTGGCCAGCAACAGGCCGCCGATGATCGCCTCGCGCCGGTGGCGCTGCAGGAACTTCTTCAGGCGGTAGGTCGTGCTGGGCGGAACGGCGTGCACCGGGCGCTGGGCGAGCACGCGCTGGATCTCGTCGGCCAGTTCGGCGGCGGACGTGTAGCGTCGTTCGCGATCCTGCTCCAGGGCCTTCAAGGTGATCCACACCAGGTCCTTGGAGAGGTCCGGCCGCACGTGATCCGGCCGCACGGGTTCGCTGGTCTCGACGATGCGCGCGGCCTCCACGATAGAGCGGTCGATCAACGGAAATGGCAGACACCCGGTCAACAGCTCGTACAGGACCACGCCCAGCGCGTAGATGTCCGAACGTGTGTCGACGGCCTCGGGGTCCCCGGCCATCTGCTCCGGACTCATGTACTGAAGCGTGCCGAGTACCTCGCCCGCCTGGGTCTGGCGCTCATCCGCAGCCTGGGCGTGTACAGCGCGTGCGATGCCGAAGTCGATCACCTTGGACCGACCCAGGTAGTCGACCAGGATGTTGCGCGGCTTCAGGTCGCGGTGGATGACACCCTGCTGGTGGCCGTAGTGGACTGTGGAGCAGACCTTCGCGAACAGTTCGAGGCGCGCCTCGAGGTCGAGCTCCTCGCGCGATGCGTACTCGATGATGCTGCGCGCGCCCTCGATGAACTCCATCGCGAAGAACGGCACATCGCCGGATCCCGGTCCATCATTGAACGAACCGGCCTCGAAGATCTGGGCGATGCCCGGATGCCGCAGGCGCGCAAGAGTGGCGGCCTCGTAGTCGAAACGACGGCGCCCAGCGCTCGAGATCAGCTCGCGCTTCATGACCTTGACGGCCACGCGCCGGGCGGGCTGCTCCTGCTGGGCTTCGTAGACCGTGCCCATGCCACCGGCGGCCAGCACCGACACGATCCGGTAGGCGCCGACGGAGCGACCGACGAGCGCGTCAGTACTGGGCAGACCGGCCTCGAGTCCCGCCAGAAGCCCATCCGCGAGCTGGTCGAGGGCGGGGGAATCGGACTCGTCAGCCGCCAGCAGCCGCAGGACCTCCGCCCGCAGGCCGGGATCACCGTCGCAGGACCTGCTGAGCAGCTGCTCACGGTCGAGCGGTTCGAGCTCGACCGCCGCTTCGAAGATCTTCCGGATTCGTGTCCAACTGGTCATGGTCCGCCTTGCGGCCGGGTTCAGATGCCCGCGCGCCCCAGCGAGAAGCGCATTCCGTGCAGGGAACCCGTCAACGATCTGGCGAGGTTTGCCGCGCTTGCCCCCCCGGCGCCGTGTGCGGCGTAGGTTGTACACGGCCAGTGGCCGACAAAAAGCCCCCGGCTGGAGTCGATTTGAGGCGATTCGAGTCCGGCGAACAGGGTCTTCCGGGATAGGATCGGGGCGCCAGACGCGGCGTTTCGAAGACTCGGTCCCGCAATAGGGATCCGTAATAAATGCTATCGGGAGGGACCTTTGGCCAGGGAAGTCAGTGGATGCGTGACGGATGGGACCCTGGCGGGCCCCCTGCCCGGATTGACCGTGAGACTCTCGGTCGACGGGGCGTTGGTAGCCGAGGGAATCACCGATCTGGAGGGCTGCTACCGGTTACCCTGGGCGCAACCGCCCGCCGGGCTTTCGGCTGGTAGTCCGACGGCTGCGGGGATCGCGACGTCCCGTGTGCGCGTCGACGTGCTCGACGATCGTCAGCACCAGCTGGGTCAGAGCGCGGACTCTCTCGAGCTGGCCGAGGGCGAGGAGCTCGAGGTCGACCTGGCGATTCCAGCACAGAGTCTCCAGCAGGCTGATGGCGAGCTGCGCTTCATCAACGGTGAGCCCGTGGACCTGGCCGCTGCGGCGCGCCTGAGCGTGCGCGGTCTGCGCGACGCCTACAGCTTCCTCCGGCATCCGAACCGGGAGGCGCGCAACATCGATCTGATCCAGCGCGCATTCCCGAACACACGTTCGCGCTGGGCCGAGCCGCCGTTTGCCTTTGGCGAGTGCGCGGAAACCTGGGGTGATGCCATGCGACGCCTGCTGGCGGAGCGCGGCGCGCCCATGGGCGAGCACGAGGCGGACGACCTGCCCCAGGGAGCTCCCATCAGGACCTTCCACGGGGAGCGTGTGAGCGTGCGTTTCACGACGGACGATGCCTACCCCGACGATCGCGTCGACGCTTCGCCGCCGATTTCGGACGAGGAGGTCATGTTGCCCTCGGGCGTCTCCATCGGCTGGATACGTCACCGCCTCGCCGACGTGAATGCGGAGAACACGCAGGTCGCCCCGGCCTACGTGCAGCGCGTGGCCGTGCTGTGCGACTATTTTCTGGGAGCATTGACGCGCGCACCGTTCTCGTTGCGTGACCCGCGCGGCGTTCGTGTGGGCTCCACGCGCATGGACGTGCGCATCTTCCATCAGCACCCGTTCGCAGCCACGACGCACCCTTCGCTGGACCACATCCAGGTCGCGCCGAGCAACTCGAACGAGGTCAACGGGCGCGTCTTGCCCTGTGTGCTCTTCCTGCGTTGCGCGTACATGTACAACGACACGTCGCGCGTGCGCGGCTTGCGCGACCTGGTCCGACACGGCGGCGCTTCACTGGTCTCGGACATGCTCGGGGGCCGCGGCGCGGACGCGGGCGTCGATCCGAACCAGGCCCTGCCCCTCGCCAGCTCGTTGCTCGATGACGAGCACGGCCCGAAGAAGGCCGCGCGCTTCGCCCGTCGCATGTGGCGCTACTTCGCTCGCCAGCATGGTCTGGATGCGCCGGACGAGGATCTGGGCACAGCCGGTGGCTTCGACTTCTTCCGCAAGATGCTCGTCGCTTCCGCGGACCCTGATCTGCGTTACGAGGCGGAAGCTCTGCGCTCAGCGCGCTCGGGCTTGCCCTGGTGGGGGACCTTCGATCGCTTCGTGGGCCAGGGCGCCGACGCAGCACCCGGGACCTCCTTTGAAACGTCGTGGGGCAACTGGTTGGTGGCCGACGTGATCGATGGGCTCGGGATCGAGAGCGAGGATCGGCGCTTTCAGCTCTCGCGCAGGGACCGGTCCGGCGGCCGTGGAGCGCAGCGCCACCCGGATCGCGGCATTCTCGGCGCCAATGGAGACATGCGTCTGCGCGCTGGCGGTCGTACGAAACGACACGTCACGGGGCTGACGCCCTGGTCGTCGCGCGTCTTCCGGATCCGCCCGCGCAGCGGTGAGAGCGCGGGCGCGATCTCGGTCCGCCTGGAGTGCCACGCGCGTCTGGCCGATGTCCTGGTGCAGGTTCTTCGAGTGGGCGTCGATGGGAGCCTGGCCGAGGTGCACCGCAGCCAGGCTCTGGATCTGACCAAGGTCGTGGCCTTCGACGGACTCGATAGCGTGATCGTGATCGTCGCGACACGGGACCTGGGTGGGGATTTCACCCTGCTCTTCGGGGAACACGCGTCGCTCAGCGATGTGATGATCACGCCCGCCAACGCGCGCGCAGGAACCGAGACCTGCGTCGACCCCTCGGGTTGGGCGTGGAGCTGGCTCTCGCCGGACATCATGGTCGACAACGACGACGATGGGCGCTCGGATGGGCTGCTGCCGACCGGGATGGACAACAAGCTCAAGGTGCGCCTGCGCAACCGCGGAAACGTGCGTTCAGGTCCGGTGATGGTGCGCTTCTGGTACCAGAGCGCGACACTGGGGCCCAGCGCCGAAGGCTGGATGCCGGTGCGTGACGCCAGCGGCGAGCGACAGGAATTGCAATCCCTGCGTCTCGATCCCGACGAGTTCCGCTGGTTCGCGGTCCAGTGGGCGCCGGCGGACGATGGCTCGGGCGAGGCGGGCTTCCGCGTTCGCGTGGAGCTTACCGAGCTGCACCGCACGGGCCCCGGGCAGTCGCCGTTGAATACCGACAACAAGGCGTCGAGCACCGTCATCAGGCGCGTGCGGCCCCTGAATGATCCGGACTTCATGGACATCACCGTGCGCTCCGTGAACTCGGGCACGGGCTGCGGTGTCTGCCCCGTGCCGCACGGGCCTGACTGGACGGCCGAGAAGGAGCAGGGCGAGGCCGAGGTCGACCCGCACTTCGGACTCTCGCGCGTGCGCTTCCGCCTGACTCGTCGCGGTGATCGGGACCCGCTTGCGGTCGGAGTCAAGGAGCCCGCGCCCACGCCCGCCCATTACTATCCGGTGGACGCCCGCACCCTGCCGCCCGGGATTTCGGGGAGCGACCTGATCACCCTGGTGGCGGAAGCGCCGGGGGAGGCGTTGTCCGGGGTGACCTTCGAGGTCGTCACGGACAATACGCCCGTTGCCGACGTGGGCGGTGCGCCCGGCACCGGCTCCGCGACCCTCCTGAGCTAGCCCGAATAATTCATGAAGACGCGGCCCAAACGCGACGACCGGCCGGCTTCGCCGTCCTTTCGGCTTCTGGCGGCACTTCTCGCGCGTTGGCATCCTCGACGACCCGTAAGGGTCGCCTCCGG
>JBLHKW010000178.1:0-9692 GCA_047618565.1 Planctomycetota bacterium
AGGGGCCGCGTTCATGGTCCGGCCAGCGCGGATGGTTCAGGATGACGACCTGCGCACCCTTGGCCCGGATGCCGTCGACGATCTCGACGATCTCGCGCAACTGGAACGGGGGCACCGCATCCCCCGTATCGAGCGGGAAGGCGTTGAAGTGGCCGATCGGCGTGGTGACCTCGTTACCCACGACGGGCGTGAAGAACTCGTTGAGTTTCATCCGTGCCTGGTAGGGAGCGTAGTCCGTGTTGTGGTTGTGGTCGGTGGAAATCGCGAGTTCGACGCCCTCGCCCGCAAGCGTCACCATGCGTTCCTCGACCGAGGAATCTCCGTGCCCGCTGAAGGTCAACGTGTGGATATGGGTATCGCACGCGACGAATCCGGTCGTGTCGACAACGCGCTCGATGCGCAGGTCCACCTCGGTTGAACGAGAGCGCACGGAGACATCCTCCTGGGCGAGGCTCCACTCCGACCCACGGGTCGCGTACACGCGGTAATCCCCCTGAGGCACCTCGAAGCGCGCGCTGCCAGCGTCCGTGTACACCACGCCATCGCGCACGGCCTGGTGCTCCCCATCGGCGTAGTACACGGGAACAAGCTGGCCCGCGGAATCGGCGATGGTCACACGCGCGGGGCTGGGCGCGCCGAGCGCGTCCGTGACCGCAACGCGCACCGGACGCAAATCCAGACTCTCCCGCAGCGAGACCGGCGAGATGCTGATCTTCCCGAACGTGATGTCATCCGTCGGCGTATCGCCCTCGAGCACGAAGGTATTCTCGCCCTCGACGAGCACCCCGACGGGCAGCGGCGCGACACTGTCCAGCAGGCCTTCGAAGACCCTCAATGTGGCCAGCTCGTGGCCATTGACGACGACGCGCCACTGGTTGTTCACGTTGCGCTGGGAGTAACGCAGCGTCCACTCGCCGGTGTTCGCCTGCGCATCGAAGGTGAACTTCAGCTGGCCACCCTCGGGCATTTCCGGAGCCTCCGTCCATTCGGGCGTCGGATTGTCACCAAGGTGGTGCATCGTGCCGTCCAGGATCAGATCCCCGCGCTGTCTGGCCGAGAGCCTGGCCACGAGGAGCAGCGCGAGAAACACGATTGGAAGCCATGTTCGATTGCCGTATCGCATACGGAGACGATACCCATTCCAGCAACCGGCCGCCGCATCCATTCGATAGGCTCGGAGCATGCACCAGCTCTCCCTCTGCACCGCATTCCTGAGCGCCCTTTCGTTCACCTTCACCACATGGCCCGCCCCCCGGACCGTGCAAGCCGCCCTGCCACCGGAAGCGAGTTCAGTCGAGGCGCTCTTCGAGGCGGACCGCGCATTCGCCGTCGACTCGTCGATCGACCGGCTCGAGGGATGGGTCTCCTGGTTCGATGAGCGCGGAGTCCGGATGCCGATGTCCGGTGACTGCGCCCAGGGCCGCGCAGCAATCCGCAAGGCGGACATGGGCATCTGGGGCGACACGGGCCTGGAGTTGCGCTGGGACCCCGAGGTTGGAGGCGTGATCGCCGATGGCGAGCTCGGATTCACGCGCGGACGCTACGAGCTGGTGAAGATCGCGGATGAAGGAGACAAGGTGGTCGGAGTCGGTACGTACTTCTCGATCTGGCGCTGGACCGATGCTGGCTGGAAGGTCGCACTGGATGGTGGCGTGGCCGATGCCTGATCCTGCAAACGAGTCAAGGAGAGTCCTCCCCATGGACGTGACCCACATCGGCATCCTGATCTTCGACGACGTCGAGCTACTGGATTTCGCCGGACCCTTCGAGGTCTTCTCGCGCACGCGCATGGTCGCTGGGATCGAATCGAGGCGTTCCGACGAGTCGGCACCGTTCAACGTGTTCACCGTGGCGCGCAGCCGTGACGCCGTCACGGCTGCGGGGAACATGCAGGTCGTTCCACATCACGGCTTCGACGACGCGCCGCGCATCGATGTGCTGGTAGTTCCGGGCGGGTTCGGGACACGCCCGTTGCTCGAGGATGCGAACACGCTGGCATGGATCGAGGAGCAGGCGCGCTCGGCCTCAAGGGTGGCGTCGATCTGTACGGGCTCCCTCTTGCTCGCGAAGATCGGCCTGCTCGCGGGAAAGCGCGCGACCACTCATTGGGGCGCCCTGGATCTGCTCTCGAGCATCGACCCGACGATCACCGTCGAGCGTGACACTCGCGTGGTGACGGACGTCGTGACGACCTCGGCCGGGGTAGCTGCCGGAATCGACATGGCGTTCACGCTCGTGGCGCAGCTCTGCGGACCCGAGGTGGCGCGCGAGACGGCGCACTACATCGAATATCCCTGGGAGCCAATCCAGTAGCGGCGCTCATCCTGGCCTGTACCTCCACCGGCGCGCGACTCCAACCTGGCCGTCTGTGGCCGGCCCGTCCGGTTGGGCGGCATATCCGTGCCGTAGAGGTCCCGGCGTCTGGAGTTTGGGCCATACTGGGGAGCATCATGAGGTACCTCTCGATACGCGGTCTGATCCTTGCCAGCGGCTTGCTCGCGGCAACCGGTTCCGCCGCTGCGCAGTCGGGCTTTGGGCCGCGGGTCCCCGTGCAGCCCAATCAGGCGCGCGCTTTTCTTGAACCTTATGGGCTGAGCAACTTCTCGCTCTTCTACCGACGCGCACTCAACGTCTGGATCAACGCGGGCGATAGCCACGCGGCCAGCGACGATTCTGGTGCGCAACAAACCCTGGACGCCCTCTGGCAGGTCCATCCCACCGGCGGAATAGGCTGGGGCAACCTGCCCACGAAGCCCTTCGGTATCAACATCGGATCGCCGCCGTGTTACTACGGGCTGCGCATGCTGAGCGACCTGGTCGAGTGGCGCGTCCAGAGCGGAGTGCAGGGCAACGTCGCGCCGCGCACGGTACGCATGACCGTGTTGCTGCTGGGGGAGAGCAACGGCATCGAGCCGCGCAACCTGGCCGAGCTGAACCAGGGAACCGGGATCCACGTCACGCACGCCCTGGATCCACGCCTGGAGCGCAACGACAATGCCATCGTGCACGGCTCCCTGGCGCTGTTCGAGGAGTACATCTTCGCGATGACCGACGGACAGCTGGCCGTCGACATTCAGGTCGCCTCGCTTCCCGATCTCAACTTGCCCGTGCACGCCTTCGTGAGCCAGGGCCGTTACATCGCCA
This sequence comes from Planctomycetota bacterium, assembly GCA_047618565.1. Taxonomy (GTDB): domain Bacteria; phylum Planctomycetota; class UBA1135; order UBA1135; genus JBLHKW01. The sequence continues at coordinate 3,145 of JBLHKW010000178.1, forward strand.
GCCTCGAGAACCCGGCGGACGTCTGGGCGACGCTCCCGGATGAGGTCCTTCAGGCGACCGACTGGTGGTGGCTGATCTACCCCTCCCATGTTCCCGAGCAGTATCCCGATTTCACGAACGCCGAGTTCGTGACCGGCGGGATGGGCACAGGCTACGCCGGCGGTTCACCGCTCTTCCTGATCGACGATCGCTGGCTCGTCCGCAAGCCGCCTCACATCGGTACCGGCGAGTACACGGGCCTCGAACGCCGGGCCTACCTGCCCCAGTGGCTACAACACGAATTCTTCCACCACCTGTTCCGCACCTACCCGGAGTTCAACCTGGAGCAGACGCCACACCAGTGGTTCGACCGCTCCACCTGGCCCGCGGACTTCGTCGGACGTTACGAGGCGGACTACTTCCACGAAGCCCTGTTCAAGCGCCTGCAGACGGCCACACCACCGTTGCATGTAGCCCTGCGCTACGCCACTGCGGATGCACCCTGGGGTGACCTGGTGCTCGCCGATGTCCTCGGCACGTTCCGCCGCGAACCGGTGCAAAACCCGTGGCACATCGGCAACATCACCCAAGTCTCGGGCAACCAGCTCCTGTGGACCAACAACGCCGGAGTGAGCTGGCAGCTGCAGGCCGACCTGCTGGATGGGAAGCTGTTGACCGGGCCCGACTGCCCATATTACGACCCGCCCAACGGCACGAAGTTCGACATCGCGCTCGAGCGTGACAGCATCGGCGACCTGACCGATCAGGTGCGCGGCTTCATCTTCAACGGCGAGCTCTACGCGCTCCAGTAGATCGCTGCGAACGCAGTGCCCGAAAAACCGCGTGCTCTCACCGCTCGCCCGGCCCTTGAAAGCTGGAACCCCTTGAGAGTCCATGCCCCCCCCACCCCGACCCGCCACCGCGCGGCCACCCCAATCCAGTGGCTGCTCATGCTCGTGTTCGCCGCGAGCGCAGTCCTGCCCGTGGCGGGAGCTGCACGGGCGGCACGAGAACGGTTCATGGTCTGGGTCGATGACCAGCACACGCGCCAGATCGAGGTCGACCGGGTCGACCCGGAGGAAATCGCTGACAGCTCCTCGTTCAAGCTGAGCGCGGGCGCCAGCATCGGAAGCATCAAGATCTCGGTCGGATGGAGCCGCAAGAAAGGCATCGAGTTCGAACAGAAGGCCCAGACCCTGATCCGCCGGATCGAAACCCTTTGCCTGCAGTTCAACGCCGGAGAGCTGAGCCTCGAGACCTACCACCGGCGCATGCGACGCATCTTCGACGCCGTCGCACGCGGACGATTGTGCCGTATGGAGCTGCTCGTCAGCGCGGCACTCGACTCCGCCGACGCGGGAGCGAAGCTCGACCGTGCACTCGGGCTACCGCAGCAGGAGCATACCGCTCACAAGCGCGCCCTCGAGGCGACGCTCGTCGACTTCCGGGAGCTCGTGCAAAGCGTCCATCAGGAGATCAACCCCTCCGAGAGCCGAAACGCTCAGGCGGGCGCGATCGAGCAGACGCACCTGGCGGTCGAGCGCAACCTGAGCGCCCTCGATCGGTCCCTGACCAACGAAGAGGTCCGCAAGCTCGATGCGTCGGACAAGATCACGATCTGGGCCGATCGCGCGCGCACGCAACGAGTCGTGGTGCCGAGGCTCGACGTCGGTCACCTGGCCGAGGAATTCGAGGACAGCCTCGGGCTACGGCTCCAGTGCTCCGGCCCGCTGTTCTCCGCCACGATCGCGAGCGATACGGTGGCCACGCTGCGCCGAAAGGCCGAGTACGACCAGGCTGCGACGCTCTTGATCGTCAAGTACCGCAGCCTGTGCATGGATTACAACGCCGGCATCCTGTCCCAGGAAGCCTACTCGGATCGCCTGCTCGAGCTGTTCGAAGCCGAACAACGCGCATTCGACGCGCGCGGCCACTTCCTCGATCAGCTCGACGAACAGATGGACGCGACGCGTGCCAACCTGGACGAGCTCCTGGGTCGCGGCAATTCCGGTCGCGTGGCCGAGATGCGATCACGCCAGGCCGAGATGAAGGGCGCGGCTCGCGACAGGTTACGCGATGCACGCTCCGAATCTCTCGTCGAGCAGATGAGCCAAACGCATCGGGACCAGATGGATGCCTGGTCGGCTTTCCACGGTGCGGTACAGAATCTGGCGGTGGATCCGCCGCGCGACGCGATCGAGGTCTGGGTCGATGACGAACGCACGCGCAGGGTGCAGGTTCCGAGACTCGACACCGACCTCCTTGCACAGCACGTCGAAACGCGACTCACACTCCACATCAGCTTCATGTTCGTCGGGCCGGAAGCCGAGTGGGCCCGTCAACGCGGGCTGGAGTACGGAGCGGCCGCGCAGGAGCTGATCCTCAAGAGCAAGCAGCTGTGCATGGACTACAATGCGGACCTCGTGCCCCAGGAGTCCTTCGCCCACAGGCGTGCCGCGATCGATGCCTCGCTGGACATGGCCGCGCGGCTTCAAGAACGGGCCATCGAGTTCACGCGTCAGCTCAAGAGCTCCGCACGGGACAGGCTCGACCGCCGCCTCGAGATGCCAGAGCGCGCAGGCCACTGAGTCCGACCTGCGCGACACGCGCGCTTTCACGAACCTGGTGCGCGGGGCTCGAAACGGCGACGGCGCTCGTCCATACTCGCGCGCATCATGACGATCGAAGACGCGCTGCCCGCGCGCGCCACCGACAACGCCGCCCATACCGACGGCCGCGTCAGCGGCCCACAGATCGTGATCCTGACGCAATTCGTGAAGAAGTCCGGCTGACCCTCGGGGTGGCACTTCCCAAGGAGCGATGATGGCACGAGCGAGATTCGAAGCGGTACACGCGGTCCTTCCGTCCCAGGATGTGAGCGTATCCCTGAACTTCTTCATCACGCAGCTCGGCTTCAGCCTGCGCTTTCGTGACTCGCCCACGGAGCCCGCCTACGCCGGCGTCGGTCGCGACGGGGTGGAACTCCACATTCAGTGGCACGATCCTGCGGAGTGGAGCGCGGTCGAGCGGCCCATGCTGCGCTTCGTGGTGCCCTCCATCGACGAGCTGTTCGAGGAGTACCGGGACAAGGGCGTCTTCCATACAGGCAGCGCGATGTGGGACACAGCCTGGGGTACCCGAGAGCTCGCCTTCTACGACCCCTGCGAGAACGGTCTGACGTTCTACCGCGACCGTTAGCAGAGCCCCCGCGGGTCCCAGATGCCCCCCAGGGGGCGTGGATCGAAGCGGCCCGGACGCGATGGCCTGCTGTCCTTATTGATAAGGTCAGGCCACCCCAGGGGACCCCAATGGCTTCTTTTCCCTTTATTGGGCGGTTTTCTAAGGAATCGCAAAGCGGTGCGGCGATAGGGGTATGCGCAGGCAGGGCGAATCGCCGGGCCTGGGTGGGGACGCATGCGAGGAAATATGAAGTGGCAGCGGTTGGAACGGACTCGGAGGGAGGGGTACGTGCTCCTCGACGCACTTTTTGCGGCATCGATCATGGTCGTGGCACTGGGGACGGTGGTCTCGACACTGACCGCCGGTGCCAAGGTCGGGCGCTTCAACCGCGAGACGGCGCTGGCCCTGAACGCGGCCGAGAGCGCCGTCGAGACCGTTGCGAGTCGCGCGTTCTCGGAGGCCTTCGCGTCCTTCAGCGCAACCGCCGCAACCGCTGACGCCCCCGGTCGGTACTTCAGCGTGACCGGGCTGGGCATACGTACCGATGACGCGGATGGCTTCGTCGGCGAGATCCTCTTCCCGGGAGCCGGGCCCGAGCTGTACGAGAACGCCGATGACGTGGAACTCGGCATGCCACGCGATCTCAACGGTGATTCAGACATCGATGGTATCGACCATGCCGGCGACTACCGGATCCTGCCGATCCGGGTACGAATCGAGTGGGTGGGTGTGAGTGGTCCCCGGGAACTGGAAATCGTCTCGACGATCGCGAATTACTGAACCATGTTTGAGAACAAGAAACGCGGAATGACCCTCATCGAGACGATGATCGGGTTGACCATGATGGTCGTTGTTACGGGCGGCGCGTTGCGCATGGCCCAGTCGACGACCAAGGCCATCGGCACGAGCACCACCGTGAGCGACCTGAACCTGCGGGCTCAGCGGGCGTTGGACGAGATCGGTGAGGTCCTCCGTACCGCCAGCCGCGCGGGTCTGACACCGGCGCTCCCGGGCGTCGCTCCGTTCACCGTCGAGGCGAACTCCGTGACCTACACACGGGTCACAGGCATCGACGACGCCACCCAGACCGCGATCTGGGGTGCGCCCGAGCAAATCACCTTCGAGTACAGCCCCGGAGATCCGGCCGACGGCGTCGACAACGACGGCGATGGCCTGGTCGACGACGGACGCATCGTCCTCATCGAAGACCCCGGCGGGCCAAACCCGCGCCGCAAGATCATCTCGAACTGGGTAACCGAGGCGCTCGAGGGCGAGATCCTCGGGAACGGTGCCGATGACAACGGGAACGGTGTTAGCGACGAGTCAGGCCTGAGCTTCGAGGTGTTTGAGAGGGGCGTGATGGTCAGATTGACACTCGCGCGCCAGGAACCGGGTGGGCAGATCGTGACGGCAACGGTGGAGCGCTCATTCGCCTTCAGGAACAGCAACTAATATGTGGAACAGAACTTTGAAGCAGTCGTCGCAACGCGGCGCAGCGCAGATCGTGGTACTCGTCATTCTGGCTACGCTCGGAACGCTGAGCGCTGGATACGTGCGCTTTCTGGGCGCGTCGACCAAGGAGACCGTCAGCAGCACTGATGATCGGCGCGCCTTCCTGCTCGCCGAAGCGGGCCTGGCCGAGGCACTGACCTCGATCGCCCAGGGGCATACAGGCAACGTTGGCAATGCCGGCACTCCGGTCGCCCTGGGCGGCGGGTTGTTCTGGGTCGAGGCGGCGGACATCGGCGGCGAACAGAAGCGCCTGACCGTGACCGCGTGCATCGGCTCTGGCCGATCATCGCTCGACATCGTCGTCGAGGGCGATGGGGTCGACAATCCGCTCTTCCACTCAACGCTCAGCTCACGCGATACGCTGACGATGAGCTCGACCACGATGGTCGACAGCTACGACTCGTCTGTCGGTACGTACGCGTCGCACACGACGACCGTCACGGACGGCATCACTCGAGCCAACGCCAACGGCCACGTGTCCAGCAATGCAGGCATCGTTCTCAACTCCGACGCCAAGGTTATTGGCGACGCCACGCCCGGGCCGGCCGATGTCGTCTCGTTTGCGACGGGCTCCTACGTCGATGGGTCGACGACGCCCGCGCCTGAATTGATGGTCTTTCCGCCCATCGATGCGCCCACACTCGTATCGAGCGGAGCGTACACCGTTCCGGACGGACAGACCCGAACCGTGCCGTCCGGAGACCACCGTTTCGACGACCTCGGCATCAGCAAGGACGGTGTGCTCAACATCGTCGGACCTGCAACGATCGTCGTGGACAACTTCATCGGCGGCAAGGACGCCAGGCTGATGATCGACGCCAGCAACGGCCCGGTCTCGATCTACGTGCAAGGGGACTACCAGCATTTCGCTGGCTTCGAGGCCGATGCGGTCACGGGCTCGCCCATGGCGCTGGCCTTCTTCATCGAGGGCACCGCGCCGGTGGTTTTTCCGAGCGCCGTGGCAGTGCGGGGAGGCTATTACGCGCCCAACGCCGACATCACATTCTCGGCCAACAACGAGGCCTGGGGCGCCTTCTCCGCGAACGGCATCAGCATGAGTAGCGGAATGAAATTTCACTACGACGAGCACCTGGCCGAGTACTGGTCGGACGACTCGGATGGCTCGGATGCTCCGCCCGTGCGCGTGCTGGCCTGGGGTAAGGGCTACCTGTCCAACGACAATCTGCGTAGCGATCGTAAGGACGCCTTCAGGATACTCGGCGTGGACCATGTCGATCTTCCGACACCCGCCGAAGGATGGGACCTGGGAGTCGTCATCGAGTGATGCTGCTCCTCCCCGTCTCCATCTCCCTCGGATTCGCCGCAACGCTCATGGCTCCGGCCATGCAGCGTTCGGCTGTTGATCTTCCGGTGCCCCTGCGCGAGGACGCCGCCACCGACGTTCCGGAGGTCCTCCCGGACCTCATCGATCGCCTGCGCGAAGCACACGCGCTCGCGCCAGAGGTGGAAGACCGTGCCCTGCAGCAACGGGCGCTGCTAGAACAGCTCTCCGCGTTCGAGTGGCGTCGCGTGGCGCTCGAACTGCGCCAACGGGCCGGGCCGCTCGAGAGCGACGGCATGCGCGAGGTGCTGCTGATTATCCTCGAGCGCCTGGGTACGGACGACGAGCTCGCCCTCGCCGTGTCTCTGGGCACGGCGAACGCAGGCGAGCCATGGGTCTCCCTGCTGGAGCAGTGCGTCTTGAGCATCATCGGGCGAGAACCGGCCTCGATCACCAAGCTGGAACGCTTGATCATCCTCGCGGACCCGGAGATCGCGCTCGTGCTGTCCAGGGCTGTTGCCCACTCCCATGCGCCGGGCGCGATGGAGCTGCTCGCAGGTATCCTCGGACGCAATCCAGGCATCGAGCTACCCAT
>JBLHKW010000179.1:0-9624 GCA_047618565.1 Planctomycetota bacterium
TCGGGCGTCCTGACCGTGATCGCGGGAGCCCCCGGAAGTGCCAGCACCTACTGCACGAGCAACCTCAACTCGATCGGCCGCCGAGCCAAGATCGCGCGCGAGGGGCCCATCGGCCTCGGAATCAATGAGCTGACCCTGCAGGTAAGCGACGCGGTCCCGGGATCCTTCGGTCTCTTCTACTACGGCACGCAGGCGGTGCAATCGCCTTTCGGCGACGGCACCCGGTGTGTCGGTGGCATGACCCAGAGGCTGTTCCCGCCCATCCCCGTAGACGCGACGGGGCACGTGAACCGCGTCCTGGATTTCACCCAGCCCCCGGTCGCGCCAGGCAGCACGAGCCCGATCGACGCGGGATCAACGCGCTACTTCCAGTTCTGGTATCGGGACGCGACGGGCCCGGGCGGGACAGGCTTCAACCTGTCCGACGCCATGGAGATCCTCTTCACCCCCTGATCGCTCCGGCGCAGCATGGAGCCGTAGCAGATTGCTACGGCTCCGTACTAACGCGAGACGAATGATCCAGGATCAGATTGGTGCGAGATCGATCCTGGCTCGGTACCTAGCGCAGGCTGATGACCTCGGTCACGATCCAGCCGCTGAGGTTGACCTGCATGGGCGTTTCGATGCCGTAGCCGCGCGGGATGGCGGGCAGCTCCATCGGGATGTGGTCGGTGGGCTTCACGACGATGATGTCGTTCTCCGGCGTGTCTCCGATCTCGACCACGCGCAGGAGCACAAGCGGCATCATCGGCGGCTCCATGGTGAGCTTCTCGAGGTGCTCCTTGCAGTGATCGCAGGTCTGTCGGTAGAGCACGATCTCGCAGTCGGTGGGGAGCAGGTCCGGGTCGAGGAAGAGCGACAGGTCGATGTCGTGCACCTCCTGGTCGAGCCAGTCGTCGGTCTCGAACCAGTGGAAGTCCGGTAGGGGATCGGGCAGCGCCCAGGGCGCGTACTCGTCGACCTCGTCCGGGGGCGTGTCGGTCTGGGTGTCGGTCGCGTCTGCCGTGGCGTCGGCCGGATCGTCGGACGTGTCCGGCGTCGCCGTGTCGGTCGTGCGCGTGGCGACGGGCGTGTGCGTGCTGAGGGTCCTGAACTTGTACCAGGGCACGGCGACCGCGATCACGAACAGCGGGATCAGGGGCAGCGGCCGCAGGCCCTTGGATGGGAACGCGGACCAGGGGCGCATGGCCAGGATCAGGGTGAGCAGGCTGCCGTCGATCGCGATCATGACCGCGGGCGGAATCGCTACCGCGGAGCCGAAGCAGCCGCAGGAGTCGGCGCCGCTGGTGGCGAGCGGGATCAGCACGCCGATGAAGACGCCGAAGAGGCCGACCAGGGGCAGCCAGGCGAAGCGCGGTCGCAGGAGGGCCAGGATGACGATGCAGAGTTCGATCGCGATCGCGCTGCGGAAGGTCTGGACCGGGCCGAGGACGAAGTCGCGCACGAGCGGCGGCAGATCGTTGGGCGAGCCGGCGAAGAGCTTGAACAGGGCGCCGGCGGCGACCCAGCTGGCCGCCAGCAGCAGCACGATGCGTGTGGCCTTTTCTCGGGACGATCGGGGGGACGCGCTCATGGTCGGACTCTGTTCAGAAGGGACGGTGGAAGATTGGGGGATTGTCGCAGGGCGCTGCGGGGGTCGCATGGCCCGTCTCGGGAATCCCTCGAGCGTGACCTACGTTCCGTCGGGCTCGTCGTGAGTGCCGATGGCGAGTGCTTCGGCGATCGACTCCCAGAGCAGGTCCCGCTGGCCCCAATGGGGATCGATGATCGACAGGTAACGGGCGGCCAGCAGGGACTCCATGGCCTGCGGAGCGAGTACTTCGGCGAAGATCTCGAGCTCATCCGGGCCGGCGGCCTGACCTGCCCAGGCCGTGGTCTCGTCACCGCGACGGCTGACCGGGACGCGGCAGCCGCCGTGGTCGGTGCTGGGATAGCTGCTGATGATCAGCTCGGTGTCGAGGGCCAGGACTCCGATCGCGTCGGCCGCCCGCGAGGTGGCGAAGCCGGCCACGAACGCGCGCTGGGCGAACACGTGATCGCCGAATCCCTTGTACGGCGCGCGGCCTGGTTGTGAGGCGACGGTCAGGAAGCCGGCGCGATTGCACGCGGCCAGGGTCGGCACGAGCTCGTCCGTCTCCTCGTCGATGTCCGCTGCGAGCCAGCCGGGAAAGTACTCGAGCTGACCCTCGATGAAATCGGCAGCCAGGGCTCCGAGCTGCTGGAAGCCCGTGGCCGAGCGCCAGCGGGCGAGTTCTTCGGTCGAGGGATCGGGCGTCACGGTCCACAGCCTACGGTCTCGCCAACGGTGCGGCCATGGAGACTTCGGCCCAGGGCCTCTCCCACGTGGACGACCCGTTTCAGCTCAAAATCCACCTCCTGGAGGCCATCCTGCAGGCCAATCTCGAGCTTGCGGGCTGCTCGGCTCGCCCTCCCGAGGCCTCTTCTCAAGCTGACGCCGGTCCCGCTTGAGTTCAGCGGTGCGCGTGGCCGACAGAAGGGCCAGGGATCCCTTCCCGGGATTTCCGATCACCCAGATCACGCAGCACCCACGCACCGAGGACTCCCATGGCCTGGATCGATTCGCTACTCAAGCGGATGGTCGAGCTGAACGCTTCCGACCTGCACCTGACCTCCGACACCACCCCCATGTTCCGCATCGATGGCGACATGGTGCCCGTCGAGGAGTGTCCAGGCCTCTCGCCCGAGCAGATGCAACAGGTGCTCTTCGAGATCGCTCCCGAGCGGAATCAGAAGCAGTTCACCGAGGAGTGGGACTCCGACTTCGCCTACGAGATCGAAGATGTTGCCCGCTATCGTGTCAACATGTTCACGGACCTGCGCGGGCCCGGCGCCGTACTGCGTCTCATCCCGAGCGAGGTGTTGACCGCAGATCAGCTGAACCTGCCCAAGGCCGTGCTCGACATGTGCTTCCTGTCCAAGGGACTGGTCCTCGTGACCGGCCCGACGGGTAGTGGTAAGTCGACGACGCTCGCAGCGATGGTCGACTTCATCAACAAGCGTCGCTCGGACCACATCATCACGATCGAGGATCCGGTCGAGTTCGTGCACAAGGACATCAAGTGCCTGCTCAACCAGCGCCAGGTCGGTGAGCACACCGAGGGCTTCAAGCGCGCATTGCGCGCCGCCCTGCGTGAGGATCCGGATATCGTGCTCGTCGGCGAGATGCGCGACCTCGAGACGATCGAGATCGCGATCGAGACGGCCGAGACCGGTCACCTGGTCTTCGGAACGTTGCACACGACCACCGCACCGTCCACCGTGGACCGCATCATCGATCAGTTCCCGGCCGACCGCCAGGCGCAGATCCGCACGATGCTCTCGGCCTCGCTGAAGGGCGTAGTCTCGCAGACGCTGTGCAAGAAGAAGCCCAAGGGGCGCGTCGCGGCCCTGGAGATCCTGGTCGTGAACAGTGCCATCGCTGCGCAGATTCGCGAGGGCAAGACGCACCAGATCCCGTCTGCCATGCAGATGGGCGGGCGCCTCGGCATGAAGAGCATGAACGCGGCGTTGACCGAACTCGTCGGGAGTGGCGATGTCGAGCCGGAAGAGGCCTACATCAAGGCTGTCGACAAGGAGGGCTTCGTGCAATCATTGACCGCGATCGGCAAGAGCGTCGACCTGTCAAAGATCGGCGCAACGCCCTCCGAAGAGGATCCGTCCATGGGCGGACTTCCGGGCACCGGTGGTCCCGCGAGCGTACCCGGAGTGGGCGGCGCTGCCCGCAATCCCTACGAGGACACGCGCGCTCCGCTGCCTTCTTCGGGTGAAGCACCGGCACAGGGCGCACCAGCGCTGGGTGCAGCGGCACGTGGCGCCGATCCGTTCGACACCTTCAAGCGCGGCCGCAACTAAACGAACGACCAGGGGGCTACCGGCCCCAGCTACGCAACCAGACGCGGCTGTCCTCGACGCTCCAGCTCGAGTACATCAGGCCGCTGACATACTTGTCGACCAGGTCGGGAGCGAGGATACCCGCGCTCCCGAATGCGCCGAACGTCTCGCTCATCTCCATCAGGCGCGGCGTTGCGCTCGACACGGTCGAGACCATGTCGAAGGCCTCGCCCATCGCCTTGAGCACCGCTGCGGTGTCCGACACCGAAAACAGAGTCGTGCCGTGGGTCTGTTCGAGGGCCAGCGCCATCCGTTCCCCGTCCTGCACGGAGGGCTGTTTGGATCTCGACGCCCGGATCAGGTGCTCCAGATCATCGCGTCGGCCGGACACGGCAATGAACTCGTCCGTGATCGTCCAGGATATGGGCGGACCGTCCGGCAACGAGTAGATGTCGACGTCCTCGTATTCATCGATCTCGAGGTTCGCCTCGACGCCGACGATGCTGAGCACTTCGAGCAGGTACTCGGCAAACTCCTCGCCGTCGTTCAGGTCGAGCACCAGGGTCTCGATCATCGAGAACGTGAGCGGGTCGGAACTGTCCGCGATCGGCCGGTCCGGGTCGTAGCGCTGGAAGACGGCGAAGCGGCCGGTGAACGAACGCAGCAGGTCGTCGACCGGGTCCAGACCGAACTGTGCCTGGACGAAGGTCAGTGTTGCGCGGAGCTTCTGCGCGGATCCCGCGGGTGCGTACTTGTCGACACCTTCGAGGAGCATGTCCACGAGGCCATTCATGTCGAAGGCGCCCATGGAGATCGTCGCGGAGTCGGGCGGAAGCAGAGCCAGCATGTCTTCGGGGGCGGGCTCGGCCAGACCGAGGAGTCGCCCGAGTAGCGTGCTCCGGTCGCAGCGGAATCCAAACTGCGAGTCCATTTCCTCGCCCTTGCCCAGGGTCGTGCTCGCGTACACCCACGGGATGGATGAGAGACTACGTACGACGGCGGCGATGATCGGCTCCGCCTTGCGATCCTTGGGGATCAACCTTGCCAGCGAGGAGACGTCGACGAAGCCCTCGATGTGGTGTCCTCGTCCGGTGGGGAGCGGGGCGGGGCTGGAGCTGCGCGCTTCCAGGAAGCGTTCATTGGTCAGAATGCTGGCGGACTCGAGGTCCATGGACCGGTCGATCGACTCCTTGGCCAGCTGGATCACGAAGTCTCTGTCCGCATTTGCGACCTCGGCCATCACGAAGAGGAAGAGCTCGCCGAACTCGGCGCAGACGACGGTCGCCGGGACATCCTCGCCGTCGGCGGAGTCCGTGGCGTTGTAGATCCGCAGCGTGGTGTCGTGCCAGGTCTCGAGGGCTGGCTCTTCCTGGTGCGCGAGCCGGGCATGGAAACGCTGCACCTGATCGCTCAACGGCTGGTGCGCTTCGTGGGCGTGCAGGACCACGCCGAGCGCACCGACCGGGCTCTCGGAGGTCGGAGCGAAGAAAACGGTGAGCGCCTCGAGCGAGTCTGCCAGTGAGTGAAGAGACTGCCGCTCGTGTCCGTGCTGCCATTCGCCCTCTGCGGCCTGGTGCGGGTCGAACCAGCTGCGCAGCTGGGCCAGCTCGGGGTCGAGGAAGTATCGATACCAGGAGTTCTCGCGTCCCTGCAACAGCAGCCCGGGCATGTCGTTCACCGTGACCAGCGCCGTCAACTGCTCCGGGACGGCCTGCAGGTGCGGCGCGATCGGCTCCTGAGGGTTCGCCGGCTCCTGCGGGGCCGCCGATTGGATCGCGGCTATGCAGAGGAGGAGATCTAGCATGGGGGGCTGGCTCGAGGATCGCGGCGTGAAGCTGAAGCGGGACAGTCTATGAAGCTCAGCCCCCGGCGTCGCGGTCTCGCGCACCCCGCCCGGGCCGGGAACTGGAGACCTGCGGTCTCTTCCGGTCGGGCAGCCACTCTATTTCGGCCAGGCCAGGTGATTCTGTCCCCAATCGGCCCCGATCCGGAGCGGGCCCCGGTCCACGGCCAGGGTGCGACGCTCCACCCCAGAGTCGGGGCGCGCTGGGGTCCAACCGGATTTACCTGTTCTGGGGCCCCCTGGGCGTCCCCTGGCCTGGCCAGAACGCCGATTCCGCCCCTTTCGGTGTCAGCCGGTCTCGGTGATACTAATATCTGAGAGAATCCTGGTCGGAGATCTCTCCCCAGCGGCAACTCACCCACCCCGGAGGCGACATCGGATGAAACTTGGAACGATGGCGACATTGGTAGGCGCATGGCTCGGCATGGCGCTGGTGGGGTGCCGGTCGGCGACGACCGAAGTGACTCAGGGAGCGGGCGTCGATGGGCAGGCCGTTGCCGAACGCCCTGGCGCGGGCAATCGCCCCGTGGTCTTGAACTACAAGGATGAGCGCGAGCGCCAGGCACTGCTCGGGTTGACCTACACGGCTGGCCGTGTGGGAGTGGATCCCGTGGAGGCGTCCCTGCGAGTGGGTGCCGTCGACGGCGCCCGCGCGGCAGTCGAGTTCGAGCAGGGACTCGCGCAGATCCGACGCAACGCCACTCTGGCGGGGCTCGCGTCCCATACGCGCGCCGTTCTGCTCGACCCCGAGGAAGCGCGCATGTACGAGGGCCTGGGCGATGCGCTGCGCGTCGCGCGCCTCGAGACGCGCGCGGAGGCCGCCTACCGGACGGGTCTGGGTCTGGAGCCTTCGGCGCTGATGCACATCAAGCTGGCGGAGATGCTCTGGATGCGCGCGGCCCGCGAGCCGGCCATCGAGCATGCTCTGCAGGCGATCGCGTTCGATGCCACGAGTGAGCGCGCGAGCGCGAACCTTGCGCGCTGGTACTACTTCACGGGTGCCTACGGCCGCGCGTGGAAATACGTCCACCGCTGCGAGGCGCTCGGCGTGCCCCTACCGTCTCAGTTTCGTCCCCTGTTGGCCAGTCACATGCTGGAGCCCAGCTCCGCACCGCGCTAAGTGGAACAGCTCTTCAACGGCATTCCAGGAGTGGTCATGCAACTACGCAAACTCTCGACACGCGCTCTGACCGCGTCGATGCTCTGTGCCGTGACGTGGGCCCAGACCGAGGTCGGTCCGTCGATCAGGACCGACAGCGTTGCGGGCTTCAAGGCCGCGAACGAGACCTCGATCGCGGTCAGCGAAGCCAACCCGCTCGTGGTCGTCGGCAGCTGGAACGATTACCGGGATGGCAATGTGCGTCTGGGCGTTGGGCTGAGCACCGATGGGGGCGCCACCTGGAGCGATTCCGTGATCCGGCCCGACATGGCATTCCAGGCGCCGCTCGAGGGCGACCCGATGACGGCTTTCTGCAACCGGACCGGCACCCTCTGGGTCGGCGGCCTGTCCTTCGGCGGCAACGGCGGGATCTTCGTCGCGCGCAAGGATCCGGGCGATGCGGCGTTCCAGGCCCCGGTCATGGCACGCATCTCGGGCTCGGTCGACAAGGGCTGGATGGCCGCGGGCGCCGCGCCCGGCATGCCCGACCAGACGCAGCTGTATGTGGCTTACAACGAGGGCCTGATCACCTCCAGCGACATGGGCGCGACCTGGAGTGCGCCCGCGAGCCTGGGGACGGGCCTCGGATTCCTTCCCAAGGTCGGGCCCGCCGGCGAGCTGTACATCGGTTACTGGGACACCTCCGGAGCGAGCGATACGCATCGCATCATCCGTAGCTTCGATGGGGGAGCGACGCTGCTTCCGCCGGTGCTCGTGGCCCAGCGCATGGATGTTTGGGGCGCCGATGGTTCGCGCTTCCCCGGCGACTTCCGCGTCGTGCCCCTGCAGGGGCTCGCGGTCGACCCGAATACGGGCGATGTGTACTTCGTCTACCCGGACACGACGGACGTCGCGGCCGGCAACTCCAACGTCGACATCTACTTCACGCGATCCGTCGACCAGGGCGCGACGTGGAGTGTCCCGGTCGTCATCAATGACGACGCGAGCCGACCCGCAGACCAGTTCTTCCCGTGGATCGAGGTCGACCGGACCGGACGCCTGCACATGTTGTTCTTCAACACGCGTCACAACCAGCAGGACGACGCTGCCTTCCAGGGCCTGGTGGATGCCTACTACTCGTACAGCGACGACGGCGGTGGTTCCTGGATGGAAACTCGCCTGACCGGGTCTTCGTTCAGCAGCATTAACGACGGTTTCGGCGGTGGCTTCCTGGGGGACTACCTGGGGCTGGCGACTGCGGGTGGGCGGGCGCTTCCCTTCTACTGTGCGAGTTCAGCCGCGACCTCCACGGATGTGTTCGTTCACTCGATCACGGACGGTCCGGCGACGACTTATTGCATGGGGCTGGCGTGCCCCTGCGGTAACGATGACCCGGCCGCGGGTTGTGGCAACAAGGGCTTCGATGACAGCGTGGCCACAGGCGGGACGTTGACGGCCTCCGGATCCAACGGGCTCGCGGCCAACGACATCGTGATCGTTGTTGGCGGAGTCCGGGCCGGTGCGTCGGGCCTGATCTTTGCGGGTCCGAACCGCATCGCGCCGCCGTTTGGCGATGGCCTGCGTTGTGTCGGCGGGGCGACCTTCCGTTATCCGGTGCGTGCCTCGAACGGGGCTGGCCAGATCACCTACGGCCCGAATTTCGTGACCTCCGTCCCGCGTGCGAGCGTCATGACCGTCGGATCGACCTGGAACTACCAGGGCTGGTTCCGTGACAACGCCGGGCCCTGCGGGTCCGGGTTCAACACGTCGAACGCGATCTCCGTCACCTGGCATTAGTCGCCCGGGTCGGTTCTTGCGCAACATCGACGTCGCGCCGGTTTCGGCGCTGCTAGGATGGCGGCTCGCCCCCGCATGCCCCCGGAAACGAAGGATCCCTCCTCGTGCGCACCTCGACCCTGACCGTTCTGCTCTCGCTCATCCCTTGCGCGAGTACGTTTGCATCGAGCTTCTCCTCGCCGGATGAAGACGCGGCATCGCCCAAGCTGCTGACCCTCGAGAACACGACCGGTGAAGAGGCCGTGAGCTTGACGCCGAAATATCCACACTGGAAGTGGGCCGAAGCCGGCGACGTCCTCATCTCTGGCAAGGGCGAGGATCAGCGTCTCATCGATCCCCGCACAGGCGCGGAGCTACCCGAGCCCGCCTCCGCGGAAGGTGACGATGAGGAGGACGGCGGATTCGACAAGACGGTCGCGCGGGCCGCCTTCGAGGCGCTCGAGGGAGTGGATGACAAGCTTGCGCGGCGCATCTCCAAGAGCACATCGAATGCCAGCGACGATGAGCTGTCAGCCGTGTTCCATCACAAGGAATCGCTCTGGTTCTTCGGCCCCGGCGGCGCACGCCAGCTGGTCGAGGCCAGTACGGAGCCGATGGAGTTCGTCGACATGTCGCCGGACGGACGCTTCGTGGCCTTCGTGATGTCGAACGACCTGTACGTGATCGACACCGAGAGCGGCGTCCAGCGCCGGGTGACCGAATCGGGCAGTTCGGAGATGTTCAATGGCAAGCTCGACTGGGTCTACCAGGAGGAGATCTTTGGCCGCGGGAAGTTCAAGGCCTTTGCCTGGAGCCCGGACTCCAGGCACGTGGCGTTCCTCTCGCTCGACGAATCACCGGTGCACGAGTTCACCGTCATCGACCACATCGAGGACGGCCACCGGCGCGTGCGCCCGGAGATCACCCACTACCCCAAGGCTGGAGATCCGAATCCGATCGTCAGTGTCGGGATCGCGACGGCCACCGATGGGACGGTCGTCTGGCTCGATCTGGACGCAATTGCCGCTCAGGAGCCGCTCGTCGTGCGCTTCGA
>JBLHKW010000180.1:0-9359 GCA_047618565.1 Planctomycetota bacterium
GCTAGCAGCCCGTCGACCGCAACGGTACGGCGAGAGGTTGCGTCTCCCGGCATGGGCGCTACCCTGTCATGCCAATACGCGCGCCCGTAGCTCAGTTGGATAGAGCACGGCATTCCTAATGCCGGGGTCGTGGGTTCGAATCCCGCCGGGCGTACCAACTTGACTGACACCTGCTGGCCTTAAAAATTCAGGCTAGAGGGAAGCGCTCGGTGCGCCCCTGCGCTGCGCCCGAGGGACTCAGCCCCACGACGCCACCCGTCAGGGTTTCCTGATGCTTGCGATGGCTGTCTCCAAGGAGCGCCAGATTTCGTGCTCTTCGGGCTGGGGGCTGAGCCGGATGCGCAGGACCGTGCGCTCGTCCGTCTCGGCGACGGTGTCGACCAGAACGCGCAGGTCGATGGCCTCGAAGGTGGCGAAGGCGTCGATGACGTGCATCTCGGCCTCGAAGTGGTTTGGCGCGCTGCGTACGAGTTCGACCTGCGCGGGATCGCTCCCGATGTCCTTGCCGGCAGACGATGCGAACGCCGACATCAGCCCGTCGTAGTAGACCTCCAGCAGCTCACTGACTCGCGCAGCATCGGGAGCGGGCTCGTCGATCCACATCACGATGGCGTAGGACCAGAAATCCTCTGTGCTCGGATCGCGCCAACCGGGCGCGAAACGCAGCGACTCGAGGCCGCTCGGTAGGTCCGGCGCAAATCCCGGCGGCAACGCGAAGGTCTCGGACGGCCAACCTTCGAGCGAGACGGGGAATGGGAGATCCAGCGCAGGGCGAAAGCCGAAGCCATGATTCGCCCCGGGGGAGATCCCGGGACCGCAATGGAATCGGCCGGCTGAACGAGCAAAGCCGGCGTCGCCTCCTCCGTTGCCACCACGTGCGATGCGCTCCCCGGAGATGCCAGGACGTCTTCCTGTCCCACTCTCAACCGGCACTTCATAGCTGAGGTACGGGTCCCGGGTCCACTCGCAGACGTTTCCGTGGACGTCGAAGAGGCCGAACCCATTGGCGGCGAACATCCCGACCGGAGCCGTGTCGATCCCGTACCCGTCGTGCCAGGGCTCCGTGATGCCCGACATCGCAATCCAGTCCTGCGGGCACTCCGCACTCCCGAGGTTTGCGATCCTCTGCAGGTCGATCTTGTTGTCCCCCATCGCCCAGGTCGATGTCGTCCCCGCTCGACACATGAACTCCCACTGCGCCTCGGTTGGAAGCGTGAGGTGTGCCTGGCGACACCAGGCCTCGACGCTCTCCGGGCTCATTCCAGCTTTGGGTCGTTGAGCCGCCCCGTCGAAGGTGTCGCCATCCAGACCTGCGGCCTTCGCCAACCTGGCCCAGGCTGCTTGGGTGCACTCGGTTCGAGCGATCAAAAACGGGTCCAAGCTCACCCAGTGCTGCACCTCGTCTTCCTTGCGGTTGGCCTCACCCGCCGGCGATCCCATCTGGAACCTTCCGCCCGGCACCAGCACGAACTCCAGGCCCGTCTTGCCGTGCGACCAGATCGAGATCCAGTGCGACACACCGCCTGCGGAGAAGCGCTCGACGCGTTGGTAGGTGAAGCCGGAGAACTCTCCGGGCCAGCGCGCTCCGGCCGCGCGAGCAAGAGCCTCGACGGCCTGCTTGTCCAGCGCCGCGTACTCCGAACGCTCGCGCAGCAATTCCGGTGAAACCACCACCTTGGGCTGGCTGGCGGCCTTGGCGGGAGCGAGCTCCCGCGCTGGCTTGACGTCCGAGCTCTCATCCTGCGCGGCGGTGGAGCTGGACAGTGCGGCGATGAGGAACAGCGTGATGAAAGTGTGGTTGTGGCGCATGGTTTATTGGCTGATGGACCGTCGAGCTACGCGGCCAGGTAGGAATTGTTGGCGCTTGTCATCTGTGGCCTTCTTGTCCGAGACGATCATTGGCTGCCCACAGTTATCACACGGCCTCCATCCCGGCACCGTGCGGTCCTGTGCGAGCGCCCGTGGCTCAGCTGGCTAACAGGGCGTACTCGAGACCTTGGCTGCCTCACAGGGAGGGACGCTCGCAGCCTCGGCCGCCGAGCCATGGAGTGCCCCTACAGGTTTAGCAACGGGGTCCGTTTGCCGGAAGCACGCTGTCGCACCCGGCTCCGGGCGCAATCCGACGGGGCTGGACGGCGCCTGCCACTACCAGGTGCGCGTGACGTTCCTGTCCAGCACGGCCAGCAGCCTCGCGCCCAGCATCAGCGCGCTTGCCCTGGCCTGGGAATAAGGATCACGAGCGGTACCCTCACCTTTCGGGGCCGGCGGGCCATGCTGCGCGTTTGACCGTCTTGGTATGGGCGTAGACCGTGAACGCCATGCGCTCGCCATCCGTGGAAAACTGCGGCACGTAGCCCTCATCGGTGAGATTCGTGAGGCGACGGGGGGGGGTGGCCGAACCGCCGGTCGCGATCGAGAACAGCGGATGATGCTCCCCATCCAGTGCGGCGAAGACGAGTGAGTCCGACCAGGGGTCGAAGTCCACGCCGAAACCTTCGGTCTGCGCGTGATGCCCCTCCGTCAGCAGGCGCTTCACGCGCGTCTCGATGTCCACGATCCAGATGCGGAGCGAGCCGTCTGCGATGCGCTCCATGAGCGCGACTCCCGGGCTCAGCATCGAGTAGGCCGCGGAGAGCACGTCACCATCGACTCCCGGAACATCGAAGTCGTGCTGCTTCACGGTACGCCCGGCCTCCGGGTCGATGTCGATCATGATCGGCCGGAAGCGGCCGGTGCGCGGGTTGATTGCGACGAAGATCAGCTGGAAGCCGTCGGGCGACCAGTCCGGCTGCCCGACCTCGAAGCCCGCGCGCGAGGATAGCTTGACCTCCGGACCGCCGTCCGCCGGGCACATCCAGATGTCATCCGTCGCGCCCCCGGCGCTGGCGGTGGGGTTCGGAAGCCCGTTAGACCGGCCGCATGCTGGGAACCCGTGAGCCAGGGGGCACCCAGCGCCGGGTGCCCGATCGCCGCCCTGGAGAAATAGTCCCCCGCATGGCGCGGCATTGTGTTTGGATTGCTGCCGCCCACCTTAACTGGAGTTTCCTATGCGCACATTATCGATCGTCGCAAGCCTCGCACTGATCCCGGCGGCGGCTCCTCTGTTCGGGTCGCCCGGCGAGGAACAGCGCCGGTCAGCTTTCGGGGAGTACGAGGGCTACTCCACCGAGCGCTTCGACGGATGGGAGACCACTTCCACGTACGTGGAGATGCGCGACGGCGTGTTACTGGCCGTGGACATCACGCGGCCGACCCGCAACGGCCAGGTCAGCGACGAAGCGCTGCCCCTTGTGTGGACCCATTCGCGCTACCACCGCCGCATGGCGGGCAGGCCGATGGTCGAGCTCTTCACGTCCTTGCAGCGCCTCTTGCGGCACGGATACGTGGTCGCCTCGGCCTGTGTGCGGGGCGGCGGCGCCTCCACCGGCGTCTACGAGGGACTCTTCTCGGAAGCGGAGACGCGCGATGCGATCGAGCTGATCGACTGGTTCGTCGAGCAACCCTTCTGCGATGGCAACATCGGCATGTATGGCGGGTCGTACCTCGGCATCACTCAGTACATGGCAGCATCGAAGGCGCCCGGGGCACTCAAGGCGATCTTTCCGGACGTGGCGGCCATGGACATGTACGACGCCGTTCACCCGGGTGCCATCTATCGCAGCGACATGATGGGCCACTGGGCCCGGTTGACCGCCCAGCTCGACACGGTCGTCCCGGCTGCTGATGTGGACGGCGACGAGGGTGGAGCCCTGCGCAAGCAAGCCGTGGCAGAGCACGCGTCAAACTGGGACGTTGGGAAGGAGTACGGCTCGGGCCCCTACCGGGATCGCGACGTGCCGACCCTGCGCTGGCTGAGCCACGGGCCGATCGGATACCTGGATGAAATCAACCAGGCCAAGATCCCGGCCTACCATTGCAACGGCTGGTTCGACGTCTTTGCCATGGACGCGGTGCTCTGGTTCGCCAACTTCGACGGGCCGCAGCGGCTCGTCATGGGTGACTGGTCCCACGCTCAGATGACCGAAGAGCGGGCACGCATCATGAGCGTCGAACAACATCGCTGGTTCGATCGCTGGCTGAAGGGCATCGAGAACGGTGTCGAGAACGAAGAGCCGATCCAGTACGCCCTGATGACAGAACCGGGCCAGATGACCTGGCAGGCCGCCAGCCATTGGCCGCCCCGGGGAACGTCGTCGCTGGCGCTGCACTTTGGCGCCGGCCCGTCAAAGAGCGTGGTCTCGAGCAACGACGGCAAGCTGACCAGCGTCCGGCCGATCGATGCATCCTTCGACGACTACGCCATCGATGCCAGCACGACCACCGGGACAGCGACGCGCTGGGACAACGCGGTTGGCGCAGCCCGCGCCATGGCCTATCCGGACCTCGCGAACAACGACACGCGCTGCCTGACCTACACGACTCCGATTCTCGAACAGGACCTGACAGTGGTTGGCCATCCGGTGGTCACCCTGTGGCTGACGGCGAAGAAGGGCGACGCCAACCTGCACGTCCTGCTCGAGGAGATAGACGATCGGGGTCAGGTGCAGTACGTGACCGAAGGCGTCCTGCGCGCCTCCCAACGCAAGCTCGCCAAGGCCCCGTTCGACAACCTCGGCCTGCCCTACCAGCGCTGTTTCGAAGAAGACGCCGAGGCCGTGCCCGCCGACGAGCCCGTGGAAGTTTCGATGGACCTGCTCCCCACAGCGACCGTCTTCAATGCAGGCCACCGCCTGCGTGTGACGATCATGGGCGCAGACGCCGACAACACGCAGCCGTCGCCGCTTACGGACAACTCGATCCGCATCCATCGCGGCACGGATCACGACTCGCGCATCGAGCTTCCTGTCATGCACTGAGCGCGTGCCGTAGCAGGCCGTCAGACTCGGCTCTGCCTCAGTACGCGCGCTCGAAGTGGTACTTGGCGTAGGGAATCGATTTTTCGTCCGCGGTACGCGTGTCGATGAAGGAGAGCTCGACGCTGAATGCGTCCGGGTCCTCGATGCTGAGCTCGAAGAGGAACTTCTTCTCGAAGCCCATGCTCTGCATCTGCGGATCGTCGTCGACGCCGGCCATGCGCATGCCGCCCTCGCCCGCTGCGCCGCGGGCCGTGACGAAATAGGTGCCGTTGGTGTCCATCACGACGATCGAATACTCGTCGTGGCGGCGGTCGAAACCGATCGTGTAGCGGTAGGAGCCCCCGGCCTGGTCCTCGCCCAGGCCGAAGTCGAGGACCAGAAAGCGACCGTCCAGAATCGTCGACGCGTAGCCCGTGCCGGTCGTCTCCGTGGCGGCGTCGCCGCCCAGGCGCAGCAGGACATCCCAGTTACCGGCCAGCTCGCCGAGGCGCTCGTGTTGCGGGCCCGGGCGTGCCATTTCGAGCGCCTGCTGGAGGCCGGACACCTCGCCCTTGGTCTGCCACGCGCTCGAACGCGCGGCGATCGTCGCCACCACAGCGACAACAATGACTTGCTTGATCCTATTCATCGGCATCCTCTCACCTGGAACTGTCGGGCGACGGCGGATCCTACCTGATCGTGCGCCAACCCGTGCGGCATCGCTGCACCATGGGACGAACAGCGGCGACATCGCACCCGGAGAGCTGTCGGAACGGTCCAGCAAAACAGAAGGGCGGTGGATGCGCCTGGGGATCTGTACATTCTGTCCATGGATGAGCCCAAGACTCACAAGTCCGTCCTCGACTCCATCGCCCGGGTCACCGGCAATGCGCCCAAGGTATTGCTGCCTGACGAAGGCTCGGAGCATGGCGCTTCGCAGCTCATGACCCACGGGATAGGAGAGCAGCCGCCCGTGCCCCGTGGCCACGGCAACTACCAGATCATGGGAGAGGTGGCACGCGGCGGGATGGGCCTGATCCTGAAGGGGCACGACACGGACCTTGGCCGCGACGTGGCGTTCAAGGTGCTGGCGCAGGATCTCTCCAAGCGACCCGAGGTGGTCCAGCGCTTCGTCGAAGAGGCTCAGATAGGCGGGCAGCTGCAGCACCCCGGGATCGTGCCGGTGTACGAGCTTGGGCTGATGGATGACGAACGGCCCTACTTCACGATGAAGCTGATCAAGGGCCGCACGTTGTCGGCACTGCTACAGCAACGCAAGGACCCGACCCAGGACCGTGGGCGCATGCTGTCGATCTTCACGTCGGTGTGCCACACGGTGGCCTACGCGCACTCGAAGGGCGTCCTGCACCGCGACCTCAAGCCGGCCAACATCATGGTCGGAGCCTTCGGAGAGGTGATGGTCGTGGACTGGGGTCTGGCCAAGGTGCTGAATCGCGGCGGGATCGCCGACGAGGAGCGCGCGCGCCAGGACAAGAGCCTGGTGACCGTCATCGAGACGGTGCGCACCGGCCCAGGTTCGTCCGGATCGGAATCCCTCGTGGGCGCGGTCATGGGCACGCCCGCGTACATGCCACCCGAACAGGCCCAGGGTGAGATCGAGAAGCTGGACGAACGCACGGACGTGTTCGCCCTGGGAGCCATCCTGTGCGAAATCCTGACCGGGGTGGCGCCCTACGAAGAGATCGAGGGCGAGCATACGGTCGTGCAGGCCGCCAACGCGCGCCTCGATCCAGCGCGCGCGCGCATCGAAGCCTGTCAGGCAGACGAGGCCCTCAAGGTGCTCTGCCTGGAGTGCTTGCGGCCGGCGCAGTCGACCAGGCCGCGTGACGCCGACGAGGTGGCGCGCGCGATCACGGACTACCGCGCCTCCGTCGAAGAGCGCGCACATCAGGCGGAGCTGGCCGCCGCGACAGCACGCATCAAGGCTCACGAAGAGCGCCGTGCACGCAAGCTGACGCTCGCCCTGGCCAGCGTCGTCATCGCGGCCATCGTGCTCGCCGGTGGCGGTTATTACGTCGTCGAGAAGCGGCAAGAAGAACAACTGGCGCAGAGGCGCGAGGCTGTGGAAGAAGCGCACGGCGACGGACTCCGTCTTGCGCGCGCCGGACAGCTCGACAAGGCGGTCGAAGCAGCACGTCGGGCGCTCGCTCTGGCGCAGATGGGGTCGGCCGACGAAGCCCTGGTCGAGCGCGCCGCGCGCTTCCTGCGTGAAGCCGAAGCAGGGTTGGCTCTCGAGGAGCGAGAACGCCTGCTGACGGCCCAGGACGAGACACTCCGGGCCCGACTCGAAGCACTGCGGCTCGACCTGATGGGGACCTTCGGCGGCGGGGTGCGCCAGGCCGAGCTCGAAGCTGCCTTCGGGCAGGCCTTCAGGGAATACGGGGTCGACCTCGAGGCGGCTGATATCACCCCGGCACTCGAACGGATCCGCGAACGCGACGTGGCCGAGGAAGTGGCCCTGGCCCTGGACGACTGGGGACGGCTGCGCCGACTGATTTTCGGCCCCGAGGCCGAGAAGACGCGCAACCTGGCCTTTCTCGCGATGGACATCGACCTCGACCCGCAACGACGCAAGCTGCGCGAAGCGATCCTGGCCAGCGACTGGCCGACCCTCCTTCAACTTGCGGACCCGGCCACCGTGCACACCCTGACCCCTGGATCCGTCTGGGTACTCGGAGCAACGCTCTGGAACCAGTTCGACCGGCACGTCGAGGTCTATCGCATGTACGACCAGGCGGTCCAGCTGTACCCCGGCGACTTCATCCTGCAGAGCACGGCGGGGCTCCTCTACCGCATCGCGGGACGACAGCAAGCTGCGCTCGCTTGCTGGAGGGCAGCACTCGCCCGACGCCCGGGGGATACCGACGCACGCCGACGCATGGCCGACGCGCTGTTCTTCGACGGGCAAATGGGCGAGGCGGCACCCGTCTACCGCGCCAGCATCATCCTCGACCCGGACAACGCCCGCGCACACTACGGCCTGGGGACGGTTCTGCTCCAGCTCGGTGACTACGCGAGCGCGGCAAAGAGTTTCGAGCGTGCACGTGACCTGGACCCGGTGATGGATGTGGAGCCCGACCTGCGCTCGGCGCGTTTCTATCTGGGCCAGGTCACCCAGGACGAGGTGATCGCAGAGCTCGAGCGCGCGACCGGCATCGGCCACATCGTGGCCTACGCCTACGCCCTCGTCGCACACCCGGACCCCCAGCAACGAGCGCCTGAGGTCGCGATTCAGGCGCTCGAGGAGCATTCCGCAATCGAAGCAGAATACGATCGCTACTGGGTGGTCGACGCCGTGGCCCACGTCGAGATGGGTGACTTCGAGGGCGCGCTCGCGATCGTCCAGGGTCGCTTCGGGATTCCGGACTTCATCGTCCTGACACCCGGCGCGCTGGAGTTCGTGCGCGCCGTCATCTACGACGGTCTGGATAACGACGAAGCAGCGCGCGAGTGTTATGCGCGCGGGATGACCGAATGGGACAGGATCACCACGAGCGACCCCGAAGCCTGGGCGAACTCGGACGTCATGCGCTGGCGCAGGCGCGCCGAAGCGGCCCTCGGCGGCTAGGAGGCTGTTGATAAAGTGCTCCGGATGCCAGGGCAGTAGCATCCGCTTCGGTGTGGTGTCTGGAAACGCAGGCGAATCGGTGGATTCGGCGAGGCTTTCAGGCGCCGCACCGAAGTGGATGATGCTGTTCTGGTGCCGGCTGACTTTTTCAACGGGCTGCTAGCCCGGATTGGATCGACGCCAGATAGCCCCCCCTTTCCCTGGATTCCCGTCGCCCGCGCGCAATCTCCAGCCCCGCCAGCACGCCGTACAGGGTTTGAACCCGCATCGGCGGGATGTTCGGCTAGCATCTCCCCATGATCACCCACGCTCCGATCCGTCGCACGCCCATCGCGGCGGCCTTCGTCCTGTCGCTGTTCGCCGCCTGCGCATCCACAACGGAGTCCACGCCGATTGGCTCCGGCGCCAAGGCTGGCGTCTACGTGACCGTGCCCCTGACCGCGGACACGAGCGGGCTCACGGAAGCTGAGCGCTCGATGCTGCCGCTGCTGATCGAGGCCGCCACCCACATGGATGCGGTGTTCTGGAAGCAGGCCTGCGGCGATCGCGATGCGCTGCTCGCCGGCATCGAGGACGCGGGCATGCGGCGCTACGCGGAGGTCAACTACGGACCCTGGGATCGACTCGAGGGCAACGCACCGTTCATCGATGGCGTCGGGGCCAAGCCGGCCGGCTCCGGTTTCTACCCGGCCGATATCACGAAGCAGGAATTCGAAGCGCATCTCGCCTCGCATCCGGAGGACAAGCAAGCCTTCGAGGACCTGTACACGGTCATCGAGCGCGACGCGAACGGCGGCCTTGTCTCGAGGCCCTACTCGCAGGCGTTCGCGCAAGAGACGCATGCCGCGGCTGCTCTGCTCGAAGATGCGGCCGTGCTGGCAGAGGACCCAGGCCTGCGCAAGTACCTCGAGCTGCGCGCCGTGGCCCTGCGTAAC
>JBLHKW010000181.1:0-9179 GCA_047618565.1 Planctomycetota bacterium
TGTGCGCCGTGCTCGCGCAGGGCGCGCGCCAGGCGGCCGACGGGCTCGACCAGATCCGCAGCCGATCCCGTCGCGGTCTGCGGCTCGAGGCACACGTCGATCGAGGCGACGTGGGGCTCGGCACGTAGCTGGAAGGGCAGGTCGAGCTCCCGGTCCAGTGTCGCGAGGGCATGTCCCAGTCTCGACGGCAGGCAGGTGATGCGCAGGCTCGGTGGGCGATCGATGGCATACGCCTCGCGCTGGTTGCGTTCACGGCAAAGGCGCGCCTGCGGCCCCTCGATCACCGTCAGCTGCGCCTGTCCGAGGCTACCCAGGCCGAGCTCGCGCTCGGCTGCAAGCTGGCGCGGGCGGCCAGCGATGTGGATGTCGAGTGACCAGACCTCGCCCAGCGCGTCCCTGGTCAGGATCACCGCGAGCGGTCGCAGCGGGAGCGCGGCGAGCTTCGTGCACGCGTCCAGGAGATCGTCGACGCTGTGTGACTCGAGCTGCCAGGTTTGCTCGGCCTCGGGCATCGGGAAGAGTCTGAGGCTGGCCTCGAGGATGACGCAGAGGGTACCGCGCGATCCGTAGTAGAGGCGTTGCAGGTCGAACCCGGTGACGTTCTTGACGAGGCGTCCGCCACTCGTCGCGAGTGTCCCGTCCGCGAGGGCGACGCGCATTCCGAGTACGTGGTGCCGCGCAGGGCCGAAACGGATGCGCTCGGGGCCCGAGATGCCCGCGCCCAGGGTGCCGCCCAGCGTGGCCTGATCCGGGTGGGGGACCGACGGCGTCAGGTAGTGTCCGTGCTCGCTGACATGCTGCGCGAGTTCGTCCATGCGGCAGCCCGCTTGCGCGGTCAATGTTCCGTCACCGGGCACGTAGGCCACGACCTTGTCGAGACGGCGCGTCGAAAGGACGCAGTCGAACTGGCCGGACAGGACTTCCGGTCGGCAGCGTGCCAGCTTGCCGCCCAGTCCAGAGGGCAGCAGGCGCCAGCGATCCGCGCTCGCCCGTTTCAGAATCCGGGCGACCTCGGTCTCGTCAGAGGGCAGTGCGGTCGGGGCGTGGGGCCCGGGCTCGACCTGGATACCGTCGGCGTCCAGGGCCTCGGTTACCGTCAGCGCGCGCGTACTCATGGCAGCTCCGCTCTGGCGCGCAATGCGATCGGGGGGGCCGTGTGGATCTCGCGACAACCGCGCATGGGGAGCATCTTGCCCGGGTTCATGCGCCGCTGCGGGTCCAGTGCGTTGCGTGCACGTTCCATGGTCGCCAGGTCATCGTCCGTGAACAGGAGAGCCATCTCGGCGCGTTTCTCGAGTCCGACACCGTGCTCTCCGGTCAGGGATCCTCCAACCTCGACGCAGGCCTTCATGATCAGGCGCCCCGCTTCGAGTACCCGCTCGACCTCATCCGCGTCGCGGCGGTCGTAGGAGATATTGGGATGCAGGTTGCCATCGCCCGCATGGAAGACGTTCGACATCTTCAACCCGCGCTGCGCACAGATGGCGGTCGCGATATTCACGATCTCCCGTAGCCGCGTGCGTGGAACGACCACGTCGGCAACATACAGATCGGGCGCGATGCGACCCATGGCGCCAAACGCTCCCTTGCGGCCGGCCCACAGGGCTGCGCGCTCCTTGACGTCACGCGCGCGTCGCAGTTCCAGCTGCCCATGCTGTTCCAGGATCGGGAGAATGCCTTGGGTCGTCTCCTCGACCTCGATCGCGGACCCTTCGATCTCGAGCAGGAGCACGGCCTCCGCATCCTTGGGATAGCCCGCCGCGAACACGCTCGCCTCGACGGCCTGGATCGTGAGGCGATCGAGGATCTCGATCGCGGACGGTTCGAGCTGCGCGGCGATGATGTCGGTCACGCTATCGCAGGCCGAATCGAGGGTCGGGAAGATGGCGAGCAGCGTCTCTGTTACCGGCGGCACCGGCGTCAGGCGCAGCGTGACCTCGGTCGCGATGCCGAACATTCCCTCGGATCCCACGAACAGGCCGGCCAGGTCATAACCCGACGGGTCGACGCTGGGTTGTGATAGATCGAGCAGCTCGCCTTCGGGCGTCACGATCACCAGGCCCAGGACGTGGCGCGTCGTCGAGCCGTGCCGGAAACAGTGCGGTCCACCGGAGTTCTCGGCCACGTTGCCGCCGATCGTGCAGGCCATCTGGCTGGAAGGGTCGGGGGCGTAGAAGAGCCCGTGTGCCGCGCACGAGCGGGTCAGCTCGATGTTGACGATGCCGGCTTGCACGCGGGCGAAGCGGTCCTCCGGGTTGATCTCGAGCACGTCCCGCATGCGCGCCAGTCCGACGACCACCCCGCCCGGCACCGGCGTCGCGCCGCCGGACAGGCCTGTCCCTGCGCCGCGCGGGACCAGTGGAATTCCATGCCGGTGGAGGATGCGCATCACGCCCTGGGTCTCGGCCGTCGTGCGCGGCAGGATCACGAGCTCCGGGACCTGCCGCTCGAGCGTCAGCCCGTCACTCTCGTAGGCCACCCGTGAGGTGCGCTCGCGCAGCAGCCCGCGCGCGCCCACGATGGCCAGGATCTCGCTCTCTACCTGCTTGTCCATCCGGCGCGGATTGTAACGACCGCGCGCGCATTGCCAGCATGCGGGCCGGGGCGGACAGGGCGATCCTGTCAGGTCGTGCGGTGCAGGCTCGCGGCGCCGATCCAGCCTGCGCTGGGGCCGAGCTCCGCGCGCATGAGCTCGATCTCTCGCTGGCCGAAGGAGCGCTCCGTCAAACCGCTGCGGATTCCGGGTTCGAGCAGGTCGAGTGTGGCCGAGAAGCCACCTCCAAAAACGTAGCTCGTCAGGTCCAGCAGCACGCTGGTGAGCGCCAGTCCGTGGCCGAGGTCGCGGCCGATCTCCACGAACAGGTCGCGTTCCGGGCCCGCGGCCTGGCGCGCGATCGTGGCCAGGAGTTCGAGGTTGCCGGGATTCGCCTCGGGCAGTCCACGCTCCCGCGCACGGCGGGACGCGGCGGTGGCGGACGCGAATCCCTCCAGGCATCCGGGCACGCCGCTCGCGCACGGAGCCGCCGACGGTTCGATCGAGACGTGTCCAATCTCGCCTGCGCGCCCGTGCGGGCCGCTGTACAGGTTGCCATCGAGGATCAGTCCGCCGCCGATGCCCGTGCCGAGGGTGAGCACCAGGACGTTCTGTCGACCCCGTGCCGCACCCAGCCACAGCTCGCCCAGGGCGGCCACGTTTGCGTCGTTCTCGAGTCGCACCCGGGCGCTGGTCAAGCCGATGCGCCGCGCCAGCTCCTCGGCCAGTGCCAGTCCCTCCAGCTGCGGAAGGTTCGGACTGTCGAGGATGGTGCCATTCTCGCGCCCGATCAGACCCGGACAGCCGACGCCCAGCGGCGTCTCATCGCCGGCGCCGAGCTGGCGCGCGAAGGCGGCCGCGCGATCCAGGACGCTCGCGGCACCTGACTGCAGGTCGGTGGGGATCGAGCTCTCCTCGAGAATTTCCCCGGCGTGGGTGATCGCGCCACCCTTGATTGCGCTACCGCCGAAATCGAGCCCGACGATCCTGCGGCTGGGGGGGGGGCTCACGGGTCGGGGGCGCCCACGATCGCGCGCCTGCCGATCGCGGTCAGGCACGCTCAGGCGCGTCGCCGTTCCTTGGTGCGGCGCGTGACCCGGCGGTATGCCTTGAGGTAGTTGCGCGCGCTCTCCTGCCACGAGAAGTCCAGGTTGAGGCAGCGCTGTACCAGCGTCTTCCACTCGGGCGCCTTTTTGTAGAGCGCGCGAGCGGCGTCCACACCTTCGAGCAAGCTCTCCGATGTGTAATTCGAGAACAGGAAGCCGAGGCCCTTGGCCGCGTCCTGCTCGTAGCCCTTGACCGTGTCCTCCAGGCCGCTCTTGGAGTAGACGATCGGGACCACGCCGTAGCGCATCGCAATCGCGCACAGGGCGTTGGACGAGTGGAAGTGGCCAGGGAGCAGGAGGATGTCGGCGCCGCCCAGGAGCGTGTGCGCCGTGCCCACGTGGTAGGCGTCGATCAACCGGCAGCGCCCCGCAAACGTCTGCTCGACCGTGCGCAGTCGATCCAGAATCTCCACCTGACCAGGCCCCATGAGCACCAGCTCGATGTTGCGTTCCAGCATCGGCGTCAGCGCCTCCGCCAGCACATCGAAGCCACTGTCCGAGTCGAAGCGCCCGATGATGGTCACGAGTGGCGTACGCGGCCCGTTGTCGAGCTTCAGGCCCGCCTGCAGGGTGGCCTTGCACTTGCGCTTGCCGGCCAGGTCCTCGTCCGTCGCCGCGTAGTTCTGTGCGAGCAGCGGATCGTTGCTCGGATCCCAGGCGCGGTAGTCGATACCGTTGAGCAGTCCGAGCAGCTCCTTGCTACGGCGCCGGAAGGTTGCCTCCATTCCGTTGCCGCCGTCGAGTTGCTGAACGCGCTCGACCTGCGCCGGGGACTGGGTTCCGACGACGGTTGCGAACTCGGCGCCGGCCTTGAGGAAGTTGACCTTGCCCCCTTGCTCGACGCCTTCGATGGCGCGGAAGTAGCTGTGGGGGATACCGATTTTGGGCAGCACTTCACGCTCGAAGGCGCCCTGCATCGCCATGTTGTGCACCGCGAAGTAGGTGCCGGCGCGCGCGGCGGCGTGGTCGCGTCCGATGTACTCGAGCTCCTGGATGAGCGGCACGAGTCCTGCGCTCCAGTCCAGGCAGTGGATGACGTCCGGGCTGAAGCCGGTCAGTTGCATGGCCTCGAGAACCGCGCGGCTGAAGATCGCGTAGCGGCGCCAGTTGTCCGCGTAGGGCCCGGAGTCGTCGCCGTAGGGATGGCGCGTGCGGAACAGCGCGGGGTGATCGATCAGGTAGACCGGGAGCTGGCCCAGCATACCGGCGTGCACCGTCAGGGAGAGGGTGGAGCCGTCGTCCTTGACCTCCACGGTCCCGACGACGCTCAGCTCCGTCAGCATCTCGGGGGCGATGTCCTGATGGAAAGGCAGGAACACGCGCGCGTCCGTTCCGGCGTGACGCAGCGTGCTGGGGAGCTGCTCTGCAATCTCGGCCAGCTGTGTACGCCTGACCAGTGACTGGAGCTCGGGGGTGATGAACGCGACTTTCACGGCCGTCGGGCTGATGGGCCCTCAGCGGAGGTTCAGGGGCAGTTAACTAATACGGAAGGGGCTCGGGCCCCGCTTACGTATCCGCAAGATCGTGTGTAGGACGGGCAATTCGGCGTGAAAACTCGGGAATCTTGCTCCAAGCGGGTCTCTGGAATGCGCGTAACTGCTGTGTGAGTAGTCGTTTAGGTTGATGGTGCACTCGGCGTGCCGAAGGCTGCCGTTCTGGCAAAAGTTGCTCCTGGGAGGGGCGGGTGGCGCGCTGATCGCCCTTAGAATCGGCGTCCCTGCAATTCCTGAAGGTCCCGGTTCCACCGACCGGGCTGACCCTACCCGGGGCGGTTCCGCCCGCACAATCCGTCATGCTTCACAGCCGACTCCGCCCGTTTCTCGACCCGGATTGCGATCGCTCATGAAGGGCCCGCTGCTGCTGATCGTCCTGGATGGTTGGGGACACCGCATCGACCCCGAGGGCAATGCCATCCGCTCCCATGCGCCGTACTTCCATGACCTGCTCGGGCGCTATCCGAACACCCTGCTGCAGGCCTGCGGCGAGGAGGTAGGCTTGCCGCTCGGGGTCATGGGGAATAGCGAGGTCGGGCACATGAACCTGGGAGCGGGGCGTGTGATCTTCCAGGACCTCAGCCGCATCGACCGGGACATCAGGTCGGGATCGATCCACGACAACGAAGCGATCGGCGCTCTGATGGAGCGCGTCAAGCGCGACGGCAAGCGCCTGCACCTGTTTGGCTTGCTCTCGGATGGCCGCGTACACGCGAGCGATGCACACCTGCGCGCTCTGTTGAAGATGGCTGCGCAGCGCGGCCTCGATGGCGCGTCGGTTCTGGTGCACGTGGTGACGGATGGGCGCGACACGCCACCCCGTTCGGCCGGTGTGTACCTCGAACAGCTCGAGGCGGACATGCGCGATGCGGGTGTCGGTCGCATCGCATCCGTGGTGGGACGCTTCTGGGCCATGGACCGGGACAAGCGCTGGGAACGGGTCGTACGCGCCTACGACCTGCTGACCCTGGCGGAGGGCGATGTGTATCCGAGCGCACTCGAGGCGCTGCAGGCTTCCTACGCGGCCGATCGCGGCGATGAGTTCGTGGAACCCGCGGTCATCGGCGAGCCAGGTGCGGGACGCCTCGAAGAGGGCGACGGGATGTTCTGCTTCAATTACCGCTCGGACCGCATGCGCGAGATCAGCGAAGCGCTCGGGGTCGAGTCCTTCGAAGGCTTCGAGCGCCGGCGCTTCGTTCCGGTGGAGATCGCGACGGCCACGCGCTACAGGGCCGACTTCCCGTTCGCCGTCGCCTTCGAGCGCCCCGAACTGAAGGACATCTTTCCGGAGATCGTGAGCGCGGCCGGGCTACGGCAGGCGCGCATCGCGGAGACCGAGAAGTACGCGCACGTGACGTTCTTCTTCTCCGGCGGGCGTGAGGAACCTCTGACGGGGGAGGAGCGCTTGCTCGTTCCTAGCCCGAAGGTGGCGACCTACGACCTGCAGCCCGACATGAGCGCCGAGGGCGTGACGCGCGCGGTCCTCGAGTCCGTCGAAAAGGGCGCAACGGACGTCTATATCATCAACTACGCCAATGCGGACATGGTCGGTCACACGGGGATTTTCGACGCCGCCTGCAGTGCGGTCGCCAAGGTCGATTCGTGCCTGGCCCGCATCATCCCGGAGATCGAGAAGCGCGGAGGCGTGGCCGTCATCACCGCGGACCATGGCAACGCCGAGATGCTGTGGGACGCGAAGAATGACCAGCCGCATACCGCCCACACGCTCAGTCCCGTTCCGATCGTCTTCTGCTCACAGGAGCTCAAGGGAGCGCCGCTGCGCAAGATGGGCGTGCTGGCGGACGTGGCCCCCTCCCTGTTGCAGTTGCTCGATCTCGAGCCGTCGGTCGGAATGAACGGGGCCACCCTGTTCGAGTCGCCGTGAGTTTCGCGCCCGGGTTGACGCACAAGATTCCGGTCGCCGTGTACGGCGCCACGGGAGCCGTCGGTCAGCGCTTCGTCTGCCTGCTGGCACAGCACCCCTGGTTCGACGTGGTCGCCCTGTGTGCGTCTCAGCGACGCGTAGGCAAGCGCTACGGTGAGTCGGTCGACTGGCTGCAGGGCGAGCCGATCCCGGCCCATCTGGGCGACCTCGTGTTGCAACCCAGCGAACCCAGGTCCGACTGCCCGCTGGTCTTCTCGGCCCTGGACGCGCGCACCGCGGGCGAGCTCGAGCGCTCCCTCGCGGCCACGGGCGCGCTCGTCGTGACCAACGCCAGCGCACACCGCATGGACGCGGACGTTCCGCTGCTCGTGCCCGAGGTCAATCCCGAGCATCTGGAGCTGCTACCCGAGTCGGGCGGAGCGATCCTGGCGAACCCCAACTGTTCCTCGATCGGCCTGAGCCTGGCGCTGGCGCCGCTAGAACGTGCCCTGGGCGTCAAGCGCGTTCAGGTCGTGACCCTGCAGGCGGCCTCGGGCGCCGGTCATCCGGGCGTGCCGAGTCTGGACCTGATCGACAACGTGATTCCGTTCATCGCCGGCGAGGAAGAGAAGCTCGAGACCGAGGTGCCCAGGATCTTCGGCCGCGTGCAAGGCGGCCTGGTCCAGCATCACGATCTGGTCGTGAGTGCGCAGTGCAACCGCGTGCCGGTCGTCGACGGTCACGTCCTTTCCGTTTCGGTAGAGCTCGAGCAACGCGCCGACGAGGCGACCCTGCGCGGACTCTGGCAGAGCTTCAAGGGCGTGCCCCAGGAGCATTGCCTGCCGAGTGCGCCGGAACGACCCACCGTGTTCCTTCCGGGGCCTGCCGTGCCCCAGCCGCGCTTGCACAGGGACACGGGCGCCGGCATGTCCGTGCTGATCGGGGCCCTGAAGCCCTGCTCGATCCTGGACTGGCGCTTCGTGACCCTGTCCCACAACACGATCCGTGGAGCAGCCGGTGGCGCTCTGCTCGCGGCCGAGCTCGCGGTCGTGCGACAGGTGGCGCGCTTTCGCGCGCAGCGCTGATCAGGGCTGACGCAGGTCGAAACACGCCATCTCGACGGCGTTGCGGATCAGCAGCTTGCCCGAGGCGAAGGCAGGGTTGTTCCACGTCGTTCCGCTGATCGCCTGGAACCGACAGAGCTCGTCGTACCCGTCGGGCGTGACCGCGACCAGGGCGAGCTCGCCGGACTCGCTGACGACGATCAGGCGCTCACCCGCCAGAAGCGTTTGACCGTATCCGAAGCGCCCGCCCTTCCAGAGGCGCTCGCCGGTCTCCAGATCGAGGCAGACCAGGGTGCCCTCGTCGAGCCCGTAGGCGTGGCCGTTGTGGGCGACGGGGCTGTTGAACTTCGCTTTCAAGCGGATGCTGCGCCAGACCTCGCGCGCTTCGAACGCACCGTCGCTAGCCTCGATCTCGATCAGCACCGAGCCCTTTCCATACCCGCCCGAGAGCAGCACGCGTCTGGACTCGATCACGATCGGTTGCGATAGGGTCAGGCCGACCATGACCGACCAGGGGAAATCCCAGAGTAGCGCGCCGTCACTCGCGTCGAGTCCGACGACGCGGCTCGCGCTCGCCACGATCAGCTGGTCGCGCCCCGCCAGGCGAGCGTGCATCGGTGTGGCGTAGCTGCCGTCATCGCTCAGGGCGGACCAGATGGGCTCGCCGTCGTCGATCCGGAATGCGTGCACGAGTTGCGGGGACCCTGGCGCGCCGGTGAGAACGATGACCTGGCCGTCGACCAGGATCGGAGACGCGGTCAGTCCGTAGGTCAGGTTTCCGGCCGCTGCGTCTTCCAGCACGTTGCGGTGCCACACGCTCGATCCACTGGCGAGATCGAGGCATGTCAGGTGTCCCGTGGCGCCGAGCGCGACGACCAGGGGGCGTGCCATGGCATGGGCGATCAACGGGGTGGCCCGCGGTCCCTCTCCGCCCAGGGGCTCGGTGAAGCGCGCCGGGTACTCGTGGGCCCAGAGCTCCCGTCCGGTGGCGACGTCGTAGGCGACGACGGCCTCCATGGCCCGGCGCTGCTCGATGGTCACCGCGCGCCCCGCGGCGACCGCGAAGGAGGCGTATCCGCCGCCGATCGGCTGGCGCCAGAGACAGGCGGGTCCCTGGTC
>JBLHKW010000182.1:0-9159 GCA_047618565.1 Planctomycetota bacterium
TCGAAGGACAGGACGTACTGACCGAAGCTCGTCTGGCCGTTGCCCTGGTCGAAACGCGCGCTTCCCGTGGGTCCGCCGGTGACCGCATCCGAGCGGTCGACCGCGGCGCCCCAGGTCGGGCCGTGGGCAGTGGGGTTGCGGCGGTAGAGATCGACCGTGTTGGGGCGACCCGGCAGGAAGCTCGGGATGTGTGTGGGCCCGAACTGGAGGCTCTCGAGCTCGGTGAACGCCGCGTTGGTGCCGTAGTTGTGAACGGCCCAGTAGACCTCGGTGACCGCACCTGGCGGCGACTCGTCGGAGGCGTGGTCGATGCGGGTCACGCAGACCTCGCCGCCGGGCAACGTAGCTGCGCCGGCCTGAAACTCCAGGGTCAGGCCGGTCGAACCGAAGACGAAGGCGCCCGGGGCACTCACATCGAGGCGCGCACTCTCCCCGGATCCAACCGGCGCTGTCGAGAGCACGCGCGCGGCGCCGCCGATCAAGCTGACGTGGTTCGTCGCGACACGATCGGTAACGACGCCCTGCTCGCGGTTGAACTGCCAGTATCCGATCAGACTCGGGTCGTCCTGCGGACGCCTCGTGCGGTGCATGAGCTCGCGGATCTCGTCCTGACTCAGGGCTCGGTCGTGGATCAGCACCTCGTCCATCTCTCCCCGGAAACGCCGTGCGCCCCAGGGCGGATCAGCGCCGAAGTTCATCACGTCGTCGAAGGTCGCCATGGGCGGATTGGCCCCGTTCTGAGCGGGCCGACCGTCCAGGTACAGCGTGGTCTCCGTCGGATTGACCACCATCGCCACGTGCGCCCAAACGCCGTCAGGCACGGTCAAACCGCTATTCCACGACCATTGGTTGTTGTTCCAGTGGAAGCCGATGTTCGTCCCGTTGCGGAAGTTGAGCCCGTGCGCCGTGCTTCCGCGCATGAAGACGATTCCCGCGTAGGGTTCCTGGGGACCATCACGCTTGATCCAGGCGCTGATCGTCAGGGTGTTCGTGGTGATCCCAAGCGCTGACGATGTGGCGGCATAGTCACCGGATGCGCCGCTCAGGGCGAGCGCGTTACCAGGCCGCTGGTCCGCGTCGCATTCGTTTTGAACGATGATCTCGATCGACTCGGTGTCGGATTGCGCGCCCTGGGTGATCGTCAGCGACGCCGTGTAGGTCCCCGGCATCGGGTAGGTCGCGTGGACCTCTCGCTGAAGGAGATCGGTGGTCCAGTCCGCGCCCGGAATGCTCCAGCTGTACGTCGCATCCCCCGTGCAGATCGAGTAGCTATCGAACTCGACCACATCGCGCAGGCAGATCTGCGTGCCTCCGCTCACGAAGGGCTGCGCCATCGGAGACCAGTTCGGCTCGATGAAGTCGATCTCCCAGATGCCTCGGTTGCCCGCCCAGCGCAGCTTGGAGTCGCGGTAGAACGGCAACAGCTTGATCGGGTTCGCGCTGTAGGGAAGCCCGGCGGAATGGTCCACCCAGTCGCCCATGGTCGCGTCACGGTACAAGACACGCGCAGGGTTGCCGCCCGCCTCGCCCCTGCGCGAAGCGATGTAGATGCCCCCGTTGGTGCCGGCCTGGTGCGCGATGGAGGTCCACTTCCGGCCGGCAAGCATGGGCGTCGTCAGATCGATCCACGAGGCCGCCCCATCGTGCGAGACGAACACGCGTCCGAGCGAGCTGTTCGCGCCCGCTCGCTGGTTGAGGACCCACACGGTGTCCGGGTCCGTGGAGCTCGCTGCGACGCGAAGGTTCTGCGCGTAGTAGTTGGTCAACCCGGGCGGCTTCGGCCGGCCCTGGAACGTCTCGCCACGATCGACCGACCGGCGAAAACCCATGTCCGTCGTGGCGTAGATCACGTCCGGGTCCGCACGTGACATGTCGAAGTGGTACACGAGGCCATTGAAGGTGTGCGTATCCTCCCAGCTCGCGCCGCCATCACGGGAACGCCAGAACGCGGCCCCCTCGCCAACGTAGACCGTCATGAAGTCCTGCGGATCCACCAGCACTCGACTGAACGCGTCCCCGTAGTAGTAGATCTGAGGATGCTTCGTGAACAGGAACGAACCCTCCGGGGCCTGGTCCACGCTCGCAGGCAGGATCAGCTCCGAGATATCGTCGAAGGCTGCGAAGCGCTCGCGACCGTGCAGCGCCCATCCCGTCGGACTCTCGGCCCCACCGAGTCGCAGCGCCTGGCGCGCGGGATAGTTCTCGTGCAGCGCGGTGTTCCCGTTGTGGTAGCGCCCGCCCACCATGAAGTCCTCGTTCCAGCCCTGCGCGTAGCCCCACAGGTCCGTGCCATCGAGCCCGTCGATACGCGGCTCCCAGTTGGCGGTGTTCGCGTAGAAGTCCGTCGAATGGTTGACGCCTCCATCGGTGGCGATCCACGTGTCCTCCGTCGCGCCGTCGACGATCGAGATCATGGCCTGGATGTCCGGGTGAATCCCGAAGGGGCCGCCATAGCCACCGACCAGCGTCCAGGTCGCGCCACCATCCGTCGACCGGTACGCGCTGGTGGTCGCTGCGATCAGGTGTTCCGGATTCGTGTGCGACGCGACGATGTCCAGGTCGTAGTAGCCCTGGCCGTTGTTCAGAGGACAGATGGCACCGTTGCACGTCGCGACGGTCGACCAGGAAGCCGCGCTGTCGACGCTCTTCAGGATGTAGGGCTTCTGATCGTTCCCGGATCCGTCGTGGGTGAGCAGGATCGCGTAGACGTAGTCCGGGTCCGCGGGCGTGACGCTCAAGCGCCCCCCGCTGTGCTCGTACAGCGTGCCCCAGCCGCTCATGCTGGCCATGAACGTCGCGCCACTATCGACGGACTTGTACAGGGTGTAGGTGTCCGGTGAACCGGTGCGGGTCAGGGCGTACGCGGTCCCGCCATCCCCCGGCCGAAACTCCACATCGTCCACGCGCTCCGAGAGGACCGTGCTCCAGGTTCCGCCCGAGTCGGTACTGCGCAGCAAGCCGTTGGCCGTTCCGGCGAGCATGGTCGACGGCGAGGTCGGACTGATGGCCAGTGAGTTGCAACTCAGACCGCTCTCGGTCCTGACGATGCTCCACGTGCCGCCGCCGTCGGTGGTACGGATGATGTCCGTGTTGGTCGCCGCAAATGCCGTGTCCGGATCCGTCGGGTGGATGGCGACCGACAGGATCGCTGCGCCCCAGTTGAAGTCGTTGTATGGAATCCAGTTCTGCCCCTTGTCCACCGACCGATAGAGCACGCCCGTTTCGCTGCCACAGTAAAGCGTGTCCGGGTCCGAGGGCGCCGCGGCGATGCAGTAGATGTTCACCTGCCACGGCGCGGCCGGCTGACTCGCATCGTGGTCCGCGCGCCACAGGGTGCGCTCCGGCCCGACGAAGGACCACGTGCTGGCCGGCCCCTGGACGCCAGTCGTTGCACTGGAAGGCGCGGGAACCTGGGCCGTCACCGCCCGATGCCGCAACAGCTGCCGCGTGTCCATGGCGCGCACGATGCCGTCGTCGTCCACGTAGTCCCGCGCCGCCTGGAACCATTGATAGAAGAACTTCGCGTAGGGATCCCGCTCCAGGTCCTCGAAGGGCGCGTCAGAATCTCGGCCAGCGTAGAACGCATCGAACGCGCGCTGCACATCGCGCATGTTGACCGTGTCCGCATACAGCATGCGCACGTGCTCGGGCATGTCCCGCGCAAGATCCGGCACGGTGGCCTGATCCACAAAGTGCCACGCGACGCGTGACTGGCGCTCCTGGGCAGGCGCCACTCCAACGGACATGAACAGTGCGATAAGAGGCGCGAGAGCGCTGCGATGAATCATCAGGGTCCTGTCGGGTCCGGCGGAGAACGAACGATCTACGCTAGCCGAGAACCTCGAAACCGTCAACCCGATGTACCGAGCCAGGATCAAGCTCACACCAACCTGACCCTGGCTCATTCGTCTTCAATTGCGCCAACGCTCGCTCGCGATCATCCCTGCGAAGCAGTGACGATAAAAAGGGGGCGCCCCCGGGACTTGCACCTCGTCATGAATCG
This sequence comes from Planctomycetota bacterium, assembly GCA_047618565.1. Classification (GTDB taxonomy): domain Bacteria; phylum Planctomycetota; class UBA1135; order UBA1135; genus JBLHKW01. The sequence continues at coordinate 4,004 of JBLHKW010000182.1, forward strand.
TGGACATGTGAACCAGGATCAGGTTGGTGTGAGCTTGATCCTGGCACCGTAATCTCGGTTCAACCTCGGGTCGTCCGACCACCCGGCCTCGGCCTGATCTCGCTTGAAACTGGAAAACGGCGAAAGTTGTCCTGGCTCCGTATTTTCGTCGTGGCGCTGCGTCGCGCAGAATAGCGGCATGCATTGCCTGATCCCTCGATTTGTGCTCCTGGTCGCGCTCGCGGCCGGGTGTGCGCCGGAAGTTGACCGCGAGCCGCCGCACATGGTCGTCGTCCTGGTCGACCAGCTTCGCAAGGACGTGGCCGACCGCTCCATGCCGCGCACCCGAGCGCTGGCGGAGCGCGGAGTCATCTTCGACAACGCCCGGTCGGCCGCGCCCTGGACCTACCCGTCGGTGGTCAGCATGTTCTCCGGTCTCTACCCCCAGGAACACGGTGCAACCGACTCCGACGATGGCACCGAGCTGACCTATTTCTCGCGCGACGTCCCGCTCGTGCAACGCATCTTGACGAGCGCCGGCTACCACGCCGCAGGGTTCGTCGCGAACCCATTCCTGGGCACCTGGAACCCCTTCCACGAGGACTTCTCCCACTACGACGTGTCCTTCGTCAACGACCACGGAAACTGGCGCGACGGCGGCACGAAGGCGCACCGCGAGCAGCGCAAGGGGCAGACCGCCTGGACCGACCGCATGTGGGGCGACAACCTCAATCGCGCCGTCCGCGAGCATTACGACGAGCGCGCGCTCGCGGAACCGGAGCTCACCTACGTTCACTACATCGATGTACACGGCCGCAGGCAGGGGCAGGCGCGCTGGGAAACCGCGCCGTTCGATGGGGACCTGAGCTCTGCCTGCGAGTTCGTCGACGACTGCATCGTCGAGCTCTACGACTACTTCGCGGAGCGCTACGCGGGCTCCATGATCTTCCTCGTGACGAGCGACCATGGTGAGGCGCATGGGGACGACGAGGAGATCGGTTACGGCAAGCAGTTCCGGCGCAAGAAGCGCACGGTGCACGACTTCAACCTGCGCATCCCGCTCTGGGTCCTGGAGAGCCAGCACCTGCCCGCCGCGCGCACCGTTGACGAAGCTGTGAGCAACATCGACATCGCGTCCACGCTCCTCGATCTGGCGGGCCTGCCGCAACCGGCCCCCATGCGCGGGCGTTCACTGGTGCCGACCTTCGAGGGCCACTCCACCGGCCCGGCTCGCCCGCTCTACGCGCGCTCCGACGGCTTCCGCGTCGAGAACGACTGCGTTGTCTGGGAGAACAACAAGCTACTGCGCCACTTCGACCTCGGCACCCACGAGATCGTCGGTCAGCGCATCTTCGATCTCGAGCACGATCCGCGCGAGACAATATCCAGCGAGGCGAACCCCGACCTGAACGCCACGCTCGAGACGCTGGTAGGACAGGAAGCCCGCGGAGCAGGCATCTTCCCCTCCTCGTACACCAAGCCCGACGGCTCGACGCTCGAAGCACTGAAAGCCATCGGCTACGGCGGCGGCGACGGGGACTGACCGGTCTCCGAATGCACCAAGCCAGAGAGCCCGCCTCAGCGTCGCTCCGCGTCGGTATCCGACGCTAGCAGCCCGTGGTGAAACTCACGACCCGCTCAACTCCGCCAGGCTCCGCCCTGGCGGCGTTGCGCTTCCTCCGAGTCTCCACGAATACGCGTCGTCAGCGCGCCTTGCCAGATCGAATCCTGACGGCTTCGAGCCCGCCGTGACTTTCACCACGGGCTGCTAGCCGGTCGAAGCTCCCGTGCAGTACGAGCGGCTCCGGTGGCCAGCCGAGGGGCGCCCTCGTCCGCGCGTCTTCGCAGCGGGCGAGCTCGATCTCGAAGCTGCCGGCCAGTTCGCCGGATCCCTCCAGCACCGTGGTGCTGAAAGTGCCGACGGCGGGATCGCCGGGCCTGCATCGCACGCTGCGGAGTTCCTCCTGAAACTTGAGCTCGAAGATCACCCGACTCTCCTGAGACACCCGTCCGTCACGATCAAGCACGAGGGCCAGGTCCCAACCATCGGCGCCAAGCTCGAGGCGCCCGGGACCGACATTGCGGATGTGAGCGCCGGCACTCTGCGAATCGAACCCCAGGTGAGCTTCGATCCCGAAGAGCTGCGGCGGAAGGATCCCGCCGAGCGGCAAGCCGAGCCGCGGCCGGATTACCTGCACAACAAACACCGGGCCGGAGGAGGATCCCGGAGCGATGGTGGCGACCGGACGGTCCGGCCGATAAATCACGAACGCAAGCCCGACCAGCAGCAACAGCCCGACGAAAATCCACGACAGTTTCACCCCGTCGTGATGCGTCTGATTTCTCTCCGCCATGCTCCTCGCCGCTCCTCGCCCGACCACCGCGTTCGTCGTTCAACAGACCGCCTGAAGCGCGGCCTGTCTGCGAAGGCAGGTCATGCCTCTCTCGTTGGATTCCGGCCAAACGCCACAAGCAACATGACGCCATAGCTGATGACCGCCCCGGTCCAGTAGCACACCATATCCCAGGGGTCCCAGACTCCCTCGAACTCCAGAAGCGAGAAGAGGCACCCAAACAGGATCGGCCAGTACCAGTACAACCGACTCGTGCCCATCGCGTTGGTGAGCCCAACCGTGAAGGGCACTGCGAAGAGGTCCGAGAGGTATCCAAAGAGGAGGTGGTTGTCGATCAGGCCTCGCGCGACCAAGCGCTGGCATACCTCGTTGCCAACCACGATCACTGCACTGACCGATGCAAGAATCACGCCAGCCCTACGCACAGAACCCGGTGTTCCCGCAGAACGTCCTGGTACGTATTTGTTCACTGCGCTCCGATGGCCTGGTGGTTCCGCTACAGCGAGCTGTCAGGCATCGCGTTGCCTGGTGATTTCACTTGCGTAGGCCGGTGGAAACCCGAGTTCCAGCACAAGTGCTGAGAGCCGTTCAGCATATTCAGAGTTCGTTCCTGCGCCAAGCTGGTCCTGAGGCAGGTTGTAGCACAGTGCTTTTTGAACGGTGCCGTCGCTCAGAAGCACGGCGTTGACGTTGTCCGGGCGATAGTCGCTAACGTCCGGCGCCGAGTAGAGCGTGGCCGCTTCTTCATCTGGGAGACGGATCAGCATGCCGTACGAGGTCGATCGAGGACCAGGGATCAGGCTCGCTCGATTTCCGATGTGGATCTGATACCCGGGCAGTTGGGCTGGCCCCGTCAGCGTCGGATGTAACCCTTTCTCTCGCAACAGACCGGCGTCCATGAATAGACCGTAGAACAAGATATGACTCATGGCTTGGTAGTGGACGCCGAACGGCTTGGCGATCAGCGGCGCCGCGGAGCGGCGTCCGGGTGCACCGCCTTGTTGTGCAGCTGCTCCAGTAGATCAGAATCCATACTTCTCAGGGTCGTCCAGCATCTTGTCCACTGACCACTCAGGTCTCTCGACGTCGACGCGGCGGAGCAAGTCGATCATCTGAGAGCGGTCCCGCGATCGTGCTGCCTTGTCAAACGCGGCGAGCTGGCCAGCACTGAACAGTCTCTCATTGACCGTCATCCCCGAGTAGTCCGGCCGTGCCTCTTCGGGAGGTGTTGTCATGGGCCTGGCGAACGCCTGCGCCGATCAGCGGCGGTCCGAAGGGCCGTCCGTCTGCGTCGGCTTGTCAGGCGGGTCCTCGGTGAGTTCCACATCCACCCCAAGCTGATGCAAGCTGCGCAACACGTCTTCTGATTGGTCCAGTTCCACCTGCACCTCGATGACGTCTCCTTCGAGGAGTCGGTCGGTGCACGACTTGGCGTTTTTCAATCCCAATCCTGTTTCCATGAGTGTCTGTGTGAGCGACACTTTTCTGAGCCCCCTGCGCCAGCCTGTCATTCTGATTGTGGTCATAGTCTCGGAGAAACACACGGAGTCCGGAAAACTTCCGTCACTGACATGCAGCTGCAGGTCATCCGGCGGCAGGTGCTCCATCTGATCCGGTTGGACGCTGGGAAACGGCGAGAGTAGTCCCGACTCCGTATTTCCTCGCGGCGCCGTACCCGTGACGCGCTTCCTCATCCCGGTACCAACGCCAGGCACGCGCCCACCGGGTCCTGGACAACGGCAGATGCGTATGCCCCATCTGGTTTTTGCGTCGCCTTGATGATCTCACCCCCGCCCTCTCGCACTCGACGAAGACTCTCGGGGAGATCGCCAACGGGGAGGTGAACTAGCCAGACCGGCGGCAGGCCCAGGTGCGCGCCGCGTGCGTGACAGACTCTCGCCGCCGAGTTCCCGTCATCACCGAGCATGTCGTAATCGATGTAGGCGTCTTTGGCGTCCTCCATCTCGACGTTCTGCACTGACCAGCCCACGACCTGTCGATAGAAGTCACGGGTCGCCAGGGCGTCAGGGGCCGTCAGGTTGAGCCAAGAAATGCAACCCGCACGCTCCGCGGCGTCGCGCGATGCGCCGCCGTCATCCGGGGAAATGGACTCGGCAGGGACGACTGGGATGATCCCGAACGCCGCCCCATTGGGATCGAGGAGAACAGCCCACTGACTTTTTTCGCCCTCGTCTTTGGAACGCATGAGCTCCTCCCCGCCCAGTTCCAGCGCACGTGCGACACTGGTTGCGACATCGGCGACCTGGATGTGCGGCATCCATTGCAGCGGTAGCATTTCGTACTCCGCAATGCGCGCGCCCAGGCCGATGATCGGCATTCCAAGGTTGTTCATCAGGTCGTCCCGCCAAAGTGGATTCTCACCCGTGGTCAGGACACGTGAGTAGAAGCTCAGTTCACGATCGTGTTCCGGGACGGCAATATCGGCGCTGAGGATCCCGCCGACGCCTGAGAAGAAGGGGTTACTCATGGTTCGCGTCCTGGTTGTTTGGTTTTGGTTGGCGTGCGGGGCTCCGCGGGCGTTCTGGTTCAAATCGGCTGCCATTGGCTGACCCAGGCAGCCTAACGCCGATCAGGTGGTTCTGTATAGCGACGTGCTTGCTGCGTACTCGCCAGTGCAACGGATCGGGCGGATCGGTTTGGGAAGCGCATCTGGTTCAGACATGGCGGATTACGTCAGGCGCCAGTCGGAGGCGAGGTGCTCGCACGGCGTGGTTCGGAGCCGCGACCGTCGTCGGTGGATTCGACGGCCCAGGACGGGCGAACCCGTTGACGATAGGCGTGGCTCCGTACCCGTGACGCGCG